>NZ_CP085154.1:2120910-2423898 GCF_022788695.1 Pseudosulfitobacter sp. DSM 107133
CCGTCGTCACCGCCGCCCAGAACCGCATCGCTGCGCCATGTGCGCAGGGCGGCAAAGACCAGATCACGCACCGCAGCGCGGTCCTTGGACCCCGCAAAGCGGCTGCCCCGCGCCCATCGGGTCAGCGCCTGTTCGGCGGCCTGACCGGCCAGAATATCGTCGATGATCTCGATCGCCGCGGCGACCCGCGCACCGGGCGTCATGGGTGGCACCACAGGTTAAGAGTGTCGATCAAGATCATGAAATAAATATCCAATTTTTAGATTTCAGCACAACACCCCAACGGCATTGCTCGGGCGCTCCGACCCCTGCATGGGGTCGGCGCAGATGGTTAGCCCACGCGGTAGTTGGGGCTTTCGCGGGTGATCTGGACGTCGTGCACATGGCTTTCCGACAGACCCGCGTTGGTGATTTTGACGAACGAACAGTTCTTGCGCATCTCGGCCACGGTGGCGCAGCCGGTATATCCCATCGCCGCGCGCAGACCGCCCACCAGCTGGTGGATCACGGCGTTGGCGCTGCCTTTGTAGGGCACCTGACCTTCGATGCCCTCGGGCACCAGCTTGTCACTTGCCGCGTCCTTCTGGAAATAGCGGTCGGCCGAGCCGCGCGCCATGGCACCCAGCGACCCCATGCCGCGATAGCCTTTGAAGCTGCGGCCCTGGTACAGGATCACCTCGCCGGGGGATTCATCGGTGCCTGCGACCATGCTGCCGACCATCGCACAGGATGCACCTGCGGCAATCGCCTTGGCGAAATCGCCCGAGAACTTGATGCCACCGTCGGCAATGATCGGCACGTCGCCTGCGGCCGCCGCGCAATCCATGATGGCGGTCAGCTGCGGCACGCCGACACCGGCGACCATGCGCGTGGTGCAGATGGACCCGGGGCCGATGCCCACCTTGACCGCGTCGGCACCTGCATCGATCAGCGCGCGCACAGCGGCACCCGTGGCCACGTTGCCCGCCACGACCTGCACCTTGTTCGACAGTTGTTTGACCCGGCGCACTGCTTCGGCGACGCCTTCGGAATGTCCGTGTGCGGTGTCGATCACGATCATGTCGGCACCCGCATCAATCAGCGCCTCCGAGCGCTCAAATCCTGCATCGCCCACGGTGGTGGCCGCAGCCACGCGCAAGCGGCCCAACTCGTCCTTGCAGGCGGTGGGGTTCAGAACCGCCTGTTCGGTGTCCTTCAGCGTCAGCAGGCCGGTCAGCTTGCCCTTGCCGTCGGTCACTAGCAGCTTTTCGATACGGCGCGCCTTCATCAGGCTGATCGCCTCGTCGCGGTCGGCGGGTTCCTGAAGGATCGCCAGGTTTTCAGAGGTCATCATCACCCGCACCGGCGTGTTGTCATCGCTGGCAAAGCGCATGTCGCGGTTGGTCACGATCCCCACGACACGGCCTGTTTCGTCCACCACCGGAAAACCCGACACGCGGTAGCGTTCTTGCAAGTCCTTGGCATCTGCCAGGGTCTGATCGGCGCGCAGGGTGATCGGGTTGTAAACGATCCCGCTTTCAAAGCGTTTCACCCGCCGCACTTCCTGCGACTGGGCCTCGATGTCCAGATTGCGGTGGACCACGCCGATCCCGCCCGCCTGTGCCATGGCAATGGCCATCCGGCTTTCGGTCACTGTGTCCATTGCCGAGCTGAGCAGCGGAATGTTCATTGCAATCGACTGGGTCACCCAGGTGCGCGTGTCAGCGGTGCTGGGCAGCACGCTGGACGCCGCCGGAACCAGCAAAACATCATCAAAGGTAAGAGCCTCGCGAATCTCCATGTCACACCTCGCATCGGAGTTACGGTTGGCAATTTCCTATTTCATGGGATGGTCGGGAAGAAAAGGGCAAATGGCCGATTGCATGGCAGCTTTACCTGCGCAATCCTCTGGCCACCCCACCAGAAAGGAGCGGCTGCAATGGCCAATTCATACGACAGCGGACGGCTGGACCTGCCATTTGTCGGCATCTCGACCTTTGGCAAGCGCCCCTATCAGCCGGATTGGGACGCGCTGGAGGCCGATGTGGCGATTTTGGGTGCGCCTTTTGATGCAGGCACGCAATGGCGGGCCGGTGCGCGGTTCGGGCCGCGCGGCGTGCGCGAGGCATCGACGCTGTTCAGCTTTGGGCACGCAGGGGCCTATGACCACGAGGACGACGCGACCTACCTGCCCGCCTCGGTGCGCATCGTCGACATGGGGGACGCCGATATCATCCACACCGACACCGAAGGCAGCCATGCCAATATCGAGGCGGGGGTGCGCGCAGCACTCAAGGCGGGCGCCCTGCCCGTGGTGATCGGCGGCGATCATTCGGTGAACATCCCCTGCATCCGCGCCTTTGACGACCAGGGCGACATTCACGTCCTGCAAATCGACGCGCATCTGGATTTCGTCGATGAACGCCACGGCGTGCGCCACGGCCACGGCAACCCGATGCGCCGCGCTGCTGAACAATCCTATGTGACGGGGCTGACGCAGGTGGGCATCCGCAACGTGTCCTCCACCGCGCGTGAAGGCTACGCCGATGCGCGGGCGATGGGGTCTGACATCATTTCGGTGCGCCAGGCCCGCAAGATGGGCACGCAGGCGCTGCTGGCGCGGATACCGCTGGGCGCGCGGATTTACATCACGCTGGATATCGACGCCTTTTGCCCGTCGATTGCACCCGGCACCGGCACGCCGAGCCATGGGGGGTTCCTGTATTACGAGGTGCTGGAACTGTTGCAGGGCGTGGCGCAGGGGCACGAGATCGTGGGCATTGATCTGGTCGAGGTGGCACCGGATTACGACCCCACGGGATCAACCACGGTGCTGGCGGCACAGGTGCTGTTGAACCTGCTGGGTTTCATTTTCTATGCACGTGGGATGGAATAACCCAAAAGCTCCAAGGCCCCGGCCCAAGGCAGCATGCACAACAGGCAGCGCCCAGCCGCAGTCGCGCCCTGAGCATTCAGTGGTCAATCCCCTCAGGCGCGCCCAAATGACGCCATCAACCCCGATTTTGCCGCTCTCTACCTTTCGCTTCCCTGCCAAACCCCTATGTTCGCGACAACAGACAGGCAAGGCACGTTCATGAATACCGATCCCTCCCAAGACCCCCTCGTCGTTTTCACCCCCTCGGGCAAGCGCGGACGCTTTCCCAAAGGCACCCCGATCCTGACCGCCGCACGCCAGCTGGGCGTCGATCTGGACAGCGTCTGTGGCGGGCGCGGCATTTGCAGCAAATGCCAGATCAGCCCCGGTTACGGCCAGTTCTCGAAACACGGAGTCACCGTGCAGGCCGACGCGCTCAGCGAATGGAACAGCGTCGAGGAACGCTATAAATCCAAACGTGGCATGCTGGATGGCCGCCGTCTGGGCTGTCAGGCCATGGTGCAGGGCGACGTGGTGATCGACGTGCCGCCCGAAAGCCAGGTCCACAAGCAGGTGGTGCGCAAACGCGCCGAGGCGCGCGACATCACCATGAACCCGTCGACCAAACTGTATTATGTCGAGGTCCGCCAACCCGACATGCACGACCCCTCGGGCGATCTGGAACGGCTGCGCGACGCCCTGCGCGAGCAATGGGCGCTGGAAAACATCCACGCCGACCTGCACATTCTGCAAACAATGCAGCCGGTGCTGCGCAAGGGCGACTGGAAAGTCACCGTCGCCGTGCATCTGGGCGACCGCGAGAACGCGCCGCGTATCATGCACATCTGGCCCGGCTATTACGAAGGTTCGGTTTACGGGCTGGCCGTCGATCTGGGCTCGACCACCATCGCGGCCCACCTGTGCGACCTGCAATCGGGGCTTGTTGTGGCCTCGTCGGGCATCATGAACCCGCAGATCCGCTTTGGCGAAGATCTGATGAGCCGTGTCAGCTATTCGATGATGAACGCCAATGGCGCGCAGGAAATGACAAGTGCGGTGCGCGAGGGCATGAACGCCCTGTTCACCCAGATCAGCATCGAGGCGCATATCGACAAGGCGCTGATCGTGGATGCGGTGTTTGTCTGCAACCCTGTGATGCACCACCTGTTTCTGGGCATTGATCCGTTTGAACTGGGCCAGGCCCCCTTTGCGCTGGCCACCTCGAACGCTTTGCGGATGCGCGCGGATGATTTGCACCTGAACATCCACCCCTCGGCGCGGGTCTATCTGTTGCCCTGTATCGCGGGCCATGTCGGGGCCGATGCGGCCGCCGTCGCCCTGTCCGAGGCCCCTGACAAATCCGAAGACCTTGTTCTGGTTGTCGACGTCGGCACCAACGCCGAAATCCTGCTGGGCAACCGCGAAAAAGTGCTGGCGTGCTCGTCGCCCACCGGCCCCGCCTTTGAAGGCGCGCAAATCAGCAGTGGCCAGCGTGCCGCCCCCGGTGCCATCGAACGGGTCGAGATCGACCCTGTCACAAAGGAACCCCGCTTTCGCGTCATCGGCTGCGATCTGTGGTCGGACGAAGAGGGCTTTGACGCCGAGATTGCAGGCTCGGGTGTGACCGGCATTTGCGGTTCGGGCATCATCGAGATGGTCGCCGAAATGCGCATGGCCGGGATCGTCGATGCCCCCGGCCTGATCGGCGCCCCCGAACAAACCGGCACCGAGCGCTGTTTTCTAGACGGGCGCACCTATTCCTATCTGGTCTATGACGCCACCGACCGTGGCGGGCCGCGCATCACCGTGACCAACCGTGACATCCGCGAGATCCAGATGGCCAAGGCGGCGCTCTATTCCGGCGCGCGCCTGCTGATGGACAAATTCGGCGTCGACAAGGTGGACCGCATCGTGCTGGCCGGCGCGTTCGGCGCGCATATCTCGCCCAAACATGCCATGGTGCTGGGCATGATCCCCGACGCACCGCTGGACAAGGTCACCTCGGCCGGCAACGCCGCGGGCACCGGCGCGCGCATCGCGCTGCTGAACCGCGAGGCCCGCATGGAGATCGAGGAAACCGTGCGCGCGATCCACAAGGTCGAAACCGCGATCGAGCCGCGCTTTCAGGAGCATTTCGTGAACGCCAGCGCGATCCCCAACTCGGTCGAACCCTTCCCGATCCTGAATTCCATCGTCACCCTGCCCACGGCCACCTTCAACACCGGCGGTGGCGACAAGGCCGAGGGCGGGCGCCGGCGCCGCAGACGCGAATGAGCGACAACACCGATCAGGCAACGTTCTGGGCGTCAGAGGCCGGGCACAAATGGGTAAAGTACCAGCGCGGGCTGGATCTGGTGATGGCACCTGTTCTGGATGTTGTGCTGGAACACGCCGCCTTGCAGACGGGCGAAACCGTGCTGGACATCGGCTGTGGCACGGGGGCGGCCACCCTGCGCGCCGCGCAGGCGGTCGGGCCGCAGGGCGCTGTCTTTGGCTATGACATTTCGCCGGTGCTGCTGGATCTGGCCGCCACACGCACCGCCGATTTGCCCAATGTGACGCTGACCGAGGCCGACGCACAAACCCATATCTTTCCCCAAGGCGCAGCCGATGCCCTGATCTCGCGCTTTGGGGTGATGTTCTTTGCCGATACAACGGCGGCTTTTGCCAACCTCGCCCACGCCCTGCGCCCCGGCGGGCGCATGGTGATGGCCGCCTGGGGCCCGGCCCACCTGAACCCGTGGTTCATGGACCCCGCCCGCGTCGCCCGCGAACGTCTGGGCACCCCGGCCAAGGTCGACCGCACCCTGCCCGGCCCCTTTGCCTTTGAAGATGCCAACCGCGTGACGCAGCTGCTGCACGCGGCCCGGCTGGATGTCACCGTGACGCCGGTCGACCTGCATCTGGGCGCTTTGGAAACGCTGGACGATCTGGCCGCGCAAAGCTGCCACATCGGCCCCGCCTCTGGCATCATGCGCGAATTCAACGCCACCGATGCTGACCGCAAGGCGATCCGTAACGGCATTGCGCAGGCCTTTGCCGCCTATGACACCGACAGCGGCGTGCGCGTGCCCGCACGCATCAACCTGATCACCGCGCGCAGCTGATCCGCCATCGCCACGCATTATCAACAGCCAATACACCAACCTTCAACAAATCACGATTGACGCCCCTCGGGCCAGCCGCTATCTCTCCAGCCTGCGGCGGGTATGGTGAAAAGGTATCACGGCAGCTTCCCAAGCTTTAGTTACGAGTTCGATTCTCGTTACCCGCTCCAGTCTTCCATCATGAACGAGATTTCACGCGGCGCGACATACACCTGCGCTGGCATTTCAATTGCGCAATCCGTGTTTGCCCACGCCAGCTAAAAGGGCCAGCGCATCCAGCACCGGCCCCTAAATCTGACCCAGGCAGGCTCAGCTTACTTCATCAAGATCTCGCCAAACTCTTCGCGCAGGTTGCGTTTCAGCACCTTGCCCGTGGCATTGCGCGGCAGCACATCGGTAAACACCACACGGTCGGGAATTTGCCATTTGGCGATTTTGTCGTCAAAGATCGCCAGCACTTCCGCCTCGGTCGGCTCCTGCCCTTCGGCCTTGACCGCAATCAGTACGGGGCGTTCATCCCATTTCTCGTGACGCGCACCGATCACCGCAGCATCGGCCAGCTTGGGGTGCGCAATCGCGATGTTTTCCAGATCAACCGAGCTGATCCATTCGCCCCCCGACTTGATGATATCCTTGGAACGGTCCTTGATGCTCAGATAGCCGTCAGGATCAATCGTGGCCACATCGCCGGTGTCGAACCAGCCGTTTGTCAGCGTCTCCTCGGTGGATTTGCGGAAATAGCTGTCCAGAATCCAGTGCCCGCGCACATGCAGATCGCCCTGCGCGGTGCCATCGTTGGGCAGCTCCTTGCCATCTTCATCCACGATCTTCAGCTCGACCCCGAACGGCGGACGCCCCTGATTTTCGCGCAGCTTGTGGCGGGCCTCATCGCTCAGCGCGTCGTGTTTGGACAGCAGCTGGTTGACCGACCCCAACGGCGACATTTCCGTCATGCCCCAGGCGTGAATGGTCTCGACGCCAAAATTCTCGCGGAAGGCGGTGATCATCGACGGCGGACAGGCCGAACCGCCAATCACGGTGCGTTCCAGCGTCGCCAGCTTGCTGCCCGATTTCAGCGCCTCGTTCACCAGTCCCAGCCAGATCGTCGGCACGCCCAAAGCGACCGAAACCTTGTAGTCGTCAATCAGCTTGACCAGCGACACCCCGTCCAGCCCCGGCCCCGGCAACACCATCGACGCCCCCGTCATCGCACAGGCATAGGGCGTGCCCCATGCATTGACGTGGAACATCGGCACCACGGGCAGCACCCGTTTGGTGGCCGACAGGTCCAGACTGTCAGGAAGTGCGGCCACAAGGCTGTGCAACACGGTCGAGCGGTGCGAATACAAAACGCCCTTGGGATTGCCGGTGGTGCCCGAGGTGTAGCACAGCGACGAAGCGGTGTTTTCATCCAGGTCGGGCCAGTCAAAACCGGCATCCCCCGTGGCAACCAGCTCGTCATAGAATTGCAAACCTTCGATGGCGGCGGCGGCCTCGTCGTCGCGGCCTTCCATCAACACCACATGTTTCAGGTTCGGGCATTTGTCACGGATTGCAGCAACAAGCGGCACGAATGTCTTATCAATAAACAGCACCTGATCGTCGGCGTGGTTGATGATATACACCAGTTGTTCGGGGAACAGACGCGGGTTGATCGTGTGACAGACAAAACCCGCCCCCGATACACCAAAGTAGATCTCAAGGTGACGGCGGTTGTTCCATGCGATCGTACCGCAGCGCGCCTGCGGCTCAAGCCCCAGTTTGGTCAGCGCATCGCCCAGACGGCGCGCGTTGGCGCCAACTTCGCGCCAGCTTGTGGTTTCGACGCCGCCCGCAGTCTCGACCGAGACAATCTCTGTGTCGCCATGGTAGCGTGCGGCGTGGTCCACCAGCGAAGAAATCGTCAAGGGGGCAGTCATCATTTGGCCAAGCATCAGCACATTCTCCATAGAATACAGAGGCGCGCCGCCTGACCATTGCCCTGCGTCCACAATCCTCCCTTGGTCCCGAGTTTGCCAAGGGTCAGCAGGGCTTGCAAGCGCGGTTGCACAGATTTACGCATCGTCAAATGGATATACCTTACCACAGTCAACTGGATGCAGACCAACAAACCGCGCTTGGCATCATCCCCGCCGCCCCTCTGGCCGTGGCCGACCGCGTGCACCACGACGATCTGGACACGCTGAACCACGTCAACAACACCCGCTATTTCGTCTGGTTCGAACGGCTGCGCATCCGGCACATGCGCATGTACGGCATCGGCAATCTGAACGACCCCGACAGCCCGCGCATCGTCATCCGCTCGGGCGAGGTGCGTTTTATCGAGGAAATCCGGGCCGATACCGATTATGTCATTACCACCACATGCAGTGCGCTGCGCACCACGTCGATGACATTGGAACAGGCAATCTGGGCCGAAGGGCGCAAGCGTGCGACGTTCAGCTGCGTGATGGTGCTGCTGACGCAGGACGGGTCTGAGCGGATGCCAATTCCGCAGCAAATCCGGCAGCGCCTGATCGCGGATGGCGCGCGGGAAACCTGAATCCCCCGCTTCTCTGGTTCAATAAATCCCCGCCGGAGGCCGCGATTTCCGCAAGGAAATTGCAAAAATCGCCTGTGCCGACAGGCACTCCGCTTAACTGCGATACCGATGCACAAAGTCCACCAACCCGCGCGTTGATCCATCCTTGCCCTCGGCACTCTCGCGCCCCTCGACCACCGGTTGCAAGGCTGTTGCCAGCTCTTTGCCCAACTCGACCCCCCATTGGTCATAAGAGTTGATGCCCAAAATCACCCCCTCGACAAACACCCGGTGTTCATAGAGCGCCACGATCATCCCCAATGTTTCGGGGTCCAGCAGCGGATAGACCAGTGTCACCGAGGGACGGTTGCCCGCAAACACACGGTGCGCAGCCTGACGTTCCAGCTCGGCCCCTTCGTATCTGTCCGCCACACTGGCCCGCGCCGCGTCAAGCGACCGGCCCCGCATCAGCGCCTCGGATTGCGCCAGACAGTTGGCCACCAACAGATCGTGGTGGTGGCGCAGATCGGGTTCGTGCCCCTGGGCCGCAACCATGAATTCGCAAGGGATCACATCGGTGCCCTGATGGATCAGCTGATAGAACGCATGTTGCCCGTTGGTGCCCGCGGCCCCCCAGACAACGGGGCCGGTTTCAACCATGGCCGGCCGGCCGTCCATCGTGACCGACTTGCCGTTGCTTTCCATTTCCAGCTGCTGGAAATAGGCCGGCAACAGCGCCAGCCGCTGGTCATATGGCAGCACCGCGCGGGTGCCATAGCCCAGAACCTGACGGTGCCACATGCCCACCAGCGCATGCATCAATGGCATGTTTTCCACGCCTTCTGCCGCACAGAAATGCCGGTCCATCGCCTGCCCGCCGCGCAGGAAGGCGTCAAAGGCTTTCGGCCCCACGGCGATCATCACGCTTAGGCCAATCGGCCCCCACATCGAATAGCGCCCGCCAACCCAGTCCTCGAACCCGAACACGCGTTCGGCCGGAATTCCGAACGCGGCGGTTTTTTCCAGACTTGTGGACACAGCCGCAAACTGCGCTTTCGGATCGCCGCCGTGGTCATGCATCCACGCGCGCGCGGTGCGGGCGTTGGTCATGGTTTCAATGGTGGTAAATGTTTTTGACGCGACAATCACCAGCGTCGTCTTTGCATCCAAACCGCCCAGCGTGTCGGCAATATGCGCACCATCCACGTTGGACACAAAATGAACCTGCGGCCCGTCATAATAGGGGGACAAGGCCCGTGCAGCCATGGCAGGCCCAAGGTCCGAACCGCCGATGCCGATATTCACCACATCCGTGATACCCGAGGCACGTACAGCATCCGCATAGGCCCGCATCCGCGCCAGCGTGTCCAGAACGCCGGGCATCACATCAGCGCCATCCACCATGACAGCGCCGCCATCAAGATTGCGCAACGCCGTGTGCAGCACTGCCCGCCCCTCGGTTTCGTTGATCGCCGCCCCCGCAAACATCGCGTCGCGTTTTGCCTGCCAGCCTGCGGCTTCGGCCAGCGCCAGCAGGGCATCACGGCTTTCATCATCCAGATTGGTCTTGGAGTAGTCCAGACGCATGTCACCCGTCTGTACGCTGAAATCCTCAGCGCGGTTCGGGTTGGTTTCAAACAGGTCAAGCATATGCCGCCCGGCCACGGCTGCGGCTTTGGCCTTCAAATCAGTCCACATGGTTCATTCTGCCCAATGTACGGTCAATTCATCCAGAACAGCCGCAATCGGGGCGTTCCGGGGGGTGAGATCGGCTGCGCGTTCAAGAGCGGCACGTTTTTCGGCACCAAAAATCACCAGATGTTTGGACATTGCCCCATCCAGCACATGCGCCGACAGGCTGATGCGCGGCTCCTGACCCTCGGCGTAGATCGGCAGCGCCACAGGGGCATCTGCGGCCAAAGCAGCCTCAAGCCCCTCGGCCCCTGGAAACAGCGATGCGGTGTGCATGTCTGCACCCATCCCCAACAGCAACACCGAAATCGGCAAATGTGCATCCAGATCCTCGCTGACCAGCACAGCGCCGGCGTCGACATCCAGACCGTCGCGATACAGCGGTTTGAACGTCGCGGCCACCGCACGGTCGACCAGCAGCCGACGCCGCAACAGCGCCCCGTTCGAGCGGTCCGAAGTTTCGTCAACCCAGCGTTCATCGGTCAGGGTGACATCGACCCGGTCCCAATCCAGCCGCGCCGCCGACAGCACGTCGAAAATCGGGCCCGGAGTTGTCCCCCCCGGCACCACCAAAGTGGCGCGATCATGGGTCAACAAGATGTTTTCCAAAGCGCCCGCCATCTTTCTGGCCACTTCCATCGCCAGCAAATCACGGTCAAGATACTCTTGTAAGATCATGGCTTTACCTCGCGCCAGACGCGGGTGTCGCGGGCCAGCATCTGCACCGCATCACCGGGGCCTGCACTGCCGCTTTCATAGGGCTTGGGCACTTCGCCGCGCGCCTCCCATCCTGCGATGATCGGGTCGGTCCAAGCCCATGCCGCCTCGACCTCGTCGCCGCGCATGAACAGGGTCTGGTTGCCACGGATCACATCCATGATCAGCCGTTCGTAGGCGTCAGGCGTCTCTTCGGCGTCCTCGCCAAGCGCTTCGGCAAAGGTCATGTCCAAGGGCACATCAACCAGCCGCATCCCGCCCGGTCCCGGCTCTTTGATGGTTACATTCAGCGTGATGCCTTCGTTGGGTTGCAGCCGGATCGACAGGGTGTTGCGGTGGTCCTGCTTTTCGCCAAAGATTGAATGGTTCAGCTCTTTGAACACCACCGAAATCTCGCTGGAACGCGCCACCAGACGTTTGCCGGTGCGCAGATAGAACGGCGTGCCCGCCCACCGCCAGTTTGAAATACCGACCTTCATTGCCACATAGCTTTCGGTGCGCGAACGCGGGTCTTCCACAGCTTCGCGATAGCTGGGGCCCTCCTCGCTGGCTTCGTATTGGCCGCGCACCACATGGTGCGGTGCAACCGGATCAAGCGCCCGGATCACTTTCAGCTTTTCGTCCCGCACCGCGTCGGGGTCGAACTTGCTGGGCGGTTCCATGGCGATCAGACACAAAAGCTGCATCAGGTGGTTCTGCACCATGTCGCGCATCGCACCCGAACGGTCATAATAATCGCCCCTGCCCCCGACTCCGACGGTTTCCGCCACGGTGATCTGGATGTGATCGACGTATTGGGAGTTCCACAGCGGTTCGAACAGCATATTGCCAAAGCGCACCGCCATCAGGTTTTGCACGGTCTCCTTGCCCAGATAGTGGTCGATACGGTAAATCTGGCTTTCGTCGAAATGCGCGGCCAGCGAGGCGTTCAGCGCCTTGGCCGTGGCCAGATCACGGCCAAAGGGTTTTTCGACCACAATCCGCGTCTGGTCATTGGTCAGCTTCCAATGATGCAGGCGCGACGCCAGATCGCCGAACAGACCGGGTGCAACCGAAAAGTAAAAGGCCCGCACCACGTCGCGCCCGTCCATCAGCTTGACCATCTCGGCCCAGCCATCGTCCCCCTTGGCATCGACCGTGACATATTCCAGCCGCGTCTGGAACGCCTCAAGCGTGCCGTTCTCGCAGGACTTGCCACCACCAAATTCACGAATCGCTTCGGCAACAAAGGCGCGATATTCTTCCCGCGTCATCTCGGACCGTGCGGCCCCGATAACGCGCGCATCATCGGGCATTTGCCCCGAACAGAAGCGCCGGAACAAGCCCGGCAGGATTTTACGACGGGCCAGATCACCCGTGCCCCCGAAGATGACCAGATCAAAAGGATCGACCGGAATAACGCGCGAAACCATGCTGTAGGCCCTTGTTTCATGATATGTTAGCGCAAACATGCCCTAAACCCGCCCCGATCACAATAGTGTCAGGCCAAGTGCTTCGGCTATTCACGCCTTTTCGGTTACCCTACCACAAAAGAAACAGAGGCAAAGACCAGAGGGTGCGCCGGAATGAAAGACATTGCAGATGCTCAATCACAGGGCAACGCGGGCAAATTTCAAGACCCACAGCGCACAGCCAAGGGCGAGGAACGCGCAACCGTCGCGCTGACCCACCCCGAAACGCTGTGGTTCAACACCGGCACCCTGTGCAACATCGAATGCGTGAACTGCTATATCGAAAGCAGCCCGACCAATGATGCATTGGTCTATATCACGGCTGATGACGTGCGCGATTACCTGGACCAGCTGGCCGACCGCAATTGGGGTGTGCACGAGATTGCCTTTACCGGCGGCGAACCGTTCATGAACCCCCAGATGATCGACATGGCGCAGGCCGCGCTGGAACGCGGCTATGATGTGTTGATATTGACCAACGCGATGCGTCCGATGATGCGCAAACGGATGCAGGACGGATTGGTACAGCTGAATGCGCGCTTTCCCGGCAAGCTGACCCTGCGCATTTCCGTCGATCACCACCGCGCCAGCCTGCATGACGCCGAACGCGGCGCGGGCAGTTTTGCCAATACGCTGAAAGGCATGGAATGGTTGCGCGACAACGGCTTTCGCATGGCGGTTGCCGGGCGCTCGATCTTTGAAGAGGACGAAACCCAATCGCGCGCCGGATATGCCGCTTTCTTTGCCAGACACGACTTTGACATTGACGCATACAACCCTGGAATGACTGTGCTTTTTCCTGAAATGGACGAACGGGTTGACGTCCCCGAAATTACCACGGCCTGCTGGGGCATTCTGAACAAGTCCCCCGATGCGGTCATGTGTTCCTCATCGCGCATGGTGGTCAAACGCAAGGGCGCTGACAGCCCTGCGGTGCTGGCCTGTACCCTGCTGCCCTATAGCCCTGCATTCGAACTGGGCACCACTTTGCAACAGGCCGAAGGCCCCGTCGCGCTGAACCACCCGCACTGCGCGAAATTCTGTGTGCTGGGCGGCGCAAGCTGCTCTGCGTGACGGGTTTCTTCATTTGACATAGACAGTTACGCTGGCGAGACTGGGGCCCTGATCAAAAGGAAACCGGATATGAAATCATATATTGCCAGCGCCGCAACCGCTCTTGTTCTGGCCTCGGCGCAAGTGTCATCGGCCCAGTCCGTCAGCGCGTCGAACCCTGAAACGTTGACAAAATTGCTGGGCGAGTCCGGCTATCCCACTGAAATCGTCACTGACAGCTACGGTGATCCGCAGATCAAGACCGAGATGGAAGGCACCAAGGTCGATATCAATTTTTACGGCTGCGACGACGGACGCAATTGCCGCGATATCCAGTTCCGGGCCAGCTTTCAAACCTCAGGCAACGTATCTATGCGCACTCTGCACGACTGGAACCGCGACTTCTATCTCGGCAAAGCCTATGAAAACAATGAGGGCCTTGCCGTGATCGAACATGCCGTCGCTGGTGTTGACGGCATGTCGCGCTATACGTTCGAACGCATTCTGTCGCGCTGGAACAATGCGGTGGACAGCTTCAAGGAACACATCGGATTCTGATCCGGTTCAATGAATTCGGAATTCACCGACCTGGTTGCGCCATTCCCCCGGCGCAATCAGCTTGCGATGGGTAAAACGCACCGAATGTAGCGGCCCCTCGATCTCGCGCTGCCAGAATTCGACAAATTCGAACAGCCGCGGATGGTCGGGGGCGGTGTCGTAGTCCTGCCATGTATAGCTGTTCAGCACATGGGCATAATCGGGCATGTGATAGAAGAATTCAGCCGTGGTCAGCCCGTATCCCTTCAGCATCATTTCCGTTTCCGAGACCTGCATTTTGCGCACCTTTCATGCTGCTTTTCTTTCATCCTGCCACAGCCAGATTAATTTTCAATAAAAACAATGTGTTGGCACTCTACCCGCTGTGCTGCCAATGTCACAGAGACGCCTGCCATTGCACCTCATATACCGCTTCTGATAGGGTTGCTCACAACATATAGACACTCAGAAAAAGACGGGCAGCCAAGTGAACGACACGCCAGAAACACCTGAGAACAATGATGAAATGCCGCCAGAGCGTCCCGTTTTCTCCGGGCCCTCGGTCACCATCGAACACGAGATGCGCACATCCTATCTGGATTATGCCATGTCGGTCATCGTCAGCCGCGCAATCCCCGATCTGCGCGACGGGCTGAAACCGGTTCACCGCCGCATCATCTATTCGATGTACGAAAAAGGCATCACGCACGACAAGACCTATCGCAAGTCCGCCAAATCGGTGGGCGACGTCATGGGTTCGTATCACCCGCACGGCGACAGCGCGATTTATGACGCGCTGGTGCGCATGGCGCAGGATTTCTCGATGTCGCTGCCCTTGATCGACGGTCAGGGTAACTTTGGCTCGATGGACGGCGACAGTGCTGCGGCGATGCGCTACACAGAATCCCGCCTGGACAAGGTCGCGTCCTACATGACCAGCGATCTGGACAAGGAAACCGTAAACTTTATCGACAACTACGACGGTAAAGAACGCGAACCCACGGTCCTGCCCGCCCGTTTTCCCAACATGCTGGTGAATGGCGCCGGTGGTATCGCCGTCGGCATGGCCACCAACATTCCGCCGCACAATCTGGGCGAGGTGATCGACGCCTGTCAGGCGCTGATTGAAAACCCCGATCTGACCTCGGAAGAGCTGATCGACTATATCCCCGGCCCCGATTTCCCGACGGGCGGCATCATGCTGGGCCGTTCGGGCGCGCGCAAAGCCTATCTTGAGGGGCGTGGCAGCGTCATCATGCGCGCCAAGACCCGTGTCGAAGAAATCCGCAAGGACCGCTTTGCCATCATCATCGACGAGATTTGCTATCAGGTGAACAAGTCGACGATGATCGAAAAAATCGCCGAACAAGTGCGCGAGAAAAAGATCGATGGCATCGCCCATGTTCAGGATGAATCCGACCGCAACGGTGTGCGCGTGGTGATCGAGCTCAAGCGTGATGCAACCGCCGAAGTGGTGATGAACCAGCTGTTCCGCTTCACTCCGATGCAAACCTATTTCGGCTGCAACATGCTGGCCCTGAACGGTGGCCGCCCCGAACAGCTGACCCTGCGCAAATTCCTGACGTACTTCATTGATTTCCGCGAAGACGTGGTGGCCCGCCGCACGGCCTTCCTGCTGCGCAAGGCCCGCGAACGCAGCCACATCCTGTGTGGTCTGGCGGTTGCGGTCACCAACATCGACGAAGTCGTGGCAACGATCCGGTCGTCGGCCGACGCCGCCGAGGCGCGTGAAAAGCTGATGACGCGGCGGTGGCCTGCGGAATCGATCCTGCCCTATATCGCGCTGATCGACGATCCGACCCACACCGCCAACGACGACGGCACCTATAACCTCTCCGAAGCGCAGGCGCGCGCGATCCTGGAACTGCGCTTGCAGCGTCTGACCCAGATCGGCGTCAAGGAAGTCACCGACGAGTTGGAAGAGCTGGCCCGCAAGATCAAGGAATACCTTGAAATCCTGAGCAGCCGCGAAAAGATCATGCGCATCATCTCGGACGAGCTGGCCGAGGTCAAAGACCAGTTCGCCGTGCCCCGCCGCACCGAGATTGTGGACTGGTCCGGCGACATGGACGACGAAGATCTGATCGCCCGCGAGGACATGGTCGTGACCGTCACCTCGGGCGGCTATATCAAACGCACGCCGCTTGCCGATTTCCGCAGCCAGAAACGCGGTGGCAAAGGTGTGTCGGGGATGCAAACCAAGGAAGAGGATGTCATCACCACCCTCTTTGTGGCCAACACCCATACGCAGCTGCTGTTCTTCACCACCGATGGCATGTCCTACAAGCTCAAGACATGGCGCCTGCCTCAGGGGGGCCGCACCTCCAAGGGCAAGGCAATCGTCAACATCCTGCCGATCCCGGCCGGAGTCTCGGTTGCGGCGATCATGCCGGTGGACCGTGACGAGGCCGACTGGGACGACTTGCAGGTGGTCTTTGCCACCTCGGCCGGCACCGTGCGCCGCAACAAGCTGTCGGATTTCACCAACGTCATGCGCAACGGCAAGATCGCGATGAAGTTCGAGGGCGAGCATGAAGGCACCACGCTGATCAATGCGCGGATTGCGTCGAACGACGACGATGTCATGCTGATCAGCAACTCGGGCCGCGCCATCCGCTTCCCTGCAACAGACGTGCGGGTGTTCAACTCACGCGCTTCGGTCGGGGTGCGCGGGATCAAACTGGGTGCCAAGGAATCCGTGGTGTCCATGTCGATCATCCGCCACTTTGATGCCACATCCGAAGAACGCACCGCCTATCTGAAGATGCGTCGCGCCATGGCCGGTCTGGCGGATGAGGATAGCGACGAGGAAGAAGCCCCCGCCGATCCGAACTTCTCGAACGAACGTTATGTCGAGATGTCGGCGGCTGAAAACCTGATCCTGACCATCACCGCGAACGGCGCAGGCAAGCTGAGCTCCAGCCACGACTACCCCGTGCGTGGACGTGGTGGCCTGGGTGTTACAGCGATGGACAAGGCGATGCGCGGCGGCGAGATCGTGGCCTCGTTCCCGGTCGAGATGGATGACCAGATCATGCTGGCCACATCCAAAGGCCAGTCGATCCGCGTGCCGGTCGAAGGCATCAGCTTCCGCTCGCGCAGTGCAGGCGGTGTGCGGGTGTTCAACACAGGCAAGAACGAAGAAGTTGTCAGCGTTGCCTGGATTGCCGATCAGGGTGATGACGCAACTGCGGCTATCGAAGATGCAGGTGAAACGCCGGACAGCGACAGCTGATCCGGCGTCGGCCACACCAGTCAAAACGCAAAATGGCGGCTCTTTACAGAGCCGCCATTTTCTATTTCGGGCCGCGCTTCCGCGCGGAAATACTTATGACTTAGTCCGAAGCCGAAGTCGAAGTTGTTGTCGAGTCGTTGCCGCCACCCGCAGCCAGAGCGATCAGAACCAATGCGCCAGCACCGGCAGCAACTGGGCCAAGATCCCCAGCCGACAGAACCGCACCATCGTCGTCGTCACGGATGCACAGACGTTTCACAACGCCATCATCCACAAAGGTGTCTGCTTTGCACATGTAATTAACACCGTTCGAACCCAGCACGTAGACGGGGTATTCGGGGTTACCTGTTGCGCCATCGACTTCAACCTGACGCACTACGCCTTGCGCCATCGCCGAGCCCGCCATCAGTGCGCTCAATGCGACTGCTGAAATGAACTTCTTCATATGAACCTCCATTTGATTCGTTAATTCTCTCTTACTAGACTAACACACAGAAGATTGCATCTGTTCCATAGCCAAAACTGCGCAGGTCGGACCCTGCGGCCTTACCTTTGCCGAATTTGATAGATTTGCGTGCAATTTGCAATGCGAAAAGGCTTTTGACAAACATCATGCAGTGCAAATCAAACGCAACTGAAACCAAAATACTACAGGTTATAGATGCCTGAAAATTTTTCCTTGAGATAGGCTATCAGCGGCAGCTCTGTCGGCTCGATTCCGCTTGCCATTGTGATGGTCACACGCGGATCGTACAACCCACCATTGACCTGCACATTGTCACGCAGCCAGTCAGTGGCAGGTGCGGTGTTGCCCTGCGCCAGATGGTCATCCAGATCCGGCACAGCGGTGCGCAGCGTCTGGTGCAGGCAGCCCGCATAGACATTGCCCAGCGAATAGGTCGGGAAGTATCCAAACAGGCCCACCGACCAGTGCACATCCTGCAACACACCGTTGCTGGCCTTGTCGACAGCATAGCCAAAGTCGGCCTTGAACCGGTCGTTCCATGCGGCTTCCAGATCGGCAACCGCCAGATCACCCGACATCAGCGCGCGTTCCAGATCAAAGCGCAACAGAACATGAAGGTTGTATTGCACTTCGTCGGCCTCGGTGCGGATATATCCGTTGTTGACGCTGTTCACACAGGCATAAAACGCATCTTCGTCGGCAATGCCAAAATCGCCAAAGGTGTCCTTCATCTGCCCGAACAACCAGCCGGTAAAGGCGCGGCTGCGGCCGATCTGGTTCTCGTAAATGCGGCTTTGGCTTTCGTGCACGCCCATCGACACGCCCTGCCCCAGCGGTGTCAGCAGATAGGCCTGGTCGATGTTCTGCTCATAGGTGGCGTGGCCGACCTCGTGGATGGTCGAATAAAAGCAATTGAACGGGTCGGTCGGGTTGGTGCGCGTAGTAATGCGCACATCGTTGCCGCTGCCCGAGCTGAACGGATGCACCGCCTTGTCGACGCGGCCCCGCTGCATGTCATAACCAAAGGTGCGCGCCAGCTGGCGGCTCAGCTTCATCTGCGCCGCTTCGTCAAATGTGCCGGTCAGGCTGGCAGGTTTTTCCGCCTCCAGCACGGCGGCACGCAGCTCTGCCAGAACCGGTCGCATGGCCGAAAACATCGCCTCAAGCTCGGCTCCGGTGGTGCCGGGTTCATAGTCTTGCAGCATCGCGTCATACAGATCGCCGCCAGCAGCAAGCGCCGCGCCCTCTTCGCGCTTCAGCGCCACAACTTCGTCTAGCACCGGCGCAAAGGCGGCAAAATCATCCTCGGCGCGCGCTTCGGCCCACTTGCCTTGGGCAACCGACGTCAGCCGCGCCAGTTTGCTGGCCAATGCAGCGGGCACCTTGGTCGCGCGGGCATGGCTACGCCGGATATGGCGCATCTGCGCCTGTCCCACCGCGTCCAGCGTGCTGTCGTCGATCCCGTCCAGCCAGTCGCCCACCTGCGGCGCGGTACGGCGCGCGTGCAGCACGGATTCCATCGCCGCCATTTCCTCGCCGCGCTGGTCTGCGGCACCGCGTGGCATCATGGTTTCCTGATCCCACCCCAGACGCCCCGCCACCTGGGCCAAAGCCTGTGTATCACGGTCGTAAGCCATCAGCGCGTCATAGAGGGTCATATAAGATCAGCCTTCACGAATTGAGGATTGGATAGGGTAAGCAGTGAGGAACCGCGCCCGCAGGATCAAGACCCACAGGACCACGGCCAGACATTGATGCAGGATCGCCACCTGCCACGGCGCGCCATACAGCACGGTGGTGATGCCAAGGGCGATCTGCAAAGCCAGCGCGGCAAAGACAGCGTTGAACGCAAACCGCGTGCGCCGGTGCGCGCTGCGCCGTCCGCGCAGCCAGACCACAACGCCAAAGACCGCCAGCAGATAGCCGGTGATACGGTGAATGAACTGCACCAGTCCGGGGCTTTCAAAGATGTTGCGCCACATCGGCTCGACCGGAAACGCATTGGGCGGGAACCATTGCCCGCCCATCATCGGCCAGTCGGTATAGCTGCGGCCTGCGTCAATGCCCGCGACCAGCGCGCCGATCAGGATTTGCAGGAACGCGAAATGCAGCAATCCGGTGGACAGGCCGAACAGCCTGGCCTCTTTGCTGCGGCGCGTTTGCATCAGGTCGCGTTCGGTGCGGCCCAACTGTAATATGTACCACGTCAGCACGCCCAGGATAATGAACGCCAGCCCCAGATGGGTGGCCAGCCGGTAGCTGGCAACACTGGTCGCGCCCTCGCCTTGCGTTACACCGCTGGACACCATCCACCAGCCAATCGCGCCCTGCGCGCCGCCCAGCAGCCCCACCAGCCACAGACGTTTGCTCCAGCCCACCGGCACCTGACGGCGCACGGCAAAATAGGCAAAGCCCAAGGCCCAGACCAGCCCGATCACACGGCCCAGCTGGCGATGGCCCCATTCCCACCAGTAAATCGCTTTGAAATCAGCCAGATCCATCCACTGGTTCATGATGCGGAACTGGTCAATGGCCTGATATTTGGCAAATTCCTCTTCCCAATGAGCCTGCGTCAGCGGCGGCATCGCGCCGGTGAAGGGTTTCCACTCGGTGATCGACAATCCGCTGTCGGTCAGCCGCGTCAGCCCGCCCACGGCGATCATCACAAAGACCAGCGCAAACAGCACCATCAGCCAGATGCGGATGCCCCGCCGCGCGCCGCGCCGTCCACGGTCGATCACACCAGTGGCCGGTGCGGTTTTGGCCGCCGCCTCGGGGCTTGCGACCTCTTCGAAAATGCTACGTTTGCCGCTCATTGTCTGGTCCTCGTCTTTGACGCGCAACCTAGGGCCGCGCCGCGCGATGGTCCAGAACCATCATGCCCCATCAGGGCCGCTTTTGCGCCCATCGGACCATCTGCCGCATCACCCCATGCAACATCTGCACATCGGCGCGGGTCAGCGGCATCCGGCTCCACATGTTGCGCAGGTTGGTGCGCATGCTGGCCGACTTGTGTTCGGGAAAGAAAAAGCCCGCCTCGTCCAGCGCATCCTCGTAGTGCACGGCCAGATGCTCGACCTCGACGCCCTGCGCCCAGTCGGTGCCCGCCATCTCGTCGCTGCGGTGCACAACCTCGCCGCTGGCGCGCATCCACTCGTATCCCACCAGCAACACGCATTGCGCCAGATTGAGCGAGGCGAATTTCGGGTTCACCGGCACCGATATGATCGCATTGGCCCGCGCGATGTCCTCGTTCTCCAGCCCTGCGCGTTCCGGGCCGAACATCACGGCGACCTTCTGGCCCTGTGAAATCCGGTCAGCGGCATCACGCATCGCCGCTTCGGGCGACAGCACCGGCTTGGTCAAATCGCGCGCCCGCGCGGTGGTGGCATAGACATAGGTGCAGTCGGCCAAAGCATCCGGCAGATCCGGCGACAGCTGCGCCTCGTCCAGCAACCGCCCCGCCCCCGAGGCCAACGCCACAGCCGATTGGTTCGGCCAGCCATCGCGGGGTGCGACGATGCGCATCCGGTCCAGACCAAAGTTCCACATCGCCCGCGCGGCGGACCCGATGTTTTCGCCCATCTGCGGGCGCACCAGCACAAAGAAAGGAATATCGCTCATGCCGCCCCCATACACAGCCCCGCGCCGGTGGAAAAGCCCCCCGACACATGCACGCGCGTGTTTCCTTTCCCCGCACGATCCGCTATCTGCGCTGCCAGTGACGACAAAGGATCAGACGATCATGGCCGAGACCGAGCAGCAGCCGCAACTTTACCTTATCAGCCCGCCCGAGCTGGAACTGTCGCAGTTTCCCGACACGCTGGCGCGGGTTCTGGACGCCCATGCCATCGCCTGTGTGCGGCTGGCGCTGGACACCAAAGACGAAGACCGCCTGTCCCGCGCCGCCGATGCGCTGCGTGCGGTGACCGATGCGCGCGATGTGGCACTGGTGATCACCGACAACGTGCCGCTGGCCGAACGGCTGGGACTGGACGGGGTGCACCTGACGATCCCCGGATCGGTGCGAGATGCGCGCAAGGTGCTGGGCCCCGATGCCATCGTCGGCGCCTTCTGCGGCGGATCGCGCCACGACGGGCTGTCGGCGGGCGAAGCGGGTGCGGATTACATCGCCTTTGGTCCGGTGCAGGGCAAGACGCCCGACGATGACAGCTTTGCCGAGGCAGAGCTGTTCCAGTGGTGGTCCGAAGTCATTGAAATCCCTGTCATAGCCGAGGGCAACCTGGACCGCGCACAAATCGCGGCCCTTGCTCCGTTCACCGACTTTTTCGGCATTGGTGCGGAAATCTGGGGTCAGGACGACCCTTCGGCCGCCCTGACGGCCCTGTTGGCCGATATGTAAAAACCGACAGGCGGCGGGTGTTACAAGAACACCCGCTCGACCACCCACCACGCGCCGATCAGCGCGATCACCAGTGATCCCGTGATCGAGATGGCGCGGAACATCACATCCCGCTCCTGCACAAAGATCTCGTCTCCGTCCAGCTCGACCGAACGGGCCGCCGCGACGGACAGTGCAACGATGATCGCCGCCAGCGCCACCACAGTCAGCTGTCCCACCTCGACGCCCACGTTGAACCCCAGCAACGCCGGAATGAACTGATCCGCAGGCAGACCAAATTCGCCCAGCACCGAGGCAAACCCCAGCCCGTGCAACAGGCCAAAGCCGAAGATCACAAAGGGCCGCCACGGCGACAGCTTGCGCCAGAATATATTCTCGACCGCAACGTAAACGATGCTGGCGGCAATCAGCGGCTCGACAATGCTGCCCGGTATGCTGACGATCCCCAGCGCCCCCAGCGCCAGCGTGACCGTATGCGCCACGGTGAAGGCACTGATCTGCAACAGCAAAGGCCGCCATGCAGTGCTCAGCAGGAACAGCCCCAGCACAAACAGGATATGGTCTAGCCCCTGCGGCAGAATGTGATCGAACCCCACGGGGATATAGCCCGCGAAAGTGCCCCAACCGGTCAGCGCACCGCCACCTGACAGGGCAATTGCACCGCTGTCCGCGCCGCTTTCCACATAACCGGTGAACGGATCATCGACGCCCTGCTGGCGCAACACCAGCGACCCCTGCCCCTTTGGCCAGGCCACCACCACCTCGGATGCACCCGACGGCAGCTGCCCCACCAGCGTCAGCAACGACTGGCGCGGCTGCGCGGGGTCAGGCGCTTCGGCGACCTCGAAACCTTGCAGCACCAGCGGCACCGCTTCGCCATCCGCCCGCAGCATCGGCAGGGCGTTCCACTGCTGGACCAGCCCTGTCATCTGCGCTTCAATCTCTTCCACGGGCCGCGCGCGCAGGGCGTCGTAATCCTCGGCCTGCGCGGCCTCGTCCGTGTCGCTGACCGCGTCCATGTCGATGCCGGCAAGAAACGCCTCGACGTTGGCGCGCATCTGGATCGTGACAGTGCCGCCCTCATCGCTGAGGTCCGCAATGGTTGGCAGGATCTCGTGCGCGTTCGCCGCTGACGCAACCGTCAGCAGCCACAGGGTTGACATTGCTGCAATACGGCGCAGCTTTCTCGTTAACTTAACAAAAGGGTTTATCATGCGTTTGTCCCGGTTCGTGTTTCTCGCCGCCATGTTCCTCGCCTCCTTTGCGGGGGCCAATGCGGTCATTGCCCATGAGTCTTGGCTCGAACCGCAACAGTATCAAGTCGAAAGCGGCGGAGACCTGAAAGCTGACCTGAAAAACGGTCAGAATTTTGCCGGATCGACGCTGGCCTTCTTCAAAAGCAACATCGTCCGCTTTGACATGATCATGGGCGAGACATCCGTGCCCGTCGACGGGCGTCTGGGCGATATTCCCGCGCTCGACACCCCGGCGCCTGCGGTCGACGGTCTGCTGGTGCTGGTCTATCAATCCACTGTATCCTCGCTGAAATACAGCGAATGGGAAAAATTCCTGTCTTTCGCCAAGCACAAGGATTTCAGGACCGCCGAGGCCGACCACATCGCCGCGGGCTGGCCACAGCAGGATTTCCGCGAGGTTTATGCCCGCTACATCAAATCGCTGGTGGGGGTCGGCAATGGTGAAGGCGCGGATAAGGTCACCGGCATGGAGACCGAGTTTGTTGCCCTGACCAACCCATATTCCGCCGCCTTTGACGGCACCATGCAGGTGCAGGTGCTGTATCAGGGCGCGCCGCGCACCGATGCGCAGGTCGAAATTTTCCACCGCGATCCAGCAGGCGACGTTAACGTAACCACCACCCGCACCGACGATCAGGGCGTCGCCACCATTCCCGTCACTCCGGGCAGCGAATACCTGCTGGATGCGGTGGTGCTGCGCCCCTATGCGGGGGACAAGGACGCGATGTGGGAAACGCTGTGGGCGGCGCTGACGTTCAAGGTGCCCGAATAGGGAGCGAATGCCTTGCATAATGCAGCGCTAACAGCCATGAAACGCGGATGAAAAAGACAGCAGACATTTTGTGTATCGGATCGGTCCTGTGGGATGTGATCGGGCGCTCTGCCTCGGTCATGCGACAGGGGTCGGACGTGCCGGGACGGATCACCCGCCTGCCCGGTGGCGTGGCGATGAACATCGCGATGACACTGGCGCGGTTCGGCCTGACGCCTGCGCTGCTGACGGCGATTGGCCGCGACGCCGAGGGCGACGAGCTGATGGCCGCCTGCGCCGCGCGTGGCATGATCACCGACACCATTTACCGGTCGGACGACCTGCCGACCGACCGCTACATGGCGGTCGAGGGGGCAAACGGGCTGATCGCTGCCATCGCAGACGCCCATTCACTTGAGGCCGCAGGCGCCAAGATCCTGCGCCCGCTGACCGATGGCACCCTGCCCGCGCCCTACGCCGGGCTGGTCGCGCTGGATGGCAACCTGACACTGGACCTGCTGGCCGAGATCGCCACCGGCGACGCGCTGGCACAGGCCGATCTGCGCGTCGCCCCCGCCTCGCCCGGCAAGGCCGAGCGGCTGACGCCCTTTCTGAACAACCGCCGTGGCACGCTTTATGTGAACTGCGAAGAGGCCGGCCTTTTGTGTCAGACAACCTTTGCGACCGCCCCCGACGCCGCCGCCGCCCTGCTGGACCGCGGCGCTGCCCGCGTTCTGGTTACCAATGGCGGCGATGATGCCGCCGAAGGCGATGCCACGGGCGGCGTCATTCACGCCACACCGCCGCAAGTGCTGGTCACCCGCGTGACCGGCGCCGGCGATACCTTCATGGCCGCCCATATCGCTGCAGAAGCCCGCGGCGCAGACCGCCACGCGGCCCTTGCGCAAGCTCTGGAAGCAGCCGCCATCTATGTCTCAGGAGACACCCCAAATTGACCCATTCCTACGCCCGCTCCTCCGAAGTCGCCAACGCCCAGGCCAGCGGATCGCCCGTTGTCGCGCTGGAAAGCACGATCATCACCCACGGAATGCCCTATCCGCAAAACCTTGAGGTTGCGCGGCAGGTCGAGGAAGACGTGCGCGCCGCCGGGGCCACGCCTGCGACAATGGCTGTCATCAAGGGCCGCTTGCATGTGGGTCTGACCGACAAGCAACTGGAAGCATTGGCGCAGGCCAAGGATGTGGACAAGATCAGCCGCGCCGACATGGCCGTGTGCATGGCCAAGGGACGCACCGGCGCCACCACCGTCGCCGCCACGATGATCGCCGCCCGTCTGGCCAACATCAGCGTCTTTGCCACCGGCGGCATCGGCGGTGTACACATGGGCGCGGACCAGACCTTTGACATCTCCGCCGACCTGATGGAACTGGCACAGACCGCCGTCACCGTGGTGGCGGCAGGCCCCAAGGCGATTCTGGACATCCCCAAAACGCTGGAAGTTCTGGAAACCCAGGGCGTGCCCGTCATCGCCTTTGGCCAGGACGCGCTGCCGGCCTTCTGGTCGCGCAGCGCCGGTTTTGACGCGCCCCTGCGCATGGACAACGCCGCCGAGATCGCCGCCGCCCACAAGATGCGCGCCCGCCTCGCCGTGCCCGGCGGGCAACTGGTGGCCAACCCGATCCCCGAAAGCGACGAGATCGCACCCCAAGTGCTGGCCCCGATCATCGCACAGGCCCAGGCCGAGGCCGACGCCCAAGGCATCAGCGCCAAGGCGGTCACGCCCTTCCTGTTGCAACGTATTTTCGAGCTGACCGAAGGCCGTTCGCTGACCGCAAACATCGCACTTGTGCGCAATAATGCACGGCTGGCTGCACAGATTGCAGTCGAAATGACCCATTTGACCTGAAAGACGTTGTTGCAAATCACCAACCGGTGTTGAAGGCGGCGGTAAAATCCCTATTTTCGAAGCGTCTGCCGCTGGATCGTAGAATCCACTTTTTCCGGGAACCTGATGAACACACCTTTTGACGAGGAACCACGCCGCAAAGCCAGCCTGCTCGGGCGTTTGCGCGCATCCTTCCTGACCGGACTTGTGGTGATTGCGCCCGTGGGGCTGACAATCTGGCTGATCTGGACCGTTGTCGGCTGGATTGACGGCATGGTGCTGCCTTTCGTGCCACGCGCCTATCATCCCGACCGGATGATCCAGGATTTCTTCGGCTTCGCCCGCGACTCGCAGATCAACGTGCGCGGCATCGGAGTGATCATCTTTCTGGTGTTCACCATCGTTGTCGGCTGGATGGCCAAGGGGCTGATCGGCCGCTCGGTCCTGCGCTTTGGCGAAAGCCTGGTGGAACGCACGCCGGTGGTGCGCTCGATCTATTCGGGGATCAAACAGATTTCCGAAACCGTCTTTGCCCAGTCCGAGCGCAGCTTTGAAAAAGCCTGTCTGGTCGAATATCCCCGGCGCGGCATCTGGGCCATCGGCTTTGTCTCGACAACCGCCAAAGGCGAAATCAGGAACCGTGCGGGCGATCTGGGCCCGTTGATGTCGATCTTTTTGCCAACCACGCCAAACCCGACCTCGGGCTTTTTGCTTTTTGTCCCTGCCGAAGAGGTCATCGAACTGGACATGAGCGTAGAAGACGCCGCAAAACTGGTGATCTCGGCAGGGCTGGTTTACCCGAACGCCAAGGATCCGACCCAGCCCCCGGAATAGGATCAGCTGTACATCGCCCGCATATCAATGCTGGAACGTTGGCTCAGATCATCGAAATGCTGCTTTAGAAACGTGTCAGCCGCCAAACGGCCCGCTTCCTTGAGCCGCCCCAGAACATAACCGTTGGGCACAGTCTTGGTGGCCACCGACAAATCGTTCATCAGATCATCGTCGGCAATCATGTGCATGTGCACACGCGCCATACGCTCCTCGGGGATGGTGCCGTCGTCCAGCAACCGCTGCACCAGCGCAATCGCCCGCATCTCGCGCAACAGGGACGAATTGAAACTGATCTCGTTGATCCGGTTCTGGATCTGTTGCGGCGTATAAGGGACATCCTCGCGCTCCAGCGGGTTGATGTTGATCACCACAATATCCGGTGGCAGCCTTTTCTCGAAGAACGGGAACAGCGCGGGGTTTCCGGTATAACCGCCGTCCCAGAACGCTTCGGTGCGTCCGGTCTGGCTGTCGAACACCTCGACCGCCTGAAACAGCGTCGGCAGACAGGCCGAAGCCATGATGACATCAGCGTTCACCTCGTCTGCCTTGAACACCCGCAGCTTGCCATTGCGCACCCGCGTGGCGTTGACGAAGAATTCGGGGCCAGCGTCAGCGCACACCTTGTCGTAGTTGAACGCCTTGACGATCGGGGTAAGCGGATTGGTATAGAACGGCCCCAACGCATAGGGCGACAGCCCGTGGCTGATCGCCTCGCCCATCAGATAGAGCGGATTCATCTCCATCGCCCGACTGACACCGCGCACCCCAAAAGGGGCCATCCAGCTTTCGGCCTCGACACCTTGCAGCCCCGCAACCTCGTGCCACAGCGCATCCAGCGCCGCCCGCGCGCCCTCGGCCCCGCCGGTGACAATGCCGGATTTCAACGCCGCGCCGTTCAGCGCGCCCGCAGAGGTGCCGGAAATGGCGGCGATTTCAATCCTGTCGTCCTCCAGAATGCGGTCCAGCGCCCCCCAGGTGAATGCGCCATGCGCGCCGCCACCTTGCAGGGCCAGGTTGATGCGTTTGCGTGTCATATCAGAGCCTTTCGGTCCGCCGCAGACTTCAGGAGCCTCCGGCGGGAGTTTATTGGCAAGATGAAATCGGCGGACCCGCGTTAAAGCGCCGTCCAGCCGCCGTCGACGCTGATCGTGGTGCCGGTGATCTGTGCCGCCGCGTCCGAGCACAGGAAGGCCGCCGTGCCGCCAACCTGTTCCGTAGTCGCAAATTCCTTGCTGGGCTGGCGGGTCAGCATCACGTTCTGGATCACCTCTTCGCGGGTCATGTTGTATTCTTTCATCGTGTCGGGGATCTGCTTTTCGACGATGGGAGTCAGCACATAGCCCGGACAGATGGCGTTGACCGTGATCGGATCGGTCGCGGTTTCCAGCGCGACTGTTTTGGTCAGCCCGACGATGCCATGTTTCGCCGCAACATAGGCGGATTTATAGGGCGATGCGGTCAGACCATGAGCCGAGGCGATGTTGATGATCCGCCCCCAGCCGCGTTCACGCATACCTGTGACCGCAACCGCGCTGGTGTGAAAGGCCGAGCTGAGATTGATCGCGATGATCGCATCCCACTTGTCGACCGGAAACTCTTCGATTGCGGCGACATGCTGGATGCCTGCGTTGTTCACCAGAATGTCGCAGCCGCCCGCGGCCACAACCAGACGGCGGCAATCCTCGGCCTTGGACATGTCCGCCTGAATATAGCGCACATCCACACCCAGACTGCGCGCCAGCTCGGCGGCCAGATCGTGATCTTCCTCGGAATCGGTAAAGCTGTTGAGAACCAGATTGGCCCCCGCCTTGCCCATTTCCTTGGCAATGCCCAGCCCGATTCCCGAGTTGGACCCGGTGATAACGGCGGTTTTGCCAGACAGATCGGTTGTGATGGCCATGATATGCTCCTTCGGGGTTTTCTGAATGCTGCGGCAACTCTGCCATGCTGCACCTGCAAAAGGAACGCCAAAGCGCAGATCGCGGTTCCAACCGTGCGGCGCGGGGGATCTGGATGCATCTGTCGCACCGGCCAGTTGACGCCGAGCCAAAAAAAACGCCAGCACGAAGCTGGCGTTAAGTTATTGAGGCAGGTTTCATACAGGCAAGAAACCTATCGAGCAGTGAGTTCTTTATAAGCAATCTGTGGCGCAGGGCCAAGCTAAAAGTTTGAAATCACCCGAAAGCCCAGATACCGCTGGAGCAAGCAAAACAAGGGCAGAAGGGAATTGTCGCCAAAATGGGCTCCAATATTTTCCAAAAAGGTCTTCGCAATATCACAATTGCGGCACTGATTCTCTGCGGTGGCGCCGCTGCAACCGAACCCCTGCATGGCATAGCTATGTATGGCGATCCCGCCCTGCCACCCGATTTTGTGTCACTCCCTTATGTGAACGCCGACGCACCGCGCGGCGGGGCCATCGTGCTGGGCAACACCGGCGGCTTTGATTCCCTCAATCCCTTCGTGCGAAAAGGCAACGTGCCCTGGCAGCTGGCCACCTTCACGCACGAAAGTTTGATGGGCCGCTCTCTGGACGAACCGTTCACTTTGTACGGTCTGCTGGCCGAATCGGTCGAGGTTTCCGACGACCGGACCGAAGTGCGATTCGTCCTGCGCCCCGAGGCGGCTTTTTCCGATGGAACACCCGTTACGGTTGAAGACGTGATCTGGAGTTACAAGACCTTGGGCACCGAAGGGCATCCAAGATACCACGGGCTGTGGGCGCAGATCACCTCGATCACGCAGGACGGGCCGCGCGCGGTCAAGATGACCTTTGCGCCCGGAAACCGCGAACTGGCCCTGCTGGCGGGTATGCGCCCGATCCTCAGCAAGGCCCAGTGGGAGGGGCGCGATTTTGCCAATGCACCGCTCTCGGATGTGCCCCTGGGCACTGGTCCCTATGTGGTCAGCGATTACGAAGGCGGGCGGTTTGTGCAACTGACCCGCAACCCCGACTATTGGGGCGCGGATGTGCCGGTGCGGCGCGGGACCAACAACTTTGACAGCATCCGCATTGATTTCTACGGCGACAGCACCGTGCTGCTTGAAGGGTTCAAGGCGGGCGAGATTTCCGCAATCCGCGAGTTCAACGCCGAACGCTGGACCTCGCAATATGATTTCCCCCGCGCGCTGAACGGCGATGTGGTGCAGACAGAGATCCCCCATGGCAAGCCGTCGGGCATGACAGGCCTTGCCATGAACACCCGCCGTGCGCCCTTTGACGACTGGCGGGTGCGTGCTGCACTGATCCATGCGTTCAACTTTGAATATATCAACGACACGCTGACCGGGGGCGCGCAGCCGCGCATCACCTCGTATTTCTCGAATTCGGTTCTGGCGATGCAACCCGGCCCTGCCGCACCCGACGTCGCCGCGCTGCTGACCCCCTTTGCCGCCGATCTGCCCGAGGGCACGCTTGCGGGTTATGCCCTGCCCGTTTCCGACGGCAGCGCGCGCAATCGCAAGGGTCTGCGGGCCGCCACCAAACTGCTGCAAGAGGCCGGATTTTCCGCCGAGGGCGGCACCCTGCGCGGCCCCGACGGTACGCCATTCACCTTTGACATCCTGCTGCCCAAAGGCAGTACCGAAAACATCGCCATTGCCGATATCTATGTGGGCGCGCTGGCACGTCTGGGCATCACGGCCACCATCGAAACCGTTGACGATGCGCAGTTTCTGGCCCGCACCAACAGTTTCGATTTCGATATGACCTATTTCCGCCGCGCCCTGTCGCTGTCTCCGGGCAACGAACAGCGCTATTACTGGAGCAGTGAAGCCGCCGACGCCGAAGGCTCGCGCAATCTGCCCGGCATCAATAGCCCCGCCGTCGATGCAATGATCGACGCAATGCTGGGGGCCGAAGGACAGGACCAGTTTGTCGCCGCCACCCGCGCGCTGGACCGAGTGCTGACAGCGGGGCGCTATGTCATTCCGTTCTGGCAATACTCGGAAGGGCGCATTGCCCATATCAAACAGATGAAACACCCCGAAATAATCCCGATTTACGGTGACGGGCCCAATTACATGCCTGAAATCTGGTGGTGGCAGGATTGATGTCACGACTCCGTTACATTCAGGCAGTAGCGGCAGTCGCATGAATGTAGCTGTGCTGTGCACCGGAAACCCGGCCCGGTCGATCCTGTTGGAACATATCCTGAATGAAACCGGCCCTGGCCGCCTGCACGCCTTTCTCGTTCATCCGGTCGGCTCCAGGAAGACCGGCGCATTGCGGACCCATCTGAAACGGGCGGGCACCCTGCAATGATGCGCAAACTGGCGGCCGAAGGGCTGGGCACCGCATTGCTGTTGGTGGGCGTGGTCGGCTCTGGCATCATGGGACAGACGCTGGCGGACGGAAACACCGCCATCGCGCTCTTGGCCAATGCGGTGGCCACGGGCTGTATGCTTTACGTGATCATCACCACGCTGGGGCCGGTTTCGGGCGCGCATTTCAACCCCGCTGTGACGCTGGCCTTTTGGCTGCGCGGCGAGATCACGACGCGCCCCGCCGTCGGTTACGTTCTGGTTCAGATCGCGGGCGGGATCGTCGGCGTCTGGGCGACACATGCGATGTTCGATCAACCGATCCTGCAAGCCTCGACCACCATGCACCGCACCGGTATCGCGCAATGGTGGTCCGAGGCGATGGCGACGTTCGGGCTGTTGTTCGTGATCTTCGGCGGCCTGAAATCACGTCCCGAGGCAGTGCCTGCGTTGGTCGCCTTCTACATCACGGGGGCCTATTGGTTCACCGCATCCACCAGCTTTGCCAACCCTGCGGTGACCATTGCACGCGGCTTTTCCGACACGTTTGCGGGCATCTATCCCGGCCATATCGCGGCCTTTATCGTGGTGCAGCTGGTCACGGTGCCGCTGGCGCACCTGATCCTGACGTGGCTGTTCCGTGACTAGTCAGGTCAGCGAGGTCACCCAAAGGATCATCGCATCCTCGGGGCTGGTGCTGACCACGTTGTGGCCCATGGTGGCGTCGTAATAGGCACTGTCGCCACGGCGCATCTCGATGGGCTCGTAGAACTCGGTGTAAAGGGTGATGACACCCGTCAGCACATAGAGAAACTCTTCGCCGTCATGGCGCACCCAGCCGTCGAATTCGTCCATGCTGCGGGCGCGCACGCGGGCGCGGTACGGCAACATCTGCTTTTTCACCAGCGTTTCGGCCAGCAGTTCGTGCTCATAGGTCGCCGTGGCCTGCTGGTTGCCCTGCCCGTTCTTGGTGACTGCCATACGCCCGTTCACACGCTCGGCCTGTGGCGGGGTGAACAGCTGTGGCACAGAAATCTGCAAGCCCACCGCCAGCTTTTTCAGTGCGTCATAGGTGGGCGACATCTGACCGTTCTCGATCTTGGACAGGGTCGAGCGCGCAATGCCCGCCTGTTTCGCCGCCTGTTCCAGCGTCCAGTCGCGCGCCTTGCGCAGATCGCGCACCCGCGCCCCCAGGTCGAGAGGCTGCGCAGGCATATCCTCGCCGCTGGTGCGGGCGATTTCGATCAGAGATCTGGGGCTTTTTCCGGTCATGACCGTTTCTATAAGCTGCGCCCCAACGCCTTGCAACGACGCTGCGGGCGGGCTACCGATTTGCCATGCTGTCCATCTTTGCCCAAGGGGTTCACCCCCGCTGCCCCGCTCCGTTCAACATGGCCGATCACGTCCTGCGTGCAGGTGCCGCGCGACCTGATCATCCGGCGCTGAGCATCCTGCATTCGGATCATTCCGACGACTGGACCTATGCCGACCTGATTGCCGCCATTCGTGGCACCGCGACGGGGCTGCTGCAGCACGCCGAGGCCGGGCAGATGGTGTTGATGCGGCTGGGCAATACGGTGGATTTCCCGATTGCCTACCTTGGGGCCATCTGGGCGGGTCTGGTGCCGATCCCGACCTCGGCGGCGCTGACGGATCCCGAGGTTGCGGCGATCCTGGCCGAATTGCCCGTGGCCGCGATCCTGCGCGATTCGGCTGTGTCCTGCCCGGATGATCCGCGCTGCATCCCGCTGGACAACCTGCAAGCAATGCGTACTCTGCCTCCTGCGAATGCTGCCATGGGCGATCCCGACCGGCTGGCCTATGTCATCTACACCTCGGGCACCTCCGGCAAGCCGCGCGCCGTGGCCCATGCGCACCGTGCGATCTGGGCGCGCGGGATGATGCATCAGGGCTGGTACGGGCTGCGCAGCGATGACCGGCTGTGCCATGCGGGTGCGTTCAACTGGACCTATACGCTGGGCACCGGCCTGATGGATCCCTGGACACTGGGCGCCACGGCGCTGATCCCCGCGCCGGGCACCGCTGCGGCGGATCTGCCCGATCTGCTGGCCCGCCACCGCGCCACCATCTTTGCCGCCGCTCCCGGCGTCTACCGCCAGATGCTGAAGGGTCGCGAAACGCTGCCCCTGCCCGTCCTGCGCCACGGGCTGAGCGCGGGGGAAAAGCTGCCCGACCGCATTCGCGACGCATGGGTCGCGGCCACGGGCACGCCTGTCTACGAGGCTTACGGCATGTCCGAATGTTCCACCTTCATCTCGTCCAGCCCGACCAATCCCGCCACCGCAGGCGCATCCGGCCAGCCGCAACCGGGCCGCCACATCGCCATTGTCGATGACACCGGCACCCCCCAACCCATCGACCAGCCCGGTATCATTGCCGTGCATCGCAGCGATCCTGGCCTGATGCTGGAATATATCGGCGCGCCCGAGGAAACCGCCCAGAAATTTGCAGGCGACTGGTTCCTGACCGGAGACGAGGCGCAGATGGACGCCGATTATCAGATCACCTATCTGGGCCGCGCTGATGATATGATGAACGCAGGCGGCTACCGTGTCTCTCCCATCGAGGTGGAACAGGCCCTGTTGTCACATGGCGGCATCACCGCCGTCGCCGCGACCGACGTATTGGTCAAAGCAGACACCCGCGTGATCGCCGCCTTTTACACCGGACCCACAGCACTGGACGAAACCGAACTGAAAGCCTGGGCCGAACCGCGCCTGGCGCAATACAAACGCCCCCGTCTGTATATCCATATCGACGCCCTGCCCACAGGTGCCAACAACAAGATCCTGCGCCGCCAGTTGCGCGCGGCCTTTGACGCCGGCCAGATTCCGGGCCAGATCACACCCACGTAAGCGGGGGTGCATCCAGCCCCAAACCCCGCTATGTGATCCCAAACAACCAAGGTGACCCCGATGCCCGCAGCCGCCATCAAGCTTGATATCATGTCCGATCCGATTTGCCCGTGGTGCTATATCGGCAAAACCTATCTGGACCGCGCGCTTGAGCAGAACCCGGATCATCCCTTTGTCATCGAATGGCATCCCTTCCAGCTGAACCCCGACATGCCCGCCGAAGGCATGGACCGCCGCGCCTATCTGGAAGGCAAGTTCGGTGGCAAGGAAGGCGCAGTCAAAGCCTATGCGCCCGTGGTCGAACACGCGCAAAAGGCAGGCCTGAAAATCGACTTTGAAGCGATGAAGCGCACGCCCAACACCCTGAACGCCCACCGGCTGATCCACTGGGCCGGCATCGAAGGCCGCCAGACCGCCGCCGTGTCTGCCCTGTTCAAGGCCTATTTCGTCGAAGGCCGCGACATTGGCGACATCGACACGCTGGCCGACATTGCCGACGGCATCGAACTGGACGCGGCCGTGATCCGCCGTTTGCTCGAGTCCGACGCCGATCAACAACAGATCATCGACCGCGACGCGCACAGCCGCAAGATGGGCATCACATCGGTGCCTACATTCATCGTCGCAGGCCAACATGCGGTGCCCGGCGCACAGCCGCCCGAACTGTGGTCAAAGGTGATTGCCGAACTCGCGGCACAAGAAAGCAACAACTGACTTCTGTTCAATGTCTCATTTTTAACAAATTTGTAGCAAACACAGACAAGCTGCCGTAATCTAAGCTCAACGAGGGGCACAAGCCTCCGAAATAAATTATAAAAATAACCTATTGAGCGGGTGACATGGCAGAAAAAGAGGTAACGCCCACAGAGGCGCGCAACCTGCGCATATCCGAAATCCGGATGATCGCACTGGCGGAAATTGCAACAAAATCGACAGATCTGGACCATTGGTCCTATTACATCGAAGTGAACGAGCTGAAGCGTCGTCCGTTGACGATCGAATGGTTGGAAGCGGTGGTGATGCTGGCTGTTATCGGGCGCATCCGTCCGGCCCGCGTCTTTGGCTGGATGAAGAAACTGCGCGAAAAACGCGAAAAAGTCGGCCAGATCGACGTCTTTGACACCTTTGAAGCACGGCTGCGCAGCTATCTTTATCCCGAAACGCTGACCAACCACGGCTATGACCGTCAGACCTTTGCCGATCTGGACCACGACAGCGTCTGGGCACAGGTCGAAAACCACCTCAGTGCGCTGCGCGACGAAGGCTACGAGGTGTTCCTGAACTCGGGCACCCTGCTGGGGGTGGTGCGTGATGAAAAACTGATTGCACATGACGACGACATCGACCTTGCCGTGATCCTGAAAGCAGGCACCGAGGAAGAGGCCGCCAAAGAGTGGCGTGACCTGAAGGGCCGTTTGCAGGAACTGGACCTGTTTGACGAAGACAACCACAATCAGGCCGCGATCTACAAACTGACGCCCGCAGGCCCGACGCAGATCGACCTGTTCCCTGCATGGGTGCAGGACGACAAGGTTTTTGTCTATCCGCACACCCATGGCGATCTGGCGCGCGAAGATGTGCTGCCCCTGCGCAAATGCGCCGTTACGGGCAACGCCCTGCCCGCGGCGCCCGAAAAGATGCTGACACTGAACTATGGCGCGGAATGGGGAAAACCCGATCCGCTTTTCAAATTTCCCTGGGCTGCGGCGAACGACCGCTTTGCCCCTTTCCTGGAAAGGCTGGCGCAATGACCCGCACCCCGATCACCGTCTTGACCTATGGCACCTTCGATCTGTTTCATCACGGCCATGTCCGTCTGTTGCAACGCCTGTCGCAGCTGGGTGACGAGCTGATTGTCGGCTGCTCGACAGACGAATTTAACGACATCAAAGGCAAACGCTGCGTGATGCCCTTTTCGCAACGGCGCGAGGTGCTGGAGGCCTGCCGCTATGTCACGCGGGTGATCCCCGAAGAAACATGGGAGCAGAAACGCTCGGACATCGTGAACCACAACGTGTCGATTTTTGCGATGGGCGACGACTGGACCGGACATTTTGACGATCTGGGCGACCTGACACGGGTTCTGTATTTGCCGCGCACGCCGGATGTGTCCACCACCGAACTGAAAACACGCATTCAGCAACGGGTGTCCGCAGCGTAAGCTCGGCAAGCGGGACTTTGCAGACATCCACCAAGACCGGATTCAAGGCACGCAATGCCGCCTGCCCGACCGCCCGGACGGGTGGGCGCTGCCCTGTGTAGCAAGGTCACGCAGGATGCAAACCAAACCTAGGCCACCAAGCTGGCCCGTCACGCCCCTTAGGGTCTGGACCGCTGTTGTGATTTGGCCCGTGTTGCGATCCCGAAACCACTGCGTTAAACCTGCGCGTGTATGACGCCGTTGCGCGCCAGTTCAGGAGCCGCACCCCGTGTCCAATCCCAAAACGCCCGCCATCGGCCGTGTCGAATTCATCGCGCTGATGGGCATGATGTTCGCCACCATCGCCTTTTCCATCGACGCGATGCTGCCCGCCCTGCCGCAGATCGCAGACGACCTGACAGATGGCGATGCGGCACGGGCCGCGCTGATCCTGACGGTGTTCCTGATGGGTATGGGTCTGGGCACATTCTTCACCGGCCCCTTGTCCGACGCACTGGGACGCAAGCCGGTGGTTTATGCCGGTGCAGCCCTCTATATCCTCTCCGCCGCCGTGGGCTGGTACGAAGACAGCTTTGTGCCGGTGCTGATCGCCCGGTTTTTTCAGGGACTTGGCGCTGCCGGTCCCCGCGTCGTGGCGCTGGCGATCATCCGCGATCTATACGCAGGCCGTGGCATGGCGCGGATCATGTCCATCGTGATGATGATCTTTACACTGGTGCCCGCCTTTGCCCCCGCAATGGGAGCGGTGATCATGGGCTTTTCCGGCTGGCGCGGGATTTTCGGGGCCTTTGTGCTGTTCTCGATCATCTCGGTGGGATGGCTTGGCCTGCGGCTGCCCGAAACCCTGCCCCGCGAAGCCCGCCGCCCGCTGCGATTCCGCCTGATGCGCGACGCGGTGATCGAGATGTTCCGCCATCCCACCGTGCGCCTGTCGATCATCGTGCAAACCCTGATCGTTGCGATGCTGTTCTGCACGCTGATGCTGATCCAGCCAATCTATGCCGATGTCTACGGGCGCGGTGACAGCTTTCCGTTCTGGTTCGGGCTGGTGGCGCTGATTTCGGGGCTGGCCAGCCTGACCAACGCGCTGGTGGTGGTGCGGCTGGGTATGCGTCGGCTGGTCACCTGGGCGCTGGCCACCCAAGTCGTTCTGGCGGGCGCGATGCTGGCGCTGACCACCGCGCATCTGCCGGGCGAGTTCTACCTGTTCCTGTTGTGGCAGCTGTCGCTGTTCTGCACCGCCAGCTTTGCCATCGGCAACCTAAACGCCATCGCCATGGACCCGATGGGCCATATTGCGGGCATGGCGGCATCGGTGATTGGCGCGTTTTCCACATTGGCCGCCGCGGCCATCGCATCGCCTGTGGCGCTGTTCTATGACGGCACGGCACGGCCACTGGCCCTTGCCGCATTGCTGTTCGTGGCGGTGGGTTATGCGCTGATGCTGTGGATGGGCCGGATCGAGCGCGCCGGGGCGCAGGCTTAACCCTTGGCCTTGGCCTTTTTCTTTTCGGCAATGACCTTTTCCGCCAGATCACGGGCGATGGCAAAGGCACCTTTGATCTTGTCCGCCTCGGATTTCCAATCGCGGCGCACCACGATCTTGTTGTCCCTGACCTTGGCCAGCCCGCGCTGGTCCTGAATAAAGCTGACCAGCCCCGCAGGCGACGCAAACTTGTCGTTGTGGAACTGGATCACAGCCCCCTTGGGGCCGCCGTCCAGCTTGGCAATACCGGCGCGTTTGCACATCGCCTTGATCCGCACCACCAACATCAGCGTATTGACCTCGCGCGGCAGCGTGCCGAACCGGTCGATCAGCTCGGCGGCAAAGCCTTCCAGCTCGACCTTGGTGCTCAGGCCGCTGAGACGACGATACAAGCCCAGACGCACATCCAGATCCGGTACATAATCCTCGGGAATAAGTACAGGAACACCCAGATTGATCTGCGGCGCCCATTGCTCGTCGGCCTCGCTCAAACCTTCCATCTCGCCGGCTTTGATCTTGGCAATCGCCTCTTCCAGCATCGACTGGTACAGCTCGAACCCAACATCGCGCATCTGGCCCGACTGTTCCTCGCCCAGCAGGTTGCCCGCACCACGAATGTCCAGATCCTGACTGGCCAGCGTGAACCCCGCGCCCAGCGTATCAAGGCTGCCCAACACCCGCAGGCGTTTCTCGGCCACCGCCGTCAGCTTGGCGCGCGGTTTGGTCGTGAGGTAGGCATAGGCGCGGGTTTTCGACCGCCCCACACGTCCGCGAATTTGATACAGCTGCGCCAGCCCGAACATATCCGCACGGTGCACCACCATCGTGTTGGCCGTGGGAATATCCAGACCGGATTCAACAATCGTGGTGGCCAGAAGAATGTCGAATTTGCCATCATAGAATGCGTTCATCCGGTCATCCAGCTCGCCTGCCGCCATCTGGCCGTGGGCGACGACATAGGTCAGCTCGGGCAGTTGCGCCTTCAGGAACTCCTCGATTTCGGGCAGGTCCGACAGGCGCGGCACCACATAAAACGACTGCCCCCCGCGATAATGTTCGCGCAGCAATGCCTCGCGCACCGTCACCGCGTCAAACTCGCTGACATAGGTACGGATCGCAAGACGGTCCACAGGCGGCGTGCCGATGATCGACAGATCGCGGACCCCCGTCAGCGACAGTTGCAGCGTCCGCGGGATCGGCGTGGCGGTCAGCGTCAGCACATGCACGTCCGACCGCATCTGTTTCAGCCGTTCCTTGTGACCGACGCCAAAGTGTTGTTCTTCATCAATAATCAGCAGGCCCAGGTCCTTGAACCGCGTGTTCTTGGCCAGCAACGCGTGGGTGCCGATGACAATATCTGCCGTGCCGCGCGACATCGCCTCGCGGGTGTCGGAGGCTTCTTTGGCGCTGACAAACCGGCTGAGCGTGCGCACCTCGATGGGGAAACCACGGAACCGTTCCGAAAAACTTTTGTAGTGTTGCCGCGCCAACAGGGTCGTGGGCGCAATCACCGCCACCTGCACGCCCGCCATCGCCGTGACAAAGGCCGCGCGCATCGCCACCTCGGTCTTGCCAAAGCCCACGTCGCCCACCACCAGCCGGTCCATCGGCGCGCCGCTGGTCAGATCCTGGATCACGTCGCCGATGGCCTTCAGCTGGTCATCGGTCTCCTCGTAAGGAAAGCGCGCGCTGAATGCGTCCCACATGCCCGGCGGCGGCTCCAGCACCGGCGCACGTCGCAGGGCACGTTCGGCTGCAATGCGGATCAGCTTGTCCGCCATCTCGCGAATGCGCTCTTTCAGCTTGGCCTTTTTCGACTGCCACGCGCCGCCGCCCAGACGGTCAAGCAGACCCTCGTCATGGCCGTATTTCGACAACAGTTCGATGTTCTCCACCGGCAGATACAGCTTTGAATTCTCGGCATATTCCAGCAGAAGACATTCATGCGCGGCCCCGGCGGCGGTGATCACCTCCATGCCGTGATAGCGGCCAATGCCGTGATCCACATGCACGATCAGATCGCCGGGTGTCAGGCTGGTCGCTTCGGTCAGGAAATTGTCGGCGCGACGCTTGCGTTTCGGCTGGCGGATCAGCCGGTCGCCCAGCACGTCCTGTTCCGAAATCACGGTCAGCTGCTTGTCGCCCACCGGCCCTTCAAAGCCGTGCTCCAGCGCCCAAACCACCAGATGCAGCCCATGTTTGCCGATGCGCGTGGCGTCGGTGATCGGGATCGTTTCGGCCAGCCCCTCATCTTCGATCAGCCCGCTCAGCCGCTCGCGCGCACCTGCCGAATAGCTGGCAACCACCACCGGACCATCTGCAAGCTTTGCTTTAATATGTGCCGCCAAAGCCCCGAAAAGACTTATACTTTCCTGCTGTCGCTCGGGCGAGAAATTGCGCCCGATGCGCCCGCCTGCATCGACCACACCCAACCCTGTCGACTGCGCGAGCGCACGAAACTGCACCACGCGACGGCCCTGAACAGCGGCCTCCCATGCGGCATCGTCCAGATACAGCCCCTGCGGCGGCGCGGGTTTATAGACCGAATCCATCTTCGAGCGGTTCAGCATCGCCAGCCTGCGCGTCTCGTATTGGTCGGCAATCGTGTCCCAGCGTGCCAGCCGCGTAGGTGTGACCTGATCGTCCAGCGTGATCGCGGCATCCGGCAGGTAATCAAACAGCGTCTCAAGATGATCGTGGAAAAACGACAGCCAGTGTTCGGCACCCTGATGCTTGCGCCCCGCGCTGATCGCCTCGTACAGCGGATCGTCGGTGCCTGCTGCGCCAAATTCCAGCCGGTAGTTCTGGCGAAACCGCGTAACCGCTGCCTCGTCCAATATCACCTCGGACACCGGGGCCAGTTCGATCACGTCCAGCTTTTCCGTGGTCCGCTGGGTCGCCGGATCAAACCGGCGCGCCCCGTCCAACACATCGCCGAACAGGTCCAGCCGCACCGGCCCCAGATCGCCGGGGGGATAGATGTCGATGATACCGCCGCGCACCGCGTAATCGCCGGGCTCTGTCACTGTGGGCGATTGCACAAACCCCATACGCACCAGAAATCCGCGCAAGGCCGCATCATCAATCCGGTCGCCCACCCGCGCCGAAAAAGCCGCTTCGCGCAGCACGGAGCGCGCAGGCAGCTTTTGCGTGGCGGCGTTCAAGGTGGTCAGCAAGACAAACTTGTCCGGCATCCCATGCGCAAGTGCCGCCAGCGTCGCCATCCGCTGCGCCGAGATGTCGGCGTTGGGCGACACACGGTCATAGGGCAGACAGTCCCACGACGGAAAAGTGACAACCGGCACATCAGGCGCAAAAAACCGCAGCGCGTCGCGCATCGCCGCCAGACGCTTGTCATCGCGCGCAACATGGCAAACGGGCCGGCCATGGGCCAGTTCGCCCAGAATGCGGGTGGCATCAAAGCCTTCCGGCGCACCGGAAACAGTGATATGCGCGGGGTCAGTCATAAGCGTGCCTCATGTGGGGCGGTCTTCCCAACTGTCAACCGCCCAACGCCCCGACGCTCAGGTTCTGGTACATGCCCCACATTGACGTGACAAAAATCGCCACCATGCCGATGGCCTGTGTATAGGTGCGGTGGCGCGTCAGTCGACGCCGCAAGCCTTCACCACTCAGCGCGTCCCGCTCGATCAGCCGCGCTGTAGAAAGGTTCAAGGCCCCGACCAGCGACATCGGGAACGCCAGCAGGAACACGGCCTGCGCAAATTCGACATCATAAACCCAGCCCAGCAGGACCAGCATGGTCAGCACAAAACACACCATTCCCAACAGCCACAGACCCGACAGCCGCGCAATATACAAGAACCGGTTCACATTGATCCGTACCAGATCTTCCAGATCTTCCTCGATCTGCCCGCCGGCCTTGCGCGCCCGTGTCACCATGTCAAAGGGCACGCCAAGCACCCAGTGGCTGGCTGTAGACCACACCACCGCGAGCACAATCCAGTACCACAGGTTGGAAAAAGACCGCATGTCGATCAGTTCGAAAATCGTTTGGTGCCAGTTCAACGCCGCTGCCTTTTGCGTGGGATTAGCCCCTCATACCGCCGCTGTGTGCCAATTCCTACCCTTGCACGGTGCAAATTTACATGGCACCCAACAATGACTTTCAAAAAGGCAACACATCATGCGCCCAACGCTTGCACCCTACCCAGCCACCCGCCTGCGCCGCACCCGTGCGACACCACAAATCCGGGCGCTGGTGCGCCAGAACACGCTGTCGGTTGATGATTTCATCTGGCCCGTCTTCGTGCGTGCCGGAGAAGGTATCATGGAACCTGTCCCCTCGATGCCCGGCGTCTTTCGCCGCTCGGTCGACATGGTGGTCGAGGCCGCGCGCGAAGCGGCCGATCTGGGGATCAAGGCGATCTGCCTGTTCCCCTACACCGGGCTTGAGGACCGCACCGAAGATTGCGCCGGCGCATGGGACCCTGACAACCACACCAACCGCGCCATCCGCGCGATCAAATCCGCCGTGCCCGATATCGCGATCATGACCGACGTGGCGCTGGACACCTATAATATCAACGGCCACGACGGCTTTGTCGAAGATGGCGAAATCGTCAACGACCGTTCGGTTGCCGCACTGGTCAAGATGGCACTGGCACAGGCCGACGCGGGCGCCGACATCATCGGCCCCTCTGACATGATGGACGGACGCATCGGTGCCATGCGCAGCGCTTTCGAGGCCGCAGGTCACCAGAACGTGATGATCCTCAGCTATGCCGCCAAATACGCCAGCGCCTTTTACGGCCCCTTCCGCGATGCGGTCGGTGCTTCGGCCGCGTTGACGGGCGACAAGAACACCTACCAGATGGACCCCGGAAACGCGGATGAGGCCATGCGCCTGATCGAACGCGATCTGGCCGAGGGGGCCGACATGATCATGGTCAAGCCCGGCCTGCCCTATCTCGACATCTGTCGGCGCGCCCGCGACACTTTTGGCGCGCCCACATTTGCCTATCAGGTGTCAGGCGAATACGCGATGATCCAGGCTGCCGCGCAAAACGGCTGGATCGACGGCGACCGCGTTATGCTTGAAAGCCTGACCGCCTTCAAACGTGCGGGCTGTGACGGCATTCTGACCTATTTCGCCCCCGCCGCCGCGCGTCTGCTGGCCAAGGGCTGACGCCCTTCATCTTGCCGGAAAAACTCCGGGGGAGCGCCGCAAGGCGTGGGGGCAGCGCCCCCTTTGCCATCCCCCCTGCACGCGCAGGCCGAAACAACAGGCACAGCCCCGCCCATGGGCGCCTTCCTGCGTGACAGGTGGCAATCTTGCGCCTATAGTTCCCGCCAAGACCGGACAACCGGCAATCGAGCAACAATCACAGGCGGTTCACAATGACCTTACCTTCCCTCACACGACGGGCTTTTGCCCTTGGTGCGATTTCTTCGACGGCAGCTCTGGCGGCCTGCGGCAACGGTGTCGGCGGACGTGGTCCGGCCACCATCGACGCGCGCGTTGACGCAACTTTGGCCGAAATGTACCGGCTTTACCCCAACACCCAATCCCTGGCGCAAAAGGCCAACGGCATGCTGGTCATGCCACTGGTGACCGAAGCAGGACTTGGTCTGGGCGGCGCCTATGGGCGTGGTGCGTTGCGGGTAAACAATGTGACGGTGGACTATTACTCGGTGACCAAAGCCTCGGGCGGTCTGCAAATCGGTGCGCAGCAATATGCGCATGTGTTGTTTTTCATGACCGAACAGGCGCTGACAGATTTCCGCCGTTCGCCCGGATGGGCCGCCGGTGCCGATCTGGAATATGTCATCTCGGATCAGGGCGACAGCCTGAACGCCGAAACCACAACCGCACTGGCCCCTGTTCTGGCCGCGGTCTTTGGCCGCGCGGGTCTGCGCATTGGTGCGACGCTGGAAGGCACCAAGTATTCGCGGATTATTCCGTGATCTGATCGCAAATCTATGACAGGCACGCCGGAATTTCGCGCGTCCTGCCCAAATCACATGCACCCGCCTCTGGCGGGTGTTTTTGTATCTTCTTTCAAGCCGCACGGCCCGGCGTCAGCCGATTGGTCCGGTCTTCGATATAACACACGCCGGTTTCGATGGAATCGATCACTTCGCTTAACTGCCGTTCGGCGCGGTGCAGCCTGCCCACGATCTCGTTCAGCCCGTCAATGTTCGAAGCATATTTCGACTGTTCGATCTTGCACATGACACGGCTCATCTCCAGACCGGACATCACCCGCCGCATATCCGTGGACATCCCGCGATAAATCGCGGCGGCCCCCATGACCTTGCCGACGGATGCGTGCTCGCGCAGTTGGGAATCGGTCGCCAATACCGCCAACCGACGGGCTTCGGCCGCGGGATCAATGCCTTCCATCTTGGGCTGGTTGCGAAACTGCGCGGCGACCTCTTGCGTCAAAAGCCGCACACCGGCGTTGAAACGCGCCAGGGTCGTATGGGCCACCCCATCATCCACCGCCTTGCGGAACCGAGACAGAATATCACCCAGCGACTGCGCCATGACCTGATGGTTTGTCGAAATCACGCTGATTGGCCCGTTGGCCCCCTCAAGGCTGCGCGCCTGAATGCTCAGATTGTTCGGGATCAACGCCGTGCTGTGAAAAATCGTATCAATCATGTCGCCATAATCGCGCATCTTCAGCACCGTATCTGCCAGCCCACACATTTCTTGCAACGCAGGATCAAGCCGGTGTCGCAAAGCGCGCGCGCGCGCGCCCAGTTCTTTCGCCAGCGCGATGCTCATAAAGTCCGGATAGTCGGTATAGCCAAGATCGCGCAGCTTTTGCAGCAACAGCGCCTGCGATTCTTCCGGCGTTGCGCCCTGTTCACGTTCCTCTGTGCGCAGGTCGGAATACAGATCATCCATCTGTTCGAACATTTCACTGCTGGGTTTCAACCGCATCGAGACAAAGCCGTCGTCCAGCGGCAGAACAACCGAGAAGACCCAGTAATGCGCGTGGTCTGCTGTAAGGTTCTTGACATAGCCGCCAAAGGGACGGCCGGCGCCAATTTCTTCCCACATCAGATGAAACACGCCTGCCGGCATATCCGGATGGCGCACGACCTTGTGCGGTGCCCCGTTCAACGCCGACCACTCATGGCCCGACACCGTGACAAAAACACCGTTGGCGGCCTGGATCACCCCGCGCGGATCGGTACGCGAAAAGAACAGGTTTTCCATCTTGAGACGGTCCGTTTCACGGGTGGCGGGTTCGGCAGACATAGCACAGCTTTCAGCAGGGACATTCCCCCACAGCCTAGCCGCGCAAAGTTTCCAGTTGGTTAAACCGCCTGCCAATTTCCGGGGCTCTGGCAATGTCGCGCCAAAGCCCCGATCCGGCCCCTAGCCCATCGCACGCAGGCGTTTGATCAGGCTCGATGTGTCCCAGCGCCCGCCGCCCAGTTTTTGCACGTCTTTATAGAACTGGTCGACCAGCGCCGTCACCGGCAACGACGCGCCGTTTTCATCTGCCGTGTCCAGACAAATGCCCAGATCCTTGCGCATCCAGTCCACCGCAAAACCATGGTCGAATTTGTCATCAAGCATGGTTTCATAGCGGTTCGCCATCTGCCACGACCCGGCGGCCCCCTGGCTGATCACCTCGACCACCGCGCGCCCGTCAAGCCCCGCTTTCTCGGCAAAATGCAGCGCTTCGGACAGGCCCTGGACCAGACCGGCAATGGCAATCTGGTTGCACATCTTGGTTTTCTGACCCGCGCCGCTGGCACCGATACGGCGGCAGGTCTTGGAATAGACCTCCATAATCGGCAGCGCGCGGTCATAGGCGCCCTGATCGCCGCCACACATGATCGACAGGACACCGTTTTCAGCCCCCGCCTGCCCGCCCGACACCGGTGCATCGACAAAGCTGATTTGCGCCACGTCACCCGCCGCATAGAGCTCGGCCGTGACCTGCGCCGACACTGTGGTGTGATCGACAAAGATCGCGCCGCTGGTCATGCCCGCAAATGCGCCGTCCGGGCCCAGACAGACCGAGCGCAAATCGTCGTCGTTGCCCACACAGGCCATCACAAAATCGGCACCCTTGGCCGCCTCGAACGGGGTTTTGGCCATCTTGCCGCCGTGATCCTCGACCCAGTTCTGCGCCTTGGAAGCGGTGCGGTTATAGACCGTCACGTCGTGGCCCGCCTTTTGCAGATGCCCCGCCATCGGTGCGCCCATGACGCCCAACCCCAGAAATGCCAGCTTTGCCATTCGTTCTTCCTTTTACGTCGGTATTGCCTATTACTTGCGCCTTTCCTAACAGTCAGGCACATCGGGTCAACTGTGCAAGCAAAGTGAGAGTGCGTCTATGGCTGTCGTATTTCAGTGGCTGGTCCGTCTGACCGCCGGGCTGATCGTGCTGGCCGTGCTGGGCGTCGGGATGATCTATTATCTCGCCTCGCGCTCGCTGCCCGATTATGACGCGACGCTTCAGGTCGACGGGCTGGCCGCAGAAACCGAGATTGTGCGCGACAATGCAAATGTGCCGCATATCCTTGCGCAGAACGATGCGGACGCTTTCTTTGCACTGGGGTTTGTCCATGCGCAGGACCGTCTGTGGCAGATGATGCTGCTGCGGCGCACCGCGCAGGGGCGGTTGTCCGAGGTGTTCGGCACCAAGACGGTCGAGACCGACAGTTTCATCCGCCGTCTCGATATCTATAATCTTGCGGTGCAGTCTGTCGCCGCGCAGACGCCGCGGACGCGCACCGCGCTCAAAGCCTATTCCGCCGGTGTGAACGCCCGCATCGCGCAGATCAACCAGGAGGCATTGGGCCGTGGTGCGCCCGAGTTCTTTGTCTTTCCTATGGCACTGGCCCCCTGGCAGCCTGCCGACAGCATCGCCATCGGCAAGTTGATGGCGCTGCAACTGTCGGGCCAGCTGGACGCCGAAGTGCTGCGCGCGCGCATGTCGCTGGCGCTGCCGGATCAGGACCGTCTGGTCGACATTCTGCCCGATGCACCGGGCGCAGGCGTGGCGGCGCTGCCGGAATATGCGGCCCTTGTACCGGATGTGCCGCGCTATGCCGCCGCACTTCCGCAACAGATCAACCCGCTGTCGCCGTTTGGTCCCGAAGCCTTTGCCGGCGCGTCCAACGCATGGGCCGCGGCACCCTCGCGTTCAGCGTCGGGTGGCACCTTGCTGGCCAATGACCCGCATCTGGGCTTTACCGCCCCCGGAATCTGGTATCTGGCACGGCTTGACCTTCAGGCAGGCGCCGTGATCGGCGCCACCATTCCCGGTATGCCCTCTGTGCTGACGGGCCGGTCGAATGCGCTGGGTTGGGGGGTCACATCAGCCTATGTCGACGATCAGGATCTGTTCATCGAGCAGTTGAATCCAGACAACCAAACGCAATATCGCACGCCGGACGGCTGGAAAGACTTTGAAACGCGCAAGTCGATCATCACCATCAAGGACGCCGCCCCCATCACCCTGACCCTGCGCTGGACCGACAACGGGCCGGTGCTGCCGGGCCGCTTCAAGAACATCGGCACGGTCACTCCTGCGGGCCATGTGGCCGCACTCAGCTGGACAGTGCTGACGCCCAACGACACCTCGGTCAGTGCCGCGGTCGAACTGATGTCGGCGCAGAACGTGGCCGAGGCGATCAATGCCGCAGAATTGGTGGTGGCGCCGGCGCAGAACCTGACGCTGGCAGACACCGACACCATCGCCATGAAAACCGTCGGGGCAGTGCCGCGCCGCGATGCTGCGCACCAGTCGCAGGGACGGATGCCATCGCTGGGCTACATGCCGCAGAACCGCTGGCAGGGGGTGATGTCCTTTGCCTCGAACCCCGGTTTTGTCGCGCCGCTGGGCGGCATTCTGGGCAATACCAACAACAAGACGGTTGAACGGCCCTTTCCCAACCACATCAGCTTTCGCTGGGGCGACACCCAGCGGGTGCAACGCTGGCAACGGCTGATGCAGGCACGGCAGGTCCACACCCGCGACAGCTTTATCGAGGCGCAACTGGACACGGTCAGCGCCACGGCGCGCACCCTGCTGCCCCTGATCGGGGCCGAGTTGTGGTTCACCGGAGAGGCCGCGCCCGACGGCACCGCAGAACGCCAGCGCCAGCGCGCGCTGACCCTGCTGGCCGACTGGAACGGCGAGATGAACGAACACCTGCCCGAACCGCTGATCTACGCCGCGTGGCTGCGCGCCCTCCAGGACCGCATGGTGCGTGACGACATCGGCCCGCTGGCGGGCGAGCTGACCCATGTCGAGCCACTGTTCATCGAACGCGCCTTTCGCGACGTGGGCGGGGCGTCGGTCTGGTGCGACGTGCGCCAAAGCGCGCCGGTCGAGACCTGCCCCGACATGGCCCGCATGGCGCTGGACGATGCGCTGATCTGGATCGGCGAGACCTATGGCACCCAACTGGAATCCCTGCGCTGGGGTGACGCGCATCAGGCCATTCAGGACCATCCAGTGCTGGGCGATGTGCCGGTGCTGCGTTATTTCGTGAACATCCGTCAAAGCACCTCGGGCGGCGACAACACCCTGCAACGCGGGCTGACGCGCGGCGGCGCAGGGGCGGATGCCTTCGAGAACGTGCATGGGGCGGGGTATCGCGGTGTCTACGACTTTGCCGATCCCGACAGTTCGGTCTTTATCGAATCCACCGGGCAATCCGGCCATTTTCTGTCGCGGCACTATGACGACATGGCACAGCTGTGGCGGCGCGGCGAATATATCCCGATGTCGCTGGATCAGGGGCTGGCGCGTGCGGCATCCGTGGGCATCACCAAGCTGGAACCGGCCACGCAATGACGACCATCCTGTTCAACAAACCCTTTGGCGTGCTGCCGCAGTTCACCGACCGGGGCAGCCCGACGAACCGCCCCACCCTGTCGGATTACATCGACGTGCCCGGCGTCTACCCCGCAGGCCGTCTGGACCGGGACAGCGAAGGGCTGATGGTGCTGACCTCGGACGGTGCCTTGCAAGCCCGCATCGCGCACCCGAAGTTCAAGAAGCCGAAAACCTATTGGGTGCAGGTCGAAGGCACCCCCACCGAGGCGCATATGGCGCAGCTGCGGGATGGTGTGACGTTGAAGGACGGGCCAACATTGCCTGCAAAGGCGCGGCTGATCGACGAACCTGCCGGCCTGTGGCCCCGCACGCCCCCGATCCGCGTGCGCAAGACGGTGCCGGATGGCTGGATCGAACTGACCCTGACCGAAGGCCGCAACCGCCAGGTGCGCCGGATGACCGCGCACGTGGGCCTGCCCACACTGCGGCTGGTGCGCGCCAGCATCGGCGACTGGACGCTTGAGGGGCTGGACAGCGGCATGTGGCGCGAGATCGCGGTTTGACAGGTTGCACGGGGGCGCTGCCCCCGGGCACCCGGGATATTTGAGGCCAAAAGAAAGCGGGATCAGACCTGTTCGAACTGGGCGCGCTGTTTCGGGGTCCAGCGGACGGTGACGACAAAACCGTCTTCGTTCTGCACTTCGTCCACGGCCACGCCTTCGGAGAAAAGCCAGGCGCGTTTCTTGCCCTGGGCAAAACTCAGGCGCAGCACCTCTTGGCTGACGCGGCCCTGAAGTGCCTCGGAAATGATCGACATGAAGCTTTCGACACCGGTGCCCTTGAGCGCCGAAATCGCGATGATGTCCTGATCGCGCGCGGCGCGGGCCTGGGCGGCGTCTGCCTCGGCTTGCGGAAGCAGGTCGATCTTGTTCCAGATCTCGAACATCGGGCGTTCGTTGCCCACCCCCAGCGTGGTCAGGATCTCGCGCACATCGGCGGCCTGATCCTCGGTCTCGGGGTGCGAGATGTCGCGCACGTGGCAGATGATGTCCGCGGCCAGCACTTCTTCAAGCGTGGCGCGGAAGGCGGCGACCAGTTCCGTGGGCAGGTCCGAAATGAAACCCACCGTGTCCGACAGGATAATCTCGGGGCCGTTGTCCAGTTCCACACGGCGCATGGTCGGGTCCAGCGTGGCAAAGAGCATATCCTCGGCCATCACATTGGCGCCGGTCAGACGGTTGAACAATGTCGATTTGCCCGCGTTGGTATAGCCCACAAGCGCCACGATCGGGAACGGCACCTTGGCCCGCGCGGCGCGGTGAAGGGTGCGGGTCTTGACCACCTTGTCCAGTTGGCGGCGCAGGCGCACCAGTTGCAAATCAATCGCCCGGCGGTCCGCCTCGATCTGGGTTTCGCCGGGGCCGCCGACGAAGCCAAGCCCGCCGCGCTGACGCTCGAGGTGGGTCCAGGCGCGCACAAGGCGGGTGCGCTGGTAGTTCAGCGCCGCCATCTCGACCTGCAACACGCCCTCGCGGGTGGCGGCACGGTCGCTGAAAATTTCCAAAATCAGGCCGGTGCGGTCGAGCAGCTTGACCCCCCATGCCTTTTCAAGGTTGCGCTGTTGCACGGGCGTGACGGGGCCGTCGACCAGAACCAGTTCGACCTCTTCCGCCTCGAACCGCGCGCGCAGCTCTTCGATCTTGCCCTTGCCGAACAACATGCCTGCATGAACCTTGGGCAGCGGCACGATCAGATCGCCCACCACATCAAGATGCGGCAGCGCATGGGCCAGCGACACGGCTTCGGCCAGCGCCAAAGCGGCGCCGCGCCGGTCGCGGTCGGATTTTATATCGGGATGCAGCACAAAGGCCCGTGTGAAACGGGGCCCTTCGCTTTCGTCCACCTGAAACGGAGGTTTGCTCAAGAGGCGTCTTCGCCCTCGTACAGGCTGATCGGCTGGCTCGGCATGATTGTCGAAATCGCGTGTTTGTACACCAGTTGCGATTGACCATCGCGGCGCAGCAGCACGCAGAAGTTGTCAAACCATGTGATGACGCCTTGCAACTTTACACCATTGATCAGGAAAATGGTCACGGGCACCTTGGTTTTGCGCACGTGGTTCAGGAAGGCATCCTGCAAATTCTGTCTGTCCGAAGCCATGTCGGTTCTTACCTTTTTTCTTGTCGTAGGCTTGCGGACCAAGCCATCCCTCATTGCGGCTGAGTATGAAGGCCAAGTTGCGGAGTTTCCAGCCCAAAAACAGATGTTAGCGGTGCCGATACGTTTGGGGCACAGCCCAGTGCGTCAACCGCGCCACAGATCAGGGGTTAAAAGCGCGATGATGGCCAGCGTTTCCAGCCGCCCCAGCACCATGGCCGCCGCAAAAACCGATTTGGCCGCAGGCCCCAGCTCTTGCAGGCGGATGGGTGCATCGCCCGCCCACTCCAACAGCGGCCCCGTGGTCGACAGCGCTGCCACGGCCATGGTCATCGACGCTTCGAACCCCACGCCCAGGGCGCCCAGAACCGTGGTGACCAGCGCAATGCTGATCGCGAACAGCATGAAAAACACCCAGGCAATGAATGCGCCGCCCTTCAGCACGCGGCGCCCCAACGATGTGCCCCCCCCGACCGAATGCGGATGCACCAGCTTTTCCATTTCGCGCAGCCCTGCCTGATACAGCGCAAAGACCCGCAGCAATTTGACACCGCCCGCCGTGGTGGCCACGCCGCCGCCCATCAACGCAAGGCCCATCAGAATCATCCCCGGTGTGGCCAGCCCCGACCAGTTTTGCGCGGTTTCCCAATGAGCGCTGGCAAATCCGGTGGTGGTCAGGAAGGACAGCACCGTGAACACGCTGCCCCACAGCGCCTGCCCGGCCGCGATCAAACGGTCTTGTTCGCCGATGTCGATGGCACCGATGAAATGGCGCAGGAACAGGATCAGCGGCACCCCCAGCACCAGCGCGATGCCAATGCGAAATTCAGGGTCATGGCGCAAGCCGCCGCTTTCCGAAGTGACGGTATCGGTGGAAAAGGTCATGCGCGACAGGGCGAAGAGCATGAACAGCGCCATCACCATTTCACCGCCAATCCCCGAACCTGCCCCCGATGCACCGCCCACGGGCGAAATCCCCGATGTCGCCATCACCGACATGGCGTGGCACAGCGCCACCAACGACCGGTCGCCCCCCGCGATCAGCAAGATCCACAACAGGATCGTCAACCCCACATAGATCGGCACTAGTGCCTTTGACACCTTGACCAGCCGCGCCCGCCCTTCGGGATGCTGAAAACGCATGTTGCGCTCGTCGTAACGGCCCGGTTCGGCGCGGGCCGTGACCTCGAAACCGCCGAGGTTCAGGGGCGCAAGAATGGCGCTGGCGGCGATCCACATCAACAGCCCGCCCATCCAGCCGACCTGTGCGCGCCACAGGTTCAAGGTATCGTTCAACCGCCCCGGCATGTCGAACAACGTCGCGCCAGTGGTGGTGAACGAGCTGACCATTTCAATATAGGCGTTCAGGAACGACGTGGTGCCCAGACCTTCGTAGAAAGGCACCGCCAGAAAGGCTGGCAGAAAGGTATAGGCGGCAAAAAGGCTCATCAACGGGCCAAGCGTGCCATGGCGCGGGGCACGTCCGGCATGGGCCAGAGCGATCAGGCCGAACAGAACGATCCCAAGCACCGCAGAGTACAGGAACGCCCGCGCCGTCGGCAATTCGCGGATCACCCCGCCATGGATCGCAGGCACCAGCATCGCCAGCGATGCCACCCCGAACATCAGCAGGAACAGCGGCAGCTGCAAGACGCGGTCCTGAAGGCTGGCCGTGCGCTCCATATCAGAAAAAGTCGATGGACACTTGCATCAGCCGCTCCACCTCGGGAACATCTTTGGCCATGCTGAAAATCGCGATAACGTCGCCCTCGTCGATGCGGGTCGAGGACAGCGGGCGGATCACTTCGCCGCCCTTGCGCACGGCGCCCACCAGCACCCCTTCGGGAAACTCGATTTCGCCGATCTTGCGGCCCGCGAGCGGCGAGGTCGACAGCACTTCGGCCTCGATCACCTCGGCTTCGGCATCCCCGATGGAATAGACCGAGCGCACACGCCCGTGGCGGATGTGGCGCAAGATCGACGACACGGTGGTGGCGCGCGGGTTGATATAGGCGTCGATGCCCAGGGGGCCCATCATCGGCACCAGCGTCGGGTCGTTGATCAGCGCGATGGCATAGGGGCAGCCTTCGGTCTTGGCGCGCACGGCCGCCAGCATGTTGGTCTTGTCGTCATCCGTCACCGCCAGCATCGCATCAGCGCGCGACACGCCCGCCTCGTGCAGCAGGGCCACGTCCAGACCGTCGCCGTTCAGAACAATGGTCCGCTCAAGCGCCTCGGCGGCACGTTCGGCGCATTTGCGGTTTTTCTCGATGATCTTGGTGCGCACGCGGCTGGTGCGTTTTTCCAGTTCGGCCGCGACAGCCAGACCGACATTGCCGCCCCCCACCAGAACGATGCGTTCCTGCTTGGCCATCTTCTTGCCGAAGATTTCCATCGTGCGGTTCACGTCGTCGACATGGGCAAAGACATAGCAATCGTCACCGACAAACAGCTGGTCCTTGGCCTCGGGGGTGAACAGGGTGCCGTCGCGGCGCACCCCCACCACCACTGCCCGCAAGGTCGAGAACAGATCGGTCAGCTGGCGCAGGGGCGTGTTCACCACCGGGCATTCTTCCTCGATGGTGATGCCCAGCAGGTGCGCCTTGCCATCCATGAACCGTTCGGTGTCAAAGGCTGCCGTTGTATGCAAGCGCTGCAACGCGGCCGCAGCCACCTCGCGTTCGGGGCTGATGACCACATCAATCGGCATGTGATCGCGCCGGTAAAGGTCGGAATAGATTGCATCCAGATAAGACTGCGAGCGCAGCCGCGCGATCTTGCGGTTGATGCCGAAAACCGAATGCGCCACCTGGCAGGTGACCATGTTGACCTCGTCCGAATAGGTGGCGGCGATGATCATGTCGGCGTCGCGCGCGCCTGCACGGTCCAGAATGTTTGGGTAGCTGGCATAGCCGGTGACCCCCTGCACATCCAGCGAGTCAGTGGCACGGCGCACCAGATCGGGGTCGTTATCGACCACGGTGACATCGTTGCGTTCATTCGACAGGTGACGTGCGATCTGCCAGCCAACCTGACCTGCACCGCAAATGATGACCTTCATGCGTTCCTTGCCCCTTTGGCAACCGCAACCACAGTGATCCGAAACATCTGAATGACAGATGGCCGAAACCGGGTCAATTCAATTGTAAACCCTAAGGATTTCCGGCAGTCTTGCCATATGAGAACCCGACTTTCCACCCTGTTGCTGACGCTTGCGCTGCCCGCCTGTGCGCCGCTGACGCTGTATTACAAGGCAGGCACGCCTGTCGCAACGGTTGAGCGGGATACGACCGCGTGCCAGGTGCAGGCGCTGCGTGATGCGCCGGTGGCCAATCAGGTGCGCCGCACGCCGCCCACCTATGTGCCGCCGCGCCGCTCCTGCGACTCGGCGGGAAATTGCACAACCACGGCCGGCTATTACCTGCCCGGCGAAGTCTATACCGTGGATGTGAACAGCGCCCTGCGCAAAAAGGTTGAAAACCAGTGTATGGCCGACCGTGGCTATAGCCCCGCCAGCATTCCGGCCTGTCCGCAGGGTGTGAAACAGGCGGCGCCGCTGGCGGCGACGGCAACCTTGCCCCGCCTCACACCCAAATCCTGCGCCATCCGCAATCGCGACGGCAGTTTCCAGATCGTCAATCAGGGCTGACAGGGCGCCTTCGGGGGCGCTGCCCCCGCGCCTTGCGGCGCTCCCCCGGAGTTTATCCGGCAAGATGAAGATATGACTTGGGGTCTGGACCCTAGTCTGCGTCTTCGGCGTCATCCATATGGGCCACGCGCGCACCGGCCTTGGCCGAGGTGACCACGCCGAGGCTTTTGAGTTTGCGGTGCAGCGCCGAGCGTTCCATGCCGACAAAATTGGCAGTGCGGCTGATGTTGCCGCCAAAGCGGTTGATCTGGGTCAGAAGGTATTCGCGTTCAAAGGCCTCGCGGGCCTCGCGCAGCGGCAAGGTGGCCAGCGAGCCGGACAGCACCACGCGGCCCTCGTCACCCTCGGCCGCCTCTTCGGTGCCGGGCAGTTCGCGCGCCTCGATGGGACCGGTGCCGTCCCCCAGGATCAGAACCCGTTCGACCAGGTTCTTGAGCTGGCGCACGTTGCCGGGCCAGATCATGGTTTGCAGCAAGGCCTGCGCCTCGTCACTGATGTGGCGTTTGGGCAAGCCCTGCGTGGCGTTGAATTCGTCGATGAAATGTTCGGCCAGCACCGGAATATCCTCGCGCCGGTCTTCCAGCGAAGGCACAGCAATGGGCACCACGTTCAGCCGGTGAAACAGTTCCTGACGGAAGGTTTCGGCGGCGATCGCCTGTTCCAGATCGCGGTTTGTCGAGGAAATCACCCGCAGATCGACGCGCACCTTGTCGTTGCCGCCAACACGGGTGAATTGCTGGTCAACCAGCACGCGCAGGATCTTGGACTGGGTGCCAAGCGGCATATCCGCGACCTCGTCGAAATAGATGACACCGCCATGGGCCTGTTCCAGCAGACCCGGCTCGACTCCGCGTTCGGCATTTTCGCGGCCGAACAGTACCTCTTCCATGCGGTCGGGGGCGATGCCTGCGCAGTTGATCGTGACAAAAGGCGCCGAGGCACGGTTGGAATGGGCGTGGATATAACGCGCAGCCAGTTCCTTGCCCGCACCTGCGGGGCCGGTCAGCATCACACGTCCGTTGGATTTGGTGACCTTGTCCAGTTGCGAAATCAACCCTTTGAACGCCGCACTTGACCCGATCATCTGCATCGGGCCGCTGTCCTGACGCCGCAAGCTCTGGTTTTCTCGCCGCAGGCGCGAGGTTTCCATGGCGCGGCGGATCACCACCAGAAGCTGGTCGATGTTGAACGGCTTTTCGATGAAATCATAGGCCCCCTGTTTGATCGCCGCGACCGCGATCTCGATGTTGCCATGGCCAGAAATGATGACCACCGGCACATCCGGGTTGTCGCGCTTGACCGTCTTGAGAATGTCGATCCCGTCCATCCGGCTGTCTTTCAGCCAGATGTCCAGGATCATCAGGGCCGGTGCCTCGGAATTGATGGCGTTCATCGCCTCGTCGGAATTGCCTGCCAGCCGTGTGGCAAACCCTTCGTCCTTGAGAATATCGGAAATCAATTCGCGGATATCGCGTTCGTCGTCGACAATCAGAATATCACTCATGTTACCTCACCTTTTTTATGTGTCGGCGTCAGTGGCAGTGCGATCACTGCCATCGCACCGAAATGCGTTTGCCCTTCAAATACGGGCGCATCTTCCAGCACCAGCGTGCCGCCGTGCTCTTCGATAATCTTCTTCACAATTGGCAACCCCAGACCCGTCCCGCTGGAGCGCGTGGTTACATAGGGCTCGAACAGACGCGCACGATCCTCCGGCAAACCGATCCCGTTGTCGGCGATCTGAATGATGGCGCGCGTGTTCTGAGTTTCAAGGCGGACGCGAATACGCGGCTCAAGACCTTGGGGGGGATTGTTTTCGGCAAGCGTTTCAATTGCTTCACCGGCATTCTTGATCAGGTTTGTCAGCGCCTGACCAATCATGGTTGCATCCAGATCGGTGGTTAGAGGTGCCTCTGGAAGGTCGGCGTCGATGATGACACCGGGTTGCCCCGCGCTTTGCAACGTGACCGCATCGCGCACGATCTGCACCAGATCATGGCTTTGCCGGTCGGGTTCGGGCATCCTTGCGAATTTCGAAAACTCGTCAACAATGCGGCGCAAGTCATTGGTTTGGCGCACAATCACATCTGTCATCTGCTCCAGACTGTCACTGTCGTCGCCAACTTTGGACGAAAACTTGCGCTTGATCCGCTCGGCGCTCAGCTGGATGGGGGTCAGCGGGTTCTTGATCTCGTGGGCGATGCGGCGGGCGACATCGCCCCAGGCCGCCATCCGCTGCGCGCTGACCAGATCGGTAACATCGTCAAAGGCCACAACATAGCCCTCAAGCCGTCCGTCTTCGGTGCGCCGCGTCGCCATGCGCACCAGCAGGTTTTCAAGGTGGCCATGACGGCTGACCTTGACCTCGCCCTGCGCGACCTCTTGAAGATTGGCTTTCAACATATTGAAAAGAGGCCCGAACTCTGGAATCGCAACGACCAGCGCAACCGATTGATTGTCATCCTTCCAATCCAACAGTCGTTCCGCAGACCGGTTCACAAAGGCGACGCGCCCTTCCGGGTCCAGTCCGACAACGCCCGAGGTGACCGAGCTGAGGACGGAATCGAACAGACGGCGGCGGCGCTCGATCTGGCGGGTGTTGTCCATCAGCGTGTCACGCTGGCCTTTCAATTGCAGGGTCATCTGGTTGAAATAGCGCCCCAGCATGGCAATCTCGTCGTCGCCCTCTTCCTCGGGCACGCGCACGTCCATGTCACCCGCGCCCACGCGCTGCGCGGCGCCGGTCAGCCGGCCCACGGGGCCAGACAGCCGTTCCGCGAACCACAGACCCAACCAGATTGCGGCCAGGATCAGGATCACGGCAAAGCCCAGATACAGCAGGCCGAATTCGAACAAAACGCGGCCACGTTCGTTTTCAAGCTGTTGGTACAGGCGCACGGTTTCCTGGGTTTCGTCCAGCAAGGACAGGATTTCGCCGTCGACATCGCGGCTGACATACAGAAAACGGTCAACCAGACTGGTCAGCGGCACCAACGCGCGAAATTCATTGTTGGGCCAGTCTTCGATAATCACCAGCCCGTCTTTGCGGGCCTCATCAAATTTGCTTTCCTCCGGCTTTTCGAAATCGAACAAATAGGATCTGTCGCCACGGGCTCGAATTTCGCCGGTGCCGTCGATCAGATAGGCCTCGCGCAGGCCGCGCTGGATCTGGCGCTGGCCCTCGGTCAGAATCTCAATATCGTTTTTAATGGGCTGCGTGCGACGGACACGGTCGATAAACTCGGCCAGCGCGCGGGCATCTTCCACAAGATCATCGTTTTGTTCGGCCTCATAGGCTTCGGCAGCCGCCAGAGACGAGCCGACAACATTGCTGACACGGTCCGAAAACCAGCCCTCAAGCCCGATGTTCACCGTCAGCCCGGCGAAAACCGCAACGGTCACCGTCGGGATCAGCGCCATCAGCGCAAACACGCCGGTCAGCCGCAAATGCAGCCGCGACCCTGCGGATTTTGCGCGGCGCGCCGCGATCAAACGGGCGACCTGGCTCATGACCAGGGCGGCGACCACCAGGATATAGACAAAGTCGGCCAGCAGAATCAGACGCAACGACATGTTGCCACTGCCCTGATCCAGCGGCCCCAGAATCAGAAATGTGGCCAGCGCCAGCACAGGCCCCAGAACCACCAAACCCAGCGTCGCGGCGTTGCGCACACGCTTTTGGCGGCGCAAACGCCCCAGAGTCACCCAACGTGATTGCCGTGTCCGGGTTGCCACCCTGCGCCCACCTGTTGATGCGGTGCCCGCAAGCACCTACCGCCATATATCGTGGTCCTAACCCGCAAGTGTCCGGATGGCCACGGTTTGATGTGGCAGTTTTACATCATCTTTCGACCGCGTGTCACCTGTATTCCAAGATCGGTGATCTTCTTGCGCAATGTATTTCGGTTGATCCCCAGAAGTTCGGCCGCTTTTGCCTGATTTCCTGCGGTTGCCGACAGGGCAATCTCGATCAGTGGCGCTTCGACTTCGCGCAATATCCTGCCGTGCAGGCCCGCAGGTGGCAACATATCGCCGTGCAGATCAAAATAGCGCTGCAAATGGCGTGCCACGGATGCACCCAGTTTCTCGGTGTCGCCCACCGATTGCAGCGGCTCCATCTCGGGCTGGTTGCCAAGGGCCTGTTTGACCTCGGCGGCGGCTATTTCGGGCAGACGGCTGGTCAACCCCAGACGGCGTACGGTGTTTTCCAGCTGGCGCACGTTGCCGGGCCAGGAATATGTGCGAAACACTTCGGCGGCTTCGTCCGACAGGGTCCGCTGGGCGGCACCCGATTTTTCACTTCGGGCCAGAAAGTGATGCGCCAGCAGCGGAATATCATCAACCCGTTCGCGCAAGGCAGGCACATGCAACGTTGCACCGCTGAGGCGGTAATACAGATCCTTGCGCACCGCGCCGCTTTCCATGGCGGCAGCCAGATCGGTCTGGCTGGTGGCCAGAAAACGCGGCACATCATCGCCCGAGGCATCGGTCATGCGCACGATACGCGCCTGAATTTCATCGGGAATATCGCCAATCTCGTCGATCAGCAGCGTACCCCCGCGCACCCGTGCCATTACCCGCGCGGGGCCTTCCAGATCTTGCAGATCGGCGGGCGTGACCGCGACGAAGGGCATCGAGCGACGGTCGGAAAAATCGTGAATGGCGCGCGCAATCAACGACTTGCCTGTGCCGCTTTCACCCCAGATCAGAACCGGAAGATCGGTGTTCATCACCTGCGCCACCACGCGGTACAGCGCCTGCATCACCGGCGTGCGCCCCACCAGCGGCAGATCATCGGGACGGTCGCCTTCCGATTGTTGGGTCTGGGGACGCTTGTGTTTGTTTTCCAGCGCCCGTGCCGTGCGCTTCATCAGGTCGGGCAGATCGAACGGCTTGGGCAGATAATCATAGGCTTCGGCCTCGGCGGCCTGAATCGCCGTCATGATCGTGTTCTGCGCCGAAATCACGATCACCGGCAGGCCGGGGCGGTCCTGTCCGATCTTGGGCAGCATTTCCAACCCGTTGCCATCGGGCATCATCACATCGGTGATGACAACGTCGCCTTTGCCCTCGCCAACCCAGCGCATCAACGTGGTCAGGGACGATGTGGCATGCACCTTGCACCCTGCCCGCGTCAGCGCCTGCGTCAGAACCGTGCGAATTGTGCGATCATCGTCTGCAACCAGAACCGTGCCGTCCATGCTCTATTCTTCCTTTTTCATCTTTATTTGCTTGGCTGCGCGCGCCAGCGACAACCGGAACACCGTGCGCCCGGGCACCGAGGTGACCGAGATCGACCCGCCGTGGTCGGAAATGATCTTGCTGACCAGCGCCAGCCCCAGACCGGTGCCGTTCTCGCGGCCCGACACAAACGGGTCGAACACATCGGCCTTGATCGCCTCGGGCAGGCCGGGGCCGTCGTCGATGATCTCGATCTGCAAGGGCAGCGAGCGACCCGTGCCATCGGCACGGCGCAGGCGGAACGAATGTTCAAAATAGCTGTGCAACCGGATCGTACCGCCCTCCTTGCCCGCCGCTTCCGAGGCGTTCTTGAGCAGGTTCAGCACCACTTGCAGCAACTGGTCGGGATCACCCTGCGCCATCGGCAGCGAGGGGTCGTAATCCTCGATGATTTTCATGTTCGCGCCAAACCCCAGCAGTGCCGAACGCCGCGCCCGGTCCAGAACGTCGTGGATGTTCACCTCGCGGAAGTCGGGGGGCGACAGGTTGCCAAACTGTTCGACCTGTTCCAGCAGTTTGACGATGCGCCGGCTTTCCTCGACGATCAGATCGGTCAGCTCCAGATCGTCCTTGCTCAGGCTCATGCTCAGCAGCTGCGCGGCACCTGTGATGCCGGCCAGCGGGTTCTTGATCTCGTGGGCCAGCATTTCGGCCATGCCGATGGCGGATTTGGCCGCCGATTTCACGCTGTCGTGCTGGGTGATGCGCCCGGCCAGCTCACGCGGGCTGATCAGCATGATCATCTGCCCCGGCGCACCCTGAAGCGGTGCAATCTGAAGCGCGCATTGCAACGGCGCGCGCTGGCCGCCGCCCACGTCCACGTCGTTGACGAACAGCGGCGTTTCATAGGTGCGGGCGCGGGCAAAGGCCTCTTCCAGCGGCGAATCCACGTTGACCTGATCCCAGACCGGCACCCCGGCCACAGATTTGGCCGAAACGTTCAGGAACCCTTCGGCCGCGGCGTTGATTTCCAGAATACGGTCGTCCGCATCAATCAACAGCGCCGGAACGGGCAGCGAGGCCCAGATATCTGCGGCAGGGCTCATGCGGCCACCTCTCCGGTCCAGGGCGACAGCGCATCGGTCAACAGACGCATCGTCTCGTTGGGCGTTTTGGCCGTCAGCACAGCACGGCGCAGGTCGGGCGACGTGCCTGCCGTGTCCATGTACCAGCCCAGATGTTTGCGCGCCACGCGCAGGCCCAGAACCGCGCCGTAAAAGCGCAGCATTTCGGCATAATGCGCCAGGACCATCTCTGCAAAAGCCTCACCCGTGGGGACGTCCGGCGCAGGCGTGCCATACAGCGCATGGGCCACATCTGCCAGCAACCAAGGCCGCCCCTGTGCCCCACGCCCGATCATCACGCCATCGGCACCGGATTGCTCTAAAGCCTGACGCGCGCTGGCCACGTCGACGATGTCGCCATTGGCGATCACCGGAATGCTCACCGCATCCTTCACGCCCCGGATCGCCGCCCAATCGGCGCGGCCCTTGTAGAACTGGCAGCGGGTGCGCCCGTGAATGACGATCTGGCGGATACCCGCCGCCTCGGCCCGTGCGGCAATCTGCGGGGCGTTCAGCATGTCGTCGTCCCAGCCCAGCCGTGTTTTCAGCGTCACGGGGATGCTAACCGCATTCACCACCGCCTCGATCAGGGCCAGCGCATGATCCGGCGTCTTCATCAGCGCCGAGCCGGAATAGCCTTGGGTGACCTTCTTGGCGGGGCAGCCCATGTTGATGTCGACCACCGCAGCGCCCTGCCCTTCGACCATGCGCGCGGCCTCGGCCATGGGCGCGGCCTCGCGGCCTGCAAGCTGTACAGCGGTCCCCTGCTGGTCCAGACCCAGCTCGGCCTTTTCACGGGTGCCGGGGCGCGCGTTCAGCATATCGGTGCTGGCCACCATCTCGGACACCACCATGCCCGCGCCGAACCGTGCCACAAGCTGGCGATACGGAAGGTCGGTGATTCCGGCCATCGGGGCCAGCATCACAGGGGCAATCATGGTCAATGGGTTATGGGGTTGGGGCAAATGCCTAATCCTTGTGCGTCTTTTCGGGTTAGCCGACCGGCTGGTCATCCTCAATGCTGCATGACCGAATTACGCCCAGCCCGGCAGCAGTAGCCTAATAATTAAGCACAACAACAGGTGAATTGCCAGTCCGCGCCATTCCCCCTACACATCAATCATGACTTCAACACCCCGCGCCCCCTGCATGACCTGCGCCGCCATCATCGTGGCGGCAGGCCGCGGGCTGCGTGCCGGCGGGGATGTGGCCAAGCAATGGCAACCGCTGGAAGGGGCCCGCGTGATCGACCATACGCTGGCGGCTTTTCAAGACCACCCGCTCATTTCCCATGTGGTGCTGGTGCTGCACGCCGATGACCTTGCAGCGGCCGCCTTTGACGATGTCACCTGCACCACGGGCGGTGCCGACCGTGCCGCATCGGTGCGCTCGGGGCTGGCGGCGCTGCCAGATCCGGACATCACCCATGTGCTAATCCACGATGTCGCCCGTCCCTGCATCACCGCGCGCACCATCAGCGATGTGATTGCCGCGCTGGAACACGCCTCCGGCGCCGCCCCTGCCTTGCCCGTCACCGACGCGCTGTGGACCGGCGCAGATGGCCATGTAACCGGCACACAGGACCGCACCGGCCTGTTCCGTGCGCAAACCCCCCAAGGGTTCGAGCGTGCCGCCATCACCGCCGCCCACGCGGCCCATGCAGGCAACGCCGCCGACGATGTCGAGGTGGCGCGCGCCGCAGGGCTTGACGTGGCCATCGTCGCGGGGGACGAGGACAACCTGAAAATCACCCATCCGGCCGACTTTGACCGTGCCGCACGCATTTTAAGAGGACGCAATGGACATCAGACTGGGTAACGGCTTTGACGTACATGCCTTTGACGACGGCGATCATGTGACGCTGTGCGGGGTGCGCATTGCCCACGATCAGGGGTTGAAGGGCCATTCGGATGCGGATGTTGCCATGCACGCCGTCACCGATGCGATCTACGGCGCGCTGGCGATGGGCGACATCGGCCAGCATTTCCCGCCCTCGGACCCGCAGTGGAAAGGGGCCGCCAGCCACATTTTCCTGACCCACGCGGTTGAACTGGCGCAAGAGCACGGTTTTGCCATCGGCAACATCGACTGCACGATCATCTGCGAGTTTCCAAAGATCGGCCCGCACAGCGACGCCATGCGCCACGAAATGGCACGGATTACCGGCGTCGAGCGCAGCCGCATCTCGGTCAAGGCGACCACATCGGAACGCCTGGGCTTTACCGGACGCGGTGAAGGCATCGCGTCGCTGGCAACCTGCACATTGGTGAAGACATGACAGACAAACTCGCAAAGGCCATCGGCACCGTTCTGGGTGTCGGCTATATCCGCCCCGCCTCGGGCACCTGGGGGTCGCTGGTGGCGCTGCCCTGGGCGTGGCTGCTGCATGTGATCGGCGGCTGGCCGCTGTTGATGGCCGGGATCGTGGTGATCTTTGCCGCCGGATGGTGGGCCACGGGTGTGATGACCAAGGGCAAGACCGACCATGACCCCTCCGAGATTGTCGCGGACGAGGTTGTCGGCCAGTGGATCGCCCTGCTGCCGCTGTCGATCGGTGCTGCGAACAACGGCGTGTCGATGCTGGCCATGTGGCCGGGCTGGGTCGCGGCATTTGTGCTGTTCCGTCTGTTCGACATCTGGAAGCCGTGGCTGGTGGGCCGGGCCGACCGGCGCGGCGATCCGTTGGGTGTGATGCTGGACGACGTGATCGCGGGCATCTTTGCCGCCATCGGCGTGGTGCTGATGGCCGGGCTGGCGCATGGGGTGCTGATGCGATGAGCCTGCCTGTCAGCGTATTGGAAGCCGCCAAGGCGCGCGGCGTGATGATTGCCACCGCCGAAAGCTGCACAGGTGGCATGGTGGCCGCGGCCCTGACCGACATTCCCGGATCATCGGCGGTGGTCGACCGTGGCATGGTCACCTATACCAACGCCGCCAAGGTCGAGATGCTGGGCGTGTCGCCCGCAACACTGGACGCGTTCGGCGCCGTGTCAGAGGAAACCGCCGCCGAAATGGCCACGGGCGCGCTGCGCCACAGTCACGCGCAGCTGGCCGTATCCATCACCGGAATCGCAGGCCCCGGCGGGTCCGACCACAAACCCGAGGGGCGCGTATGTTTCGCCGTCGCTGGCCCGCTGGGCGTGAAGTTACAAACAGTCGAATTCGGCGCGCAGGGCCGCGCAAATGTACGCGCAGCCGCCCGCGACCACGCCCTTGGCCTGCTGCTGGCAGCCCTCACGCGCCTCTAAAGCGTGCCTTTCCAAGATGCGTAAAATAAGGGCATAGGTGCGCAATTTTCGCCCGAATTTTGTGCAATCGTAAAATCGCCCACTTTTTCATCGCCCTGATGCAATAACACGCTTTCCCTCTGCTGCCCGCCTTGGCACGTCCCCCGAAAGCAATCGGGAGGGGACCCAAATGAACGCCGCTGACACAGCATGGATCATCACCGCAACAGCCCTTGTGCTGTTCATGACATTGCCGGGGCTTGCCCTGTTTTACGGCGGCCTTGTGCGCGCCCGCAACGTGCTGAGCGTGTTCATGCACGTCTATGCCATCGCCTGTTTGATGAGCCTGCTGTGGTTCGTTGTCGGCTATTCCATCGCCTTTGGCGGCGGCGACAGCGGACTCTGGGGCGGATTGGACAAACTGCTGTTGCTGGGTGTCACCGCCGACAGCCTGACCGGCACCCTGCCCGAAGTGCTGTTCTTTGCCTTCCAGATGACATTTGCCATCATCACCCCCGCACTGATCGTCGGCGCTTATGTCGAACGCATCGGCTTTGGCTTTGTGCTGCTGTTCTCGGGGCTATGGATGCTTCTGTGCTATGCGCCGGTTGTCCACTGGGTCTGGGGCGGCGGATTTCTGGCCGATGGCGGTATCTTTGGCGAGGTTGGCGTGCGCGACTTTGCCGGCGGCATCGTGGTGCATGAAACCGCAGGTCTGGCGGCGCTGATCCTCGCTGTCTTCCTGGGCAAGCGGCGCAACCACACCACCCCGCCGCACAATCCCGGCATGGTGATGATCGGGGCCGCGATGCTGTGGGTCGGCTGGTTCGGCTTCAATGGCGGCTCGCAACTGGCGGCAGACGGCGGGGCCGCGATGGCGCTGACGGTCACCCATATCTCGGCGGCCACCGCATCGCTGACATGGGCGCTGTGGGAACGGTTGAAGTTCGGGAAATCGTCGCTCGTGGGCATCGTCACCGGGACCATCGCAGGTCTTGCATCGATCACCCCCGCATCGGGTTTCGTGGGTCCGGTCGCGGCGCTGGTAATCGGCGCGGTCGCGGGCATCCTGTGTCAGGAAGCGGTCAACTTTATCCGCAACAAGGTCGTCATCGACGACACGCTTGACGTCTTTGCCGTGCACGGTGTCGGCGGTATCTTTGGCACCATCATGATCGCGGCCTTTGGCGCAGGCACATGGGCCGCGCAACTGGGATCGCTGGCGATTGTCGGGGTGTTCACCACGGTTGTCACTGTCATCCTGATCGTTGTTGTGCGCGCCATCACCCCGCTGCGCGTGGACGCCGAAACCGAAACCAACGGGCTTGATCTGGCCGTGCACGGCGAACGTGCCTACGACATCACCAGCTGACGCAAACGAAAAAGGCAGGCCCCAAAGCCCGCCTTCATCTTGCCAGGAAAACTCCCCCCGGAGGGTCGCTTTGCAGTAAAAGCGCGGCGGCCCGCCCCTATCCGTAAAGCTCGGCGGCCCGCCGTTCAAACGCCCGCACGATCCGTTGCATCGCTTCGTTGAACACGACCCCGATGATGCCCTGCAACACGCGGTTGCGGAATTCGAAGTCGACGAAAAACGACACATCACAGCCGCCTTCTGCATCCGAAAACGCCCAGTTCGATTTCATGTAGCGGAACGGCCCGTCCAGATATTCGGTGTCGATCTTGCGTGCCGCAGGCCACAGCACCACGCGGCTGGTAAAGCGTTCGCGGAACACTTTGAAGCTGATCACCAGATCGGCCTCCATCACCGCATGATCGCCCTGTGGCGTCGTTGACTTGACGCGCGCGGCGGCGCACCACGGCAGGAACTGCGGGTAAGAGCCGACATCGGCCACCAGATCATACATCTGTTGGGCGGTATAGGGCAGGAAACGGGTTTCGGAATGTGTCGGCATCACGCTATGAGTTATGGCAAGGGTTCCGGCCCATGTGTTACGAAACAGACCAGAGTTCAAGGGGAACGCCATGCCGGACCGGCCTTATGTGATTGATCAGATGATTTCGGCCAAGATGATTGCCGCGCGGATCGAAGAGCTCTGCGCGGAAATTCAGGACGAATTTCGCGACACCGACAAGCTGGTCGTCGTGGGCCTGTTGCGCGGCTCGTTTGTGTTCATTGCCGACCTTGTGCGCGAGCTGGACCTGCCCATCGAGGTCGATTTCCTTGAAGCGTCCTCATATGGCGATGCGATGGAATCCAGCCGCGAGGTGCGCATCCTCAAGGACCTGCGCGGCGCCATTGAAGGGCGCGACGTGCTGGTGGTCGAGGACATCGTCGACACCGGTCACACCCTGCACCATGTGGTCAACCTGCTGCGCTCGCGCGGGCCTGCGCGGCTGAAATCCATCGCCCTGCTGGACAAACCCGAGCGCCGCGAGATCGACATGAAAGCGGATTGGACCGGCTTTGAGATTCCCGACGAATTTGTCGTGGGCTATGGCATCGACTTTGCCCAACGCAACCGCAACCTGGGCTATATCGGCAAGGTGCGCTTTACATGAACCCGATCTGGTTCGTGCGCATGGCCCGTTGGGCGCGCAACCCGCCGTCATCGGCGCGGGTCCGGCTGGTCTTCGGGATCATCGCGGTGCTGCTGATGATCTGGGGCATCGAGAAAATGGGCTGGTGGCCCGACTAGGCCACAGCAACGCGCGCACGGCCCTGACGCGGGGTCTTGGGGGCGCTGCCCGTCGTTCTTGATGAGCGGGAGCGCTGCCCAAGTTTCTTATGAGCGGGGGCGCTGCCCCCGACGCCTGCGCGTCTCCCCCGGAGTTTATCGGGCAAGATGAAGATCAGGCCCCGACGCGGCGCAGCCCCGGAATGCCCCCAAGCGCCACCGCAAGACCGGTGGTCGCCAGCACAGCGCCCAGCCATTCGGGCGCCAAGGGCACTTCACCTGCCAGCGGAATGCCAAGGATCAGCGCGACCGCAGGCACCACCGCCGGAAACAAGGCCGCCGATCCCACGCCCAGAATTTCGACCGAACGCGCGTAAAAGACCATCGCCAGAACGCCCGACATCACGCCGTGCACACAAATCAGCAACAGCAGCTTTTCCGTCGGCAATGCCGCCAGACGCGCGAAAGTGCCAAACATCCAGACGCCCGGCAACACAACGACAGCCGACAGAACCGAAGCCGCCGCCGTGGCCGCGATGGCTCCCAGCTGCCAGATGCGCAGCAATATCGTGAAGATGGCCCAGCAGCTGCCCGCTGCAACGAACATCAGCTGGCCTTTCCACGCATCCGGGGCCGCAGCCGTGGTGCCGGTCAATGAAATCAATGCAATGCCGCCCAGCACCATGACAATGCCGGCGATGCGCGTCGCTTGAAGTTTTTCACCCAGAAACAGGATGGCTGCGCAAGTGCCGACCAATGCGGCGGTCGAGGGCTGTATAACCGCTCCGTGCGCCAAAGGCGCATAGTGGAAACCGCCCGCAGCAAACATCAGGAACAGCGGCCCGACAATGATCGCAACCACAATGCCCCTGCCCCAGCCAACGCCACCCAGATTGCCAAGGCCCTTGCGCACCAGCCACGGCAACAGGATCACCCCCGCCATGCCATAGCGCAAAACGATCACATCAATCGGCAATAACCCCGTCTGCGCCGCCTCGCGGGCATAGACGAAATACAGCGCCCACATCACCACCGCAGACAGGCCGAACAGAACGCCGGTCAGGCGCGCGCGCGCCGCATAGCCTGCACCCGCTTTGACCTCAGCCAAACTTGGCCAACCGCGCCGCACGCAACCGGGCAAAATCGTCGCCCGCGTGATAGGACGAGCGCGTCAGCGGTGTGGCCGAAACCATCAGGAAGCCCTTGCCGTAAGCCGCTTTTTCATAGGCGGCAAATTCGTCTGGATGCACGAAACGGTCAACGCGGTGGTGTTTGGGCGTCGGTTGCAGGTACTGCCCGATGGTCAGAAAATCGATGTCGGCGGCGCGCATGTCTTCCATGACCTGCATCACGGCCTGACGGTCCTCGCCCAGGCCCACCATGATGCCCGATTTGGTGAACATGGTCGGGTCCAGTTCCTTGACCCGCTGCAACAGACGCAACGAATGGAAATAGCGCGCACCGGGGCGCACCTCGGGGTAGAGACCCGGCACGGTTTCAAGGTTGTGGTTGAACACATCGGGGCGCGCCTCGACCACGACTTCCAACACTGACGGATCGCAGCGGATAAAGTCCGGCGTCAGGATCTCGATGGTGGTGTCGGGGCTGCGGTGGCGGATGGCGCGGATGGTCTGGGCAAAGTGATCTGCCCCGCCATCGGTCACGTCATCGCGGTCCACGCTGGTGATGACCACATGGTTCAGCCCCAGTTTCTCGACCGCATGGGCGACGCGGCCCGGCTCGAAGGCGTCCAGCGCCTCGGGCGGCTTGCCGGTGGCGATGTTGCAGAAGGTGCAGGCGCGGGTGCAGACCTCGCCCATGATCATCATGGTGGCATGCCCTTGCGACCAGCATTCGCCCACGTTGGGGCAACCGGCCTCTTCGCAAACGGTGGTCAGGTTGTTGTCGCGCATGATCTTGCGCGTCTCGGCATAGCCCTTGCCGCCCGGCGCCTTGACACGGATCCAGTCGGGTTTCTTGGGCTGCGGGTTGTCGGGGCGACGCGCCTTTTCAGGGTGGCGTTGCTCGGGGATTTTGAGATCGCGCATCAGACATCGCTTTCGGCAGATGGTTTAACGTTGAACTGTCTATACCATATGCAATTGAAGAATGAACACCAGCCTGCGCATGACAGCTATGTTTGCGCGTAATCTGCACTATTTCTCCGATGCTGCGGTCAAATTTTCAAGCGTTTTCAATGCCTCTGAGGAAAACACGATTATTTTAGTGCGATATTCGAACTGGGGTATTTCACCCCCGCGCCCGTTAGTTTAGATTGATTCTAGAAAGGCCCCGGCTGCCCGCAGGGTCCCGTCGCACAACATAGACCAAGCTCGAAACAAATCGGAGATTCCACGATGGACGGCGAAATGAAATGCCCCTTCAACAGCAAGAAACAGGTAAACAACCGCGATTGGTGGCCTGATGCGCTGAACCTCAAAGTGCTGAGCCAGCATTCGGCGCTGGTGAACCCGCTGGGCGAAGAATTCGACTATGCCGCCGCCTTTGGCACTCTGGATCTGGAAGCGGTCAAGCAGGACCTGTTCGCGCTGATGACCGACAGCCAGCCATGGTGGCCTGCGGATTACGGGCATTACGGTCCGCTGTTCATCCGCATGGCATGGCACAGTGCCGGCACCTACCGCTCGGCCGATGGCCGTGGCGGTGCCTCGACCGGCAACCAGCGGTTTGCGCCGCTGAACTCCTGGCCCGACAACGGCAACCTGGACAAGGCGCGCCGTCTGCTGTGGCCGATCAAGAAGAAATACGGCAACGCCCTGTCCTGGGCCGACCTGATGATTCTGGCCGGCAACTGCGCCATCGAATCGATGGGCGGCAAGGTGTTCGGTTTTGGCGGCGGTCGTGTCGACATCTACGAACCCGAGGAAGACATCCACTGGGGTGCCGAAACCGAATGGCTGGCCACATCTGACCAGCCGGGCACCCGTTATTCCGAAGGCCGCCAGCTGGACAACCCGCTGGCCGCTGTGCAGATGGGTCTGATCTATGTGAACCCCGAAGGGCCGGACGGAAACCCCGACCCTGTCGCATCCGGCTTTGACGTGCGCGACACGTTCAGCCGCATGGGCATGGAAGACGACGAAACCGTTGCGCTGGTTGCTGGCGGTCATACCTTTGGCAAGGCGCACGGTGCGGGCGATCCTGCCCTTGTCGGTGCCGAACCCGAAGCAGGTGAATTGCAGCAGATGGGTCTGGGCTGGGCCAACGCTCTGGGCTCGGGCGTTGGCGCACATGCAACCACATCCGGCATCGAAGGCGCATGGAAACCCAACCCCACCACGTGGGACATGGGCTATTTCGACGTTCTGTTCAAATACGAATGGAAACTGACCAAAAGCCCCGCAGGCGCACAGCAATGGACCCCCATCGACGTCGAAGAGGCCGACATGGTCGTCGACGCGCACGACCCAAGCAAAAAGCACCCGCCGATGATGACCACGGCAGATATGTCGATGAAGATGGACGAAGGCTTTGCCGCCATCTCGCGCCGCTTCCATGCCGACCCTGCCCTGTTCGCCGATGCTTTTGCCCGCGCGTGGTTCAAGCTGACCCACCGCGACATGGGTCCCAAGGCACGTTATCTGGGTGCCGACGTCCCTGCCGAAGACCTGATCTGGCAAGACCCGCTGCCCGCCGCGACCCACGCGCCGCTGAGCGAGTCGGATATTGCCAAGCTGAAGTCCGACATTCTGGCCACCGGCCTGTCGGTGTCCGAGCTGGTGTCGGTCGCATGGGCTTCGGCGTCGACCTATCGCGGGTCGGACCACCGGGGTGGCGCCAACGGCGCGCGCATCCGCCTGGCCCCCCAGAAAGACTGGACCGTCAACGAACCTGCCAAGCTGGCCAAGGTGCTGAAAGCGCTGGAAGGCGTGCAGGCGTCTTTCAGCAACGGCGTGTCGATGGCCGACCTGATCTTGCTGGGTGGTGTGGCTGCCATTGAAAAGGCCGCCGCAGACGCCGGCCACAAGGTCGCCGTGCCGTTCACGCCGGGCCGCGTGGACGCAACGCAGGAACAGACCGACATTGACGGCTTCAACCTGCTGGAACCGGTGGCCGACGGCTATCGCAACTATGTGGCCGACGGCATCACCGTAAAGGCTGAAAAGCTGCTGCTGGATCGCACCCAACTGCTGAACCTGACCGCGCCGGAAATGACGGTTCTGGTGGGTGGCCTGCGTGTTCTGGGCGCCAACTATGGCGACAGCAAAGACGGCGTGATGACAGATCGTCCCGGTCAGCTGACCAACGACTTCTTCACAAACCTGCTGGACATGAACATCCGCTGGGGCGCGTCGAACGAGGCACAGTCGTCCTTTGAAGGCAAGGATGCCAGCAGCGGTGAGGTCGTCTGGACCGGCACCCGTGCCGATCTGGTGTTCGGCTCGCATGCGCAACTGCGCGCACTGGCTGAAATCTATGGTCAGGACGATGCAGGCGAACGCTTTGTTCGTGACTTTGTCGCCGCATGGACCAAAGTGATGAACGCCGACCGCTTCGATCTGGCCTGATCATTTCCACACAAAACCAAGGGGCGTTCCGGTTTACTTCCGGGGCGCCCTTTTCTTTGGACGCTCCGGCTTCATCTTGCAAAAGCGTTTCGGGAAAAGCCTGAATCACTTGTTCGCTGCCTTTGCCTTCGGCTCAAACGCGAAAAGTGCTGCCTTGTGGTTTTAGATTTTCCCAAAAAGCTATAGAAAACTCCGGGGGAGCGCCGCAAGGCGCGGGGGCTGGCCCCCGACAATCCACAGGCACAGACTAACCGATCAGGCCGCCACCTGCGCCCGTCACCTCATCATAATGCCGTTTCAGCCGTATCAGCGCGATCCGCAGCACGATCTTGCCCGAGCGTGCCGACCAACCCAGCCGTTTTTCGGCCGTTTCCAAACCTTCAAGATAGCAACAGCAACGCAGCACCACATCCGACAGCCCCGGCCCCAGTTCGGCCAGTGCTGCGGAAACGCGCGCGCGCGCCGCCTCGGGGCCGGTGCCGACACTGTTGTCTGGTGCGACGCTGCCACGCGCCCCGCCGGTCAGAAAACCTTCCCAGTTCTGCGTGACGTTCGGGCCCATATTGGCCAGCTCAAAGTCTTCGCGCAGGCGTTCGCCAGCACCCACCAAGTCGGCACTTAGAAACCGCGACCCGTCCTTGTCGCGCCGCCGCGCCAGCGCGGTCAGCGGTGAATCCGACAGGCTATAGCGTATCCGACCGGGTGCACCCGGCCCTTGCGATTCTTGCGCCTTGGTGTCCCCCCGCGCGTGCTGTCCCCTAAAATGCGCCGGTGCTTCGGCAAATCCGTCGGCCAAATCGCCCTCGCCCGCATCGTTGATCATCTGCGTCAATGCCTGACGCCCCGCAGCCGTTATGCGGTAGCGTATGATCCGCCCCTGCCCATCAGGCGCGATCCAGTCCTTAAGCGCCATCGCCTCGGCAACATTACGGTCCACCACAGCGGTGCGCGTGGTTCCATCACGCACGACCACCGCCTTTTCCATATCTTCGGCCACGGCCAGAACCGCCCCTTTTTCACACATACGCCGCAGCACCCTGCACGCATCCTGTGCCAAATGGTCTGCGTCTTGCAGATCGCTCGTTCTACAGATCTGGTTCATGTCTGGACCGTCCTTTTGTTCTGAAGCATTTTCACCAACTGCATCACCGGAGCGGTCAATCGCGTGCGTGTTCAAATGGGCATTTGTCGCGGCTTTCTGAAACAGCCGGGCCCCCAGGTTTTGCAAGGCAGCGTCAACCAACGGGTCGTCGCGACGGCTTTCCAGACGTCTGACCTGTCGCAGGACTGTCGATGCATGACAGCCCGAAATGCGGGCCAGCTCCCTGATGGTCAGCCCCGCTTCGGTATGGGCCAAATAGGCCTGCGCTGACTCGGGCACCCAGCGTGGCGCGTCAGCAACCAACGACCGCTGATCCGAAAATCGGTCCATTGTCTTCATTCTCCCCTGAATTGGGTCCGTTGAGTTATCCACAGACTTACCCCCACAACCTTGGGGTGCACTGGTTACTCATTTCTTAATGAACCGGTGATACAGCAATCATTGTTTCTAAAAGATAAATTATGGTGAAAGCGGCGAACGCTCTCCAACCTCTGCGCGCAACACCCGCTCTGGCTGTGCCAAAGTGACCGCTGGCAGGCCATCTGTGGCCCGCAGTTCAGTCAGTGCAAAGGAACCAGACCATGCAAGATATCCTGTCGATGCTCGCCACCATTCAACGCCCGCGCCTGCTGATGCGGGCCGCACGTTTCGGAGCAGAGGAGTACCGTCGCGACGTGCATCTGCCGCGCCTGTTGGGCTATGGCAAACTGCCCCGCTATGGTGCGGCGCTGATACAACTGATGGATATGGAAGCGGCGCTGAATACCCAGCGCAAGGAGGATGACGCAGCCTATAGCCTGACCCGTCACATCGATATTCTGATCGCCATTGTGGCCGAGGCGCGCGTGTTGCGCACCGCCCAGAACTAGGGCGATGCGCGGGTCGATTACATGAACGAATCGGGTTCGGCGGCCTTGCGTTTGGCCACAAAGGCGTCCAGCGCCTCGACAACCGCAGGGTCAATCGGCGGCTGCTGGTAGTCGTTCAGCATCTTCTCGACCCGGACCGAGGCCAGCGCCTGCGTGTCGCGCGCGCCTTCGTCCTGCCATGTCTCGAACGGCTTGTAGTCCAGCAGATCGGACTTCCAGAACGCGGATTTAAAGTTCGCCTGCGTATGGGCGCAGCCCAGATAGTGCCCGCCCGGACCGACTTCGCGGATCGCGTCCATGGCTTGGGCGTTTTCATCAATCTGAACGCCTTTGGCAATGTGGTGCAGCGTGCCCAGCTGGTCGGCGTCCATCACGAATTTTTCAAACGACGACACCAGACCGCCTTCAAGCCAGCCACAAGAGTGCAGCATGAAGTTCACACCCGACAACAGACCCATGTTCAGCGAGTTCGATGTCTCATAAGCCGCCTGCGCATCGGGCAGTTTCGAACCACAGAACGACCCCGCCGAGCGGAACGGCAGCCCCATGCGCCGCGCCAGCTGGCCCGCGCCATAGGTGATGTGCGCCGCTTCGGGTGTACCAAAGGTCGGCGCGCCCGAGTTCATGTCGATCGAGGTTACAAACGCCCCAAAGATTACCGGTGCACCCTTGCGGCACAGCTGGCTATAGGCGATGCCCGCCAGAACTTCGGCCAGCACCTGCGTCAGCGTGCCCACGACGGACACCGGCGCCATCGCACCGCCGACGATAAAGGGCGAGATGATGCAGGCCTGGTTGTTCTGCGCATAGACTTCCAGCGCGCCCATCATGACGTCATCGAATGTCATGGGCGAGTTGATGTTGATCAACGAGGTCATCACAGTGTTCTGCTGCACAAAGTCGTCACCGAACAACACGCCGCACATGTCCACAGAATCCTGCGCACGGCTGGGTTCGGTGACCGAGCCCATGAACGGCTTGTCCGACAGGGTCATGTGGGCATACAGCATGTCCAGGTGGCGTTTGTTCACCGGGATGTCGGTGGGTTCGCACACGGTGCCGCCCGAATGGTGCAGCCATTTCGACATATAGGCCAGTTTCACGAACTTCTGGAAATCCGCCAGCGTCGCATAGCGGCGGCCACCGGCGGCATCACGCACAAAGGGCGGGCCATAGACAGGTGCCAGCACCAGATTGCGGCCGCCGACGACGACGTTGCGCTCGGGGTTACGGGCGTGTTGGGTATATTCTGACGGGGCCGTCTTGCACAGCTCGCGCGCCAGCCCCTTGGGAATGCGCACCCGTTCGCCGTCGACGTTTGCACCCGCTTCGCGCCAGCGTTCCAGCGCCTTGGGGTTATCGGGGAAATTCACACCGATCTCTTCCAGGATCGTATCGGCATTGGCTTCGATAATCTGAAGCGCTTCCTCGTTCAGGATTTCCAGATTGGGAATGTTGCGCTCGATGTATTTGGCCGTTTCGAACGACACAGCGCTGCGCTCGGCGCGCCGTGCAGCTCCGCCACCACCGCGTCCGCGCCGTCCACGTGCTTCTGTATCTGTCATGATTCCATTCCCTTGCTCGTGCTCAAGCTATTTCTGACCTGCTGATTAACCCGACGAGTCGCCGGACAGCACGCCCTGAACGGCAGCCAAGGGCAAAAAGCGACATATCCCGGCCCTGTGCGTCCCCAACTTGCAAAATAATCCCGCGCCAGTTGGCCTGTGGGCCGTCTGACGCTTGCCACAGACTGCCCGCAGCCTTAACAGGTTTGCATGAAACAAAGCTCCCATGACCGCCTTCTGATCATCGACTTCGGCAGCCAGGTAACGCAGCTGATTGCGCGTCGCCTGCGTGAACTGAATGTCTATTGCGAAATCCATCCGTTCAATTCGGTGACCGATGCCTTTCTGGCCGAATTCGCGCCCAAAGCCGTGATTTTTTCGGGCGGGCCGTCTTCGGTCTTTGCCGAAGGTGCGCCAATGCCGCCCGCCTCGGTCTTTGACCTTGGTGTTCCGATTTTGGGCATCTGCTATGGCCAGCAGGTTATGATGCATTGCCTGGGCGGCAAGGTTGAACGCGGCCACGGCACCGCCGAATTTGGCCGGGCCTATGTCAGCAAGGGCGCCAAGCCGCTGGACTGGCTGAACGGCTGGTTCCTGGAAGACCGCGAACAGGTCTGGATGAGCCACGGCGACCATGTCAGCGCATTGGCCCCCGGTTTCGAGGTCTACGGCACATCGCCCAACGCGCCGTTTGCGATCACCGCCGACGTCGCACGCAATTTCTATGCCGTGCAGTTCCACCCCGAGGTGCACCACACCCCCAATGGCAAGACGCTGTACGAGAATTTTGTCAAACTGGCCGGGTTCAAGGGCGACTGGACCATGGACGCCTACCGCGAGGAAGCCATCGCGCGCATCCGCGCGCAGGTGGGCGACGGCAAGGTGATCTGCGCGCTTTCGGGCGGCGTCGACAGCTCGGTCGCTGCCGTGCTGATCCACGAGGCCATCGGCGAGCAGCTGACTTGCGTCTACGTCGATCACGGTCTGATGCGCAAAAACGAAAGCGAACAGGTCGTCGGCATGTTCCGCGAACATTACAATCTGCCGCTGATCCACGCCGACGAATCCGAACTGTTCCTGGGCAAGCTGGACGGCGTCAGCGACCCCGAGACCAAGCGCAAGATCATTGGCGGCCTGTTCATCGACGTGTTCGAGAAATACGCCAAGCAGATCGGAGGCGCGGATTTCCTGGCGCAGGGCACACTTTACCCCGATGTCATTGAAAGCGTGTCCTTTTCTGGCGGCCCCTCGGTCACCATCAAATCGCACCACAACGTCGGCGGCCTGCCCGAGCGGATGAACATGAAGCTGGTCGAGCCGCTGCGCGAACTGTTCAAGGACGAAGTGCGCGCGCTTGGCCGCGAGCTGGGTCTGCCCGACAGCTTTATCGGGCGTCACCCCTTCCCCGGACCGGGTCTGGCGATCCGTTGCCCCGGCGAAATCACCCGCGCCAAGCTGGACATCCTGCGCGAGGCGGATGCAGTCTATATCGACCAGATCCGCAAGCACGGGCTGTACGATGAAATCTGGCAGGCCTTTGTCGCCATCCTTCCGGTCCGTACCGTGGGCGTGATGGGCGACGGGCGCACCTATGATTTCGCCTGCGCACTGCGGGCGGTGACATCGGTGGACGGCATGACCGCCGACTATTACCCCTTTACCCACGATTTCCTTGGCGAAACCGCCACGCGGATCATCAACGAAGTGCCGGGGATCAATCGGGTGACCTATGACATCACCTCGAAACCTCCGGGCACCATCGAGTGGGAATAAACGTTTCTTCAGCCCTGCCTGCGGGGCTGTCTTATATACCCCAGCCAAGGCGCTAACCTCATGAACCCCATCCTCAAGGCCGCCCTCTGGATGAGCGGCTCCATCGCGTCGTTTTCGGCCATGGCTGTGGCGGGGCGCGAAGTTGCCTTCGAGCTCGATACCTTTGAAATCATGATGTATCGCAGCCTTGTGGGCGTGGTGATTGTCTGTTTGGTGGCAGGTGTGACCGGCACATGGCGGCAGGTCAACACCCAACAAATGGGCACCCATCTGTTCCGTAACGTGGCGCATTTTACTGGCCAGAACCTGTGGTTCTATGCGGTGACCGTTATCCCGCTGGCGCAGGTCTTTGCATTGGAATTCACCTCGCCCATATGGGTGATCGTGCTGTCGCCGCTGATACTGGGCGAACGACTGACGTTGGTGCGTGCACTGGCTGCCATCATGGGCTTTGTCGGCATCCTGATCGTGGCACGTCCCGATATGGGTGCGATCAACGCAGGCGTTGTTACGGCGGCCAGCGCCGCGATCTTTTTCGCGCTGACAATCATGTTCACCAAGCGGCTGACCCGCACCCAGTCGATCACCTGTATCCTGTTCTGGCTGACCTCGATGCAGCTTGTCATGGGGCTGGTGATGGCCGGATACGACGGCGACGTGATGCTGCCCACCGCCGCCACACTGCCGTTTCTGGTGTTGATCGGGCTGGCGGGCCTGTTGGCGCATTTTTGTCTGACCAACGCGCTGAAAATCGCACCGGCTACCGTGGTGGTGCCCATCGACTTTATCCGTCTGCCCACCATCGCGATTGTGGGAATGCTACTGTATCGCGAAAGCATTGATATTTGGGTGTTTGTTGGCGCTTTGGTGATCTTTGCGGGCAACTATATGAACATCTGGTTCGAAACCCGACGCCGGTGATTGCACAGCATTCGGATCGCAGAGGTGCGTGTGCCCTGCTAGGTCTGGCACCATGAGCGATCAAAAATCCATATCCGGCCGCGCATGGGCCGAAATGCTGTTGCTGGGGCTGATCTGGGGCGGGTCATTCCTGTCGATCCGCGTCGCACTGGACGAAATCGGACCGTTGTGGGCCGTGGCGCACCGCACCGGATGGGCCATGCTGGTGCTGTGGAGCGTGGTGGCGTTGCGCCGCATCTCCCTGCCCCGGGACACGAGGGTCTGGGGGGCCTTTCTGGTGATGGGCCTGCTGAACAATGTGATCCCCTTTGGCCTGATGGCGTGGGGCCAGTTGCACATCTCCAGCGGGCTGACCTCGATCTTTAACGCGGCCACGGCAATCTTTGGCGTTCTGGCGGCGGCCCTGTTCTTTGCAGACGAACGCATGACGGCGCGCCGCGCGCTTGGCGTGGGTTTGGGCTTTGCCGGGGTAGCCACGGCCATCGGACTGGACAGCCTGCGCAGCTTTGATCTGCAAAGCCTTGCCCAACTGGCGGTTCTGGCGGGTGCTGCCAGCTATGCGCTGGCCAGTGTCTGGGCCCGTAAATACCTGGGTGGCCTGCACCCCGTTCTGGCGGCGGCGGGCATGTTGACAGGGTCCAGCCTGATCACAATCCCTCTGGCCTGGAGCGTCGAAGGTCCGGTCACGCTGGCGATGGCCCCCGACACATTGCTGGCCATCGCCTATTACGCGATTGTCGCCACGGCGGGGGCCTATTTGCTGTATTATCGCGTGTTGCAGATGGCGGGCAGCGGGAATCTGATGATCGTCACCCTGTTGATCCCGCCCGTCGCAATCACACTGGGTGCCTGGGTGCGGGGCGAAACATTGGGGGCGCAGGCCTATGCTGGATTTGCCCTGCTGGCGCTGGGGTTGCTGGTTCTGGACGGGCGTATCTGGTCGGCGTGGCGCGCAAGATGATTGACCGCAGACACACCTATAGGTAGAAGTTGCTTCAGGCACTATTTACAACAGACACCACCGGAACGCGCGCCCGGTTAACTTTGCGTAAGCCACTTTCGCTTGCCCACGCGTCACCAATTGACCCAAGACCACGCACTGCGTTTAGCTTGTTTCTACTTCGCCAAATAACAAATTGCGAAGCGACTTCTGGGGAGGAGTTACATGAAAGTTCGTCACGTCGCCATTGCGGCACTTCTTGGCTCGGCCTGTATGGCGCAGGCAGGCGGCATCGACCGTTCGGGCCAATCGATTCTGGCCCTGTTTGAAAACGGGCGCTACGCCGAATTCAGCCTTGGCGCCGTGTCGCCCGACACCTCGGGCACGGCTGTGGCCGCTTTGGGCGGTTTCGGCTCGGGCGATATGACATCCAGCTTTGTGCAACTGGGTGCGGCCTACAAGGCCGATATCAATGACCGTCTGTCCTATGCGCTCATCTATGACCAACCCTTTGGCGCGGATGTAGACTATCCAACGGGCACCGGCTATTTCGCAGGCGGCGCGACCGCCGAGTTGAAATCCCATGCGCTGACCGGGCTGCTGCGCTATAAATTCCAGAACAATTTCAGCGTTCACGGCGGTATTCGCGTACAAAGCATCGAAGCTGCCGCAAACGTGCCTTTCGTTGACGGCTATAGTGTGAACGGCAGCCGCGATATCGGTGTGGGCTATCTGGCCGGTGTCGCCTACGAGCGGCCGGACATAGCGTTGCGGGTGGCCCTGACCTACAATTCGGGCATCGAACACGACGTTGCGACCACTGAAAATTCGGGCACCTTTGGCACCACCACCTCGACCACGCAGATCGAGACACCGCAATCGGTGAATCTGGATTTCCAGACCGGTATCGCCCAGGACACATTGCTGTTTGGTGGTATCCGCTGGGCGGAATGGTCGGAATTTGACATTTCCCCCGCCAACTATGCCACGCTGACTGGCGGTGCCTCTCTGGTCAGCTACGCCGATGACGTGTTGACCTATACTCTGGGCGTCGGGCGGCGTTTGAACGACAATTGGGCTGTGTCGGCCTCGGTCGGCTATGAAAAATCCAACGGCGGCTTTGCCAGCAACCTTGGCCCCACCGACGGCTTCAAGAGCCTCGCCCTGGCAGCGGTCTATACGCAGGACAATATGAAAATCACCACCGGCATCCGCTATATCAACATCGGTGATGCCCAAACCACACTGAACGGCGTGACTGCGGCCTCGAACTTTCAGGACAACCACGCCATCGCCATCGGCGTAAAGGTCGGTTACACATTCTGACCCCACCCCGGTTGCGAACACTTGCAAACCCGTGGCCTCAAAGGCTGCGGGTTTTTCTGTCTGATGCTGTGCCTGAACTGGCGTCTTTCGCAGCGCTCGGTTAGGAACGGGGTCAAACAGATAACGGACCCCGATCGATGCTATACCCCGATGCCGCAAGCTGGCGCGACGCCGATGAAAAACGTGTGCTTGTTTATGGCATGTCAGGTTTGGGCAAAACCCATATGTCGACCCTGCTGCGCGCATCCGGTGACTGGTTTCACTACTCGATCGACTACCGCATCGGCACCCGCTACATGGGCGAATATATCGCTGACAACGCCAAGGCCGAAGCGATGAAGGTGCCCTTCCTGCGCGATCTGCTGATGACCGACAGCATTTACATCGGGTCGAACATCACCTTTGACAACCTGTCGCCTGTTGCCACCTATCTGGGCAAACCGGGCGATCCGGCCTTGGGTGGTCTGGAAATCGCAGAATACACCCGCCGTCAGGACCTGTTCCGCAAGGCCGAGATCAACGCCCTGCGCGACACCGCCTATTTTGCCCAGCGGGGCCGTGAGCTATACGGCTATCCGCATTTCATCTGCGATACCGGCGGGTCGATCTGTGAATGGGTGGATGCCGACGACGATCACGATCCGCTGATGAGCGCGCTTTCGGCCAGCTGCCTGCCGGTCTGGATCAAAGGCGACGACGCTCACACGGCCGAGTTGATCCGCCGGTTTGACAAGGCGCCGAAACCCATGGCCTATCAGCCTGCATTTCTGAAACAGTGCTGGGAAGAATACCTTGCGGAATCAGGGCTGTCCGAGGCCAAGGTAAATCCCGACACCTTCATCCGCTGGACCTATGCCCGTGCGTTGGCCCACCGCCAGCCCCGCTACGAGGCGATGGCGCGCTGGGGTGTCACCGTCACCGCAGACGAGGTGGCTGCGATGAAGTCACCCACTGATTTCAACGACCTGATCGCAACAGCCCTTGAGCGGCGCGCACAACACCCTATCTGACCCTTTCCAATACAAGTTCGGACCAAGCCAATGCCCATCAAAATCCCATCCACCCTGCCCGCTTACGACGTGCTGACCCGCGAGGGTGTTATGGTGCTGGACGAGGAGCTGGCCGCCAGTCAGGACATCCGCCCGCTGCGCATCGCGCTGCTGAACCTGATGCCCAAGAAGATCCAGACGGAAAACCAGTTTGCCCGCCTGATCGGGGCGACGCCCTTGCAGATCGAATTCAGCCTGCTGCGCATGACCGATCACAACACCCGGAATACCGCCGCCGAACATATGGAGGCGTTTTACCGCCCTGTCTCGGAAGTAGTGGACGAAAAATTCGACGGGTTGATCATCACCGGCGCGCCGATTGAACATCTCGACTTTGACGCGGTCGGCTATTGGGACGAATTGCAGCGCGTGATGGACTGGACCCAGACCAACGTGCATTCGACCTTTGGCGTGTGCTGGGGCGGGATGGCGATGATCAACCACTTCCATGGCGTGCAGAAACACATGCTGGACAAGAAGGCATTCGGTTGCTTCCGGCACCAGAACCTTGCCCCTGCCTCGCCCTATCTGCGTGGCTTTTCAGACGATTGCGTGATCCCCGTCAGCCGCTGGACCGAAATGCGTCAGGCCGAGGTCGACAACGTCGGCGCGCTGCGCACCCTGCTGGGCAGTGACGAGGTCGGCCCCTGTCTGGTCGAGGATGTGGACCATCGCGCGCTCTATATCTTTAACCACTTTGAATACGACAGTGACACGTTGAAACAGGAATACGACCGCGACGTGGCCTCGGGCACCGAGATCAACGTGCCGATCAACTATTACCCCAACAACGACCCCAGCCAGCCACCGCAAAACCGCTGGCGCAGTCATGCGCATCTTTTGTACGGGAACTGGATCAACGAAATCTACCAGTCCACGCCTTTTGATCTGGCGAAAATTGGGACGTAAGGCGTTGATAACCATTGCTGTTCTTGCGCTGGCCCTGGTGGCCACCGTGCAAATCGCCGCGGGTTACCGCGAAGCACGGGCCGCGCGGACGCATCCGCCCTTGGGGCAGATCCTGGATGTAGACGGCACCAAGGTGCACGCAATGGTCATGGGCCAGGGTCCCGATCTGGTGCTGATCCACGGCGCCGGCGGCAACCTGCGCGACTTTACCTTTGATTTCGCCGAACGGCTGACAGACCGCTACCGCGTGATCCTGTTTGACCGTCCCGGGCTGGGCTGGACCGACCTGCCCCATGATGCCCCAAGCGGCGCTTGGGCATCGCAAGGGACATCGCCCCAGGCACAGGCCGCTTTGTTGCAGGCCGCTGCCGACCAGTTGGACGTGCACGATCCGATCGTGCTGGGCCACAGCTTTGGCGGTTCGGTCGCCCTCGCCTGGGCGTTGGCGCGGCCCGACGACACTGCTGCCGTGGTCATGATCGCGGGCGTCGCACAACCATGGCCGGGCGATCTGGGGCCGTTCTACACGGTTTTGGGCGCCCCGTGGGGCGGCGCGCTGGTGGTGCCGATGATCACCGCCTTTACCCCCCGTCCTTACGTCAAGGACCGCATCGACAGCATTTTTGCCCCGCAGACCGCCCCCGAAGGCTATGCCGACTATATCGGCGCAGGCCTGTCCATGCGCCGCACCACCCTGCGCGCCAACGTGCGTCAGGTGAACACGCTGCGCCCGCATATGGTGGCAATGCAACCCAAGTTGCCCACGCTGACGATGCCAATGGAAATCATACACGGCGATGCAGACGACACGGTGCCGCTGGCGGTCCACTCGATCCCGCTGTCGCAACAGGTGCCCGGTACCAATCTGACCGTGCTGCCCGGCGTCGGCCACATGCCCCATCACGTCGATCCCCAAGCCGTTGTCGATGCCATTGACCGTGCAGCGCTACGTGCGGGTTTGCGTTAATCGTCACGCCGCACCATATTGATGTTAATGGAAATCACTTCACGGGAGCATACCGCGTGACCAAACCCTTCGACGGCGCGATCAGCGCCTTTGCCGAGAGCGAAGCCCCCGAGCAAATTCGCAAGACCATCGCGCGGGCCGACAAGGACGATATGCTATCCGACAGCTATCCGCATTCCGAACGCATGTCGGGCAAGGCCTATGACAAGCAGATGGAACGGTTGCAGATCGAACTGGTCAAGATGCAGGCCTGGGTGCAAGAAAGCGGCGCGCGGATTGCCTGTGTGTTCGAAGGCCGCGACGCGGCGGGCAAAGGCGGTACGATCAAACGGTTCCGCGAGAACCTGAACCCGCGCAGCGCACAGGTGGTGGCCCTGCCCAAGCCCACCGAAAAAGAGGCTGGAGAGTGGTATTTCCAACGCTACATCAGACGTCTGCCCAGTGCGGGAAACCTGTCGTTTTTTGACCGCAGCTGGTACAACCGCGGTGTCGTGGAAAAAGTCTTCGGCTTTTGCACCGACGCGCAGCGCGCCCATTTCTTTCAACAGGTCCAACCCTTCGAGGAGATGCTGGTCGAGGACGGCATTCACCTGTTCAAGTTCTGGATGAACGTCGGCCGCGAAGAGCAGCTGCGCCGGATGATGGACCGCGAGGCCGATCCGCTGAAACAATGGAAGCTCAGCTGGATCGACGTTGAGGGGCTGAAGAAATGGGACGACTATTCGGCCGCCATCCGCGAAACGCTGGACCTCAGCCATTCGGACCACGCGCCGTGGACCGTCGTGCGCTCGGATGACAAGCGGCGCGCGCGGCTGGCCGCGATCCGCTGTGTGCTGCATGGGCTGGACTATACCAACAAGGACGCCCAGGCCATTGGCGAAATTGATGAAACAATCTGTGGCGGACCGGACATCTGGGATGCCTAAACGCGGTTATCATCACGGCAACCTGCGGCAGGCGCTGGTCGATGCGGCTCTTGAGTTGATCGAGCTTAGGGGCCCGACCGGCTTTACCCTGTCGGAGGCGGCAAAACAGGCCGGCGTGACCCCCGCCGCCGTCTACCGCCACTTTGAAGGGCGCGAGGACCTGATTGCCGTCGCTGCCCTGCAAGGCTACGAGATTTTCGCGGACCTGATGGAATACGCCTATCAGTCGGGCCAACCCTCGGCGCTGGCGGCATTCGAGGCGACAGGGCGCGCCTATCTGGCCTTTGCACGTAAACATCCGGGCCATTACATCGCGATGTTCGAAAGCGGTATTTCGATCAACCGCACACCGGAACTGGCCGCTGCCGCCAACCGCGCCAACGGCGTTCTGGAAAAGGCTGCGGGCGATCTGTCGCAGCATATTCCGGCTGACAAACGCCCGCCTGCATCCATGTTCAGCGCCCACATCTGGGCAATGAGCCACGGCGTTGTCGAATTGTTTGCCCGCAACAGCCCCGGCCGCGCCAGCCCGTTTTCGCCCGAGGATTTGCTGGAAAGCGGTATCGGCATTTATTTGCGTGGTTTGGGCCTGGTGGCGCCGGACAGCTGAAGACCAGACATTCACCCGTCTGAAGAAAGAACTTGTAACCTGCCATAAAAAGCGGCGTTTTCACCGCTCAACAGCCTGCCCCTCGCGCGCAGCAGGCTTTCACATTGCAAGCCCCCCACATGTACCTTAGTGAAAGACTCACTCAAAAATCCGTCCCAGCCACTCCTCCCGAACAGCTACGGACCTTTCACTGAAAGCACACTTATGATGTTTAAAACCCTCCTCGGCGCGGGCCTGTCCGCGACGCTGCTTGCCGGTGCCGCCTTGGCCCAAGACAACATCACCGTCGGCGCCGATCCGATCTTTGATCCGGTTCAGGACCGTCCCGTTCTGTCATGGACCGCAGGCATCGCGGCCACGGCACGCTTTGCCACGTCGGATGATTTCGACCATGCCGAAAACGAAATCGAAGGCTTTGTCGAACTGGCCTATTCCGGCTTTCACGGCGGTCTGACCATCACGACGCTCTATCAGGATCCGGCAGATGACGTGGAATATGAAGCCAATCTTGGCTACGGCGCGGAATTCGGCAACGGCATGTCGTGGGATCTGACCTATGGCTATATCTGGCTGAACAACACGTCGGGCCATTCCGAAGAGATCACCGCGACGCTGGCCTTCCCCGTTACCGACAGCGTTGATGGTGCCTTTGCCGTGATCGTCGACCCCGACACCGGCAAAAGCGATCAGGAATTTGCATTCGAAGCCCCCCTGAACGACCGCTGGTCGCTGGTGGGTCTGGTCGGCAACTCGGACCGTGACGACAACGTCTACGGTGAACTGGGCGCGGTCTATGCGATCAACGACAATACCGCGTTTCAGGTTCTGTACGAAGACACCAACGACAGCGGCGGCCTGCTGGGCTTTACCGTGTCCTATGAATTCGGCGGCTAAGCCAGCCACTTGACCGGAAAACGGCGCGTGATCCTGACGGATTGCGCGCCTTTTTTGTGACCGGAGGCCAGACATGAAAAAACCCGCACCAAGGTGCGGGTTCTTCCGATTTCCAACAGTAAAAAACGCCTTAACGCTTGGAGAACTGGAAGCTCTTACGCGCTTTGGCTTTACCGTATTTCTTACGTTCCACAACGCGGCTGTCGCGTGTCAGGAAACCTGCGGCTTTCAACGCGCCACGCAGCGAGGGATCGTACAGTTGCAGAGCCTTGGACACGCCGTGCTTGACCGCGCCGGCCTGACCGGACAGACCGCCGCCCTTGACAGTTGCGACAACGTCGAACTGACCTTCGACACCGGCAACGGTGAAGGGCTGTGCCAGGATCATTTGCAGAACCGGACGGGCAAAATAAGCGTTCATCTCTTTGCCGTTCACGGTGACCTTGCCCGAACCGGGTTTGATCCAGACGCGGGCAACCGCATCTTTCCGTTTGCCTGTGGCGTAAGACCGGCCAAACTCGTCACGGACGGGCTCGCGCGGGGTCAGGTCGGCTTCTTGCACGGCAGCTGCGTTTTCGGTCACGGCTGCTTGCAGGTCTTCGAGTGTGTTGATTTCGTCGGCCATGCTTATGCGCTCCGCGTGTTTTTCTTGTTCATCGACTTAACGTCGAGAACTTCGGGGTTTTGCGCTTCGTGCGGGTGCTCGGTGCCAGCATAGACGCGCAGGTTGGTCATGACCTGACGGCTCAGACGGTTGCCGGGCAGCATCCGCTTGACGGCCAGCGTGACCACGCGTTCGGGGTGTGCACCTTCGAGGATCTGCTCTTTGGTGCGCGATTTGATGCCGCCGGGGTGGCCGGTGTGCCAGAAATGCTCTTCCTGACGCTTCTTGCCGGTCAGCTGCACTTTTTCAGCGTTGATGATGATCACGTTGTCGCCCATGTCCATGTGCGGTGTGAACGACGGCTTGTGCTTGCCGCGCAGGCGGCTTGCGACGATCGAGGCAAGACGGCCCAGAACGATGCCTTCGGCGTCGATCAGGATCCATTTCTTGTCGATGTCCGCAGGTGTTGCGGTAAAGGTTTTCATTGCAGGAGTTTCCTGTTTGCTGTTGCGGGCCACGCAGGACGTGTCCCTGATATGCGATGGGCGGGTTATATAGCACGCAAGCGGGCGGTCAAGCGGCGCAAACCTTTTAAAACCGTTATAAATCAGCGCATTGCAAATAAGGTATTATAATACCCCAGCCCCTTACACGTTGATCTGCTCGGGCGGATTGTCCAACAGCACCCGCAGGCGGCCCATGGCGGCCTCAAAGGCCTCCAGTTTTACACCGGCATTCACCGCAAAACGTATCGCATGGGGGCTGCGCGCCTCGCGACAGGCGAATTCCTCGCCGGCACGCACCTGCACGCCCTGCGCTTCGGCGGCCTGACAGAATGCCGTGGCACGCCAGCCCTCCGGCAATGGCAGCCAGACAAAGGGGACATTTTCACGCCAGTGCAGATCATAGCCGCCCAGAATATTCGCCGCGGCCTGCACATATTGGTTGATGCCCGTCCGCACCTGCTCGGTCAGGACAGGCAACTGCGGATGCGTCAGCAAGGCCGCCGTCAGGTCAAGGATCGGCGTGGGCAGCCCGAAGAAGGCGTGTTCCGAGGCGCGCCGCAGCGGCGCCGCCCGGCCATGCGGCGCAATCGCCGCCCCAACGCGCAAGGCGGGCGTCAGCGACTTCGAGATCGACGTGACATACCAGCCGCGTTCCGGTGCCAGCATCCGGTAAGAGGGCGATTTGGCCGCGGCAATCTGATAACAATCGTCGTCAATGATTTGCAGGTCATGGGCGCGGGCCACTTCGACCAGTTCAAGACGACGCTCAAGCGGCGTGAACAGACACGTCGGGTTGTGCACGGCCGGAGAGGTGCAGAACAGCTGCGCATCATGCTGGGCGGTGGCGCGGGCCAAAGCTTCGGGAATGACGCCCTGTGCATCCATCGCCACCGGAACCACATCGGCGCGCACCAGTTCGGCGGCACGGCGGAATCCGGGATAGGACAGTTCCTCGACCAGAACCACGGGCTTGCGCCCTTTCAGCAACGCCTGCATCACCAGCAAAATGGCACTTTGCCCACCATTGGCCAACACCACGTCGCCCTGATCCAGATGCCCCACCTGCGCATCGGCAAGCCATTGCACCACCGCCTCGCGGGCGGGCCGTGCATTTGTACGGTTCGGGTAGTGCATCATGCCCGACGGCGGATCACGGGCGATGTCAGCCAGCAGGCCGCGGATCAGCGCCGCCTGCCCGACGCTGGGCAGATGCGGAGACATCATGTTCACACGCCAGCTTTGTGCCTCGCGGTTGTGCGCGGCGCTGTCGACCTCGATCGGCGGGGCAAATGCAGCTTCTTCATCCACGGGTGCCGCCACAAATGTGCCGCGCCCGACTTCGGCATTCAGCAACCCTTCGTCGGTCAGGACGGTATAGGCCCGCGCCACAGTGCCCGGCGTGATCTTGAGCCGCCAGGCCAGATCGCGCACCGGCGGCAACCGCGTGCCCTGGGTCAACGTGCCGCCCGAAACCGCATCGCGAATGATCTGCACCACAGCCTTGTATTTGGGTCCCGCCCCTGTCGGCAGCGTCTGAGGCCAAATTGTATCCATTACAATATTTCCGTAGATTCTTTGTACCAGAGTTTGTATCAATAATTATGGCAATAACGCCAAATTGTGTCAATACAATTCATCGGAACACCAAAGGAGACTTCCCATGACACAGACAACCGCCCTGCCCGCTGACATCCTGACGCATCTGCGTGACACACGCACGATGCCGGTGATTTCTGTCCTGGCGATCAAGCTGGCCGTTGTTCTGTCAAAATGGGCCACCCGCCGGCGCACGCGCCTGGCACTCACCCAACTGTCACCGCAGCAGTTGGACGATGTGGGACTGACCCCGCGGGCGGCTTTTACCGAGTCGCGCAGGGGATTCTGGCAGGCGTAACTTCCCTGTGACGTCAACCAGACCTCTTCCTTGCCGCCGGGTTCGCCCCGGCGGTCTTTTCGCATTCAGCGCGGCGGAATCGCATAGGTCAGCGTGGCCCGCGCCACGGGCTGCTCCATGCCCTTGGAATGTATCAATACATCTGTGACCGACAACAGCTTGCCCAGCTTCAAAACCGTCGCAGTGGCGATCAAATCGACGCCAGCGGCCGGTTTTCGCATGAAATCAATGGAACAATTCGTGGTCACCGCCAGCGCCTTGGGCCCGATCAGGGCCAGCGTCGCCAGATAGGCCGCCACATCCGCCAGCGCAAACATCGTCGGCCCCGACACGGTGCCCCCGGGGCGCAAGTGCCGCTCGGCCACCGCCAAACGCACCCGAATCTTGCCGCCGTTCACCTCTTCGATGACGAAATCATCCGCGACCTGATCGAACTCGGCTGCCAAAAAGGCGGTCAGTGCCTCTGCGTCCATCACCGTTTGCATGGGTTTTCCTCTGTCTGCCTCTGGCCTAAGGTTCTCCTGAAACAGGCGGAGGGCAAGATGGCAATTCTTGAACGTAAGGTCACGAACAACGTGGCGCATCTGACACTGAACGCGCCCGGCCGGCTGAATGCGCTGTCGGACGAAATGATTCTGATCCTGCACAAGGCCCTGGATGAAATCGCGGAAACCAAAAGCATCCGCGCCGTCATTCTGTCCGGCAGTGGCAAGGCGTTTTGCGCAGGCCACGATCTGAAACAGATGACGGCAGGCCGTCAGAACCCCGACGGCGGGCGCGGCTACTTTGCAGACCTGTTCAACCGCTGTGCATCCATGATGGCGCGCATCCAGTCCCTGCCCCAGCCGGTTATCGCGCAGGTGCATGGAATCGCCACAGCCGCGGGCTGTCAACTGGTGGCGACGTGCGACATGGCCATCGCGGCCTCAGACACCCGCTTTGGCGTCAACGGTGTGAACATTGGCCTCTTCTGCTCGACTCCGATGGTGGCACTGACCCGCAACATTGCGCGCAAACATGCCTTTGAAATGCTAACGACCGGAAAATTCATCGACGCTGCGCGCGCCGAAACGCTTGGCCTGATCAACCGCGCGGTGCCGCCCGAGGATCTGGAAACAGAGACAAAGGCGCTGGCCGATCTTGTGGCGTCAAAATTGGGCTCTGCGGTGAAAATCGGCAAACAGGCCTTTTATGACCAGATCGCAATGCCCACCGATGCCGCCTATGCATTCACCGGAAATGTCATGGTCGAGAATATGCTGGACCGCGACACCGAAGAAGGAATTGCGGCCTTCTTGGGCAAACGTGACCCAAGGTGGGAACAGTAACGCAGAAATTCAAAGATTGTATAATCCACTGCCTTCAAACGGTTTTTCGGGATAATTCCAATTGTTTCCAAATCTGGAATGATTGTCGCCGGGGAATCGCTGGCAAATCTGGCAAGACTGTGTCACAAAGTAGACAAGCCAAATGGCTTATAACCATTTTGGGTCGCCGTGGGCGGAAGGTCCCTCCAGGTCATCTCTCTCTGACCGACCATTCCCGCAGCGGCGACCCCAAAATAAAAACCCATACAATTCACAGTACCTGAGCGTCGACAGTATTCGCATGTCTGCGCCCCGTTGCGCATGGCCCCGCCCTGCCCTACATCAGCCCCATGACAGATACACTTCATATCGTGGGCGGCGGCATGGCCGGGTCCGAAGCCGCATGGCAAGCCGCCAACATGGGCGTGCAGGTCGTTATCCATGAAATGCGCCCGCAGGTCGGCACCTTTGCCCACCAGACGGGATTGCTGGGCGAAATGGTCTGTTCCAACTCGTTCCGCTCGGACGACAGCGAACAGAACGCCGTTGGTCTGCTGCATTGGGAAATGCGCGCGGCAAACGGGTTGATCATGGCCACGGCAGACAAACACCGTCTGCCCGCGGGCGGCGCGCTGGCCGTGGACCGCGATCCCTTTGCGCAATCGGTCACCGACGCACTGATGGCGCATCCCAACATTTCCGTGGAATACGGCGAGATCACCGAACTGCCCGACGATGGCACCTGGATCTTTGCCACCGGCCCGCTGACCTCGACCAAGCTGGGTCAGGCGATTGCTGCCGAAACCGGCGCCGAGGCGCTGGCGTTTTTCGACGCCATTGCGCCCATCGTTTACCACGACAGCATCGACATGGAACGCGCCTGGATGCAGTCGCGCTATGACAAGGGCGAGACCGAGGAAGAGCGCACCGCTTACCTGAACTGTCCGATGGACAAGGACCAGTACGACGCTTTCATCGACGCCCTGCTGGCCGCCGACAAGACCGAGTTCCACGAGGGCGAAACCGCCGGCTATTTCGACGGCTGCCTGCCGATCGAAGTGATGGCGGAACGTGGCCGCGAGACACTGCGCCACGGCCCGATGAAACCCGTGGGCCTGACCAATCCGCACCAGCCCGACGTCAAGGCGCACGCCGTCGTCCAGCTGCGTCGCGACAACAAGCTGGGCACGTTGTACAATATCGTCGGTTTCCAGACGAAAATGAAATACGGCGCACAGACCGAAGTGTTCAAGATGATCCCGGGCCTGGAAAACGCCAGCTTTGCCCGTCTGGGCGGCATCCACCGCAACACCTTCCTGAACAGCCCGACGCTGCTGGACAGCCAGATGCGCCTGCGCTCGCGTCCCAATGTGCGCTTTGCCGGTCAGATCACCGGCGTCGAGGGCTATGTCGAATCTTCGGCCATGGGTTTGCTGGCGGGCCGCATGGCCGCCACCGAACTGCTGGGCGGCACATTGGACACACCGCCCGCCACCACTGCGATGGGCGCGCTGATCACCCATATTTCCGGCGGGGCCGAGGCCAAGACCTTCCAGCCGATGAACGTGAACTTTGGCCTGTTCCCGCCCGTCGACGGGCTGAAAGGCGGACGGCGCGGACGCAAGGACCGCTACAAGGCCTATACCGACCGCGCCAAGGCCGATTGGCAGGACTGGCTGGCCCCCCAAGCCACAAAGGATCACGTCGCACTGGACGGATGAGAATGTCGGGCATAGTCTTGACCTATGTTCTCATTCCTGACCAAGGCCTACGCCCTGAAAAGCGTTCGCGACACGCGCAAACACTATGACGACTGGGCGCCCGGCTATGAAGCCGAGATTGGCGAAAACGGTTATGCCTCGCCCGCCCGTTGTGCGGCTGCCTTACGCAAATATACATCTGAAACCGATGCGCCGGTGCTGGATTTCGGCTGTGGTACCGGCCTGTCGGGCCAAGCTTTGAAAGAGGCCGGGTTTCAGGTGATTGACGGCATCGACCTGTCGTCTGAAATGCTGGAACAGGCCCGCAAAAAGGATCTCTATCGCAATCTGACACAGATCAAAGGCGGCGATGCCTTGCCCTTTGCCGATGGTGCCTATGCGCTGATAGCGGCCGTCGGGTCCATTGGCGTGGGGGCTGCCCCTGCGGCTGCGCTGCATCTGCTGATGCGCAAGCTGCCCAAGGACGGCAAACTGGTGCTTTCACTGAACGATCACACGCTTGCGGAACGGGACTATAAGGCGGCGCTGTCGGAATGGACCGACTGCGGTGCTGCGCGCCTGTTGTTTCGCGAAGACGGCCCGCACCTGCCCAAAATCAACCTGAACTCTACCGTATATGTGATTGAAAAAGCGTGACATTCATCACAAGGTTCGCGCCATCTCCCACGGGGCCGCTGCATCTGGGGCACGCCTATTCCGCGATACTGGCCTATGATATGGCCATGGACGCGGGCGGTGATTTCCTGCTGCGCGTTGAAGACATCGACCAATCCCGCGCCCGCCCCGAATGGGAGGCGCAGATTTATGATGATTTGCAATGGCTTGGGCTGTGGTGGCCTGAACCTGTCATGCGCCAGTCTGAGCGAATGGATACTTACCGCAAACAACTCGATTGGCTCTGGGAATGGGACTACGCGTTTGCCTGCTCGTGCTCGCGTCGAGATGTTGAAGCCGCAGTCTCCGCGCCACAGGAAGGCGCGGAACCACCTATGGGACCAGACGGACTGATATACCCCGGGACATGCCGCAATGTTCGCTCATTTTCAGGCAATTTCGCCCAACCCGAGAATACCGCACTGCGATTGTTCATGGGTACGGCGTTCCCGTTCGCAGATCACCGAGTCGGAGAGGAAGACGTCTTCTACTTCACGGAAACCGGTGAAGGGCCAAAAGGAGAATCCGGCCTTATCGAATTCACCGCGCGGGAAGCGATCGACACCATCGGCGACGTTGTCCTTGCGCGGCGCGATATGGGCACGTCCTATCATTTGTCCGTGGTGCTGGACGACGCCGCCCAGGGAGTCACCCATGTGGTGCGCGGTCAGGACCTCTTCGAGGCCACGAAAATCCACGTCATCCTGCAACGGCTGCTGAACCTGCCCACCCCTGTTTACCACCACCACCGGCTGATCCGCGATGATGCAGGGAAACGGCTGGCCAAACGCGACGACGCGCGCGCCATCGCCAAATACCGCGCAGAGGGGGCCACGCCCGGAGACATCCGCGCGATGGTCGGATTGCCGGGTTAAGGCGCAGCTTCCAGTTCGACCACCTCACCGCCCCGCACCGCGCGGAAAAAGCAGTTCTGCCGCCCGGTGTGGCAAGCCGGCCCGGTCTGGTTGACCATTACCAACAGGCAATCGCTGTCGCAATCAAAGCGGAAATCGACCAGTTCCTGCACATGTCCCGATGTCTCGCCCTTGATCCAGAACGCCTGGCGGGAGCGCGACCAATAGGTGACCTTGCCGGTTTTCAGGGTGCGGGCCACCGCATCGGCATTCATCCAGGCCATCATCAGCACGTCGCCACTGGTGGCATCCTGCGCAATCGCGGGGATCAGCCCTGCATCGTTGTAGGTCAGCGTCGCGGGATCAAAACTTTGGTCGGACATTTCAGAAAACCTTTTTGCATCTCGGGCCGGGGCGCTTATGTATCAGACAAGACCGAAAGGAAAGCGGACATGGCTGACAGCGACCTGATCAAACTCTACTCGGGCCAGATTCTGGCGCTGGCCACGGATATTCCGCACCGCGATCGGCTGGCCTCCCCCGGTGCCACAGTCAAGAAACGCGCGCCCTTGTGCGGTTCAACCGTGACGGTGGATGTCAGCGTCCAAGACGGCGTGATTTCGGACTTTGGGCAGGACGTGAAAGCCTGTGCGCTGGGTCAGGCCTCGGCGGCTGTTGTGGGGGGGGCGGTGATCGGACGCACACTGGCAGAGATCGAAACCGCCCGCGACCAGCTGCGCGCCATGCTCAAGGATGGCGGGCCGGTGCCTGATGCCCCCTTTGACGGTTTCAAGGTCCTGGAACCCGCGCGCGACTATCGCAATCGCCACGCCTCCATTCTGCTGAGCATCGAAGCCACTGCCGAAGCAATGCAACAGGCGCTGCAATCCAACTGCGCCTGAACCGCTTCAATCTTAGGAAATTGTGAACCAATCTGCGCTAGCCGTTGCATATCAACTGGCGGGGCAAAATGACTGCACATTCCGAATTTAACGAGCTTCAGCAGATCAACCGGCTGGCGGCACGGGCGTCTGAACTGGGTTATGAAATTGTCGACCTTGCCGGATTTCTGGACGTGGTCGAAACGCAGGCCCGCGAACAACGCACTGCCCTGGCCGCACTGACCCATTCTGCGGGCAAAGTCGAAAACGCCAACGTCGAAATGCGCGATGCCGCGCTGTCGCTGACCGACAGCACACGCGATGCGGTGCGCGATGTGAAATCATCTGCCGATACGATTCGCGGATTGGGCACACAAACGACAGAAGTCGCAGGTTGGGTGCAAGAGCTGCGCAAACGCACGCAAACCATTGGCGACACGCTGGAAGCCGTGAAAGACAACAACACCCAGATTGCCGCGATTGCAATGCAGGTGAACACGCTTGCCATCAACGCCAAGATCGAAGCGGCCCGTGCCGGCGAAAGCGGGCGCGGCTTTGCCGTCGTGGCCGAGGCGATCAACGAGCTGAGCCACAAAACCAAAGATGCCGCTTCGCGCATCACCGACAATGTCGAGACTTTGACAGACTGGATTTCCGAACTTGGCACCGAAGCGCGCAGCGTCGCAGAAACCGCTGGAACGGTCATTGATCTGACCAGTGACAGCGACATCGCCCTGACCCAGATCGAAAGTTCGATGCAGGTCGCCTTTGATCAGGTTGAAAGAATTGCGGACCGTGCGCAGGTGGTCGGTGTGGCAATGGCCAGCTTCTCGCCGAACCTTGCGGGAATCGAGACCGCAGTCACCCTGAGTACCAACGGCATCAAATCCACACATGAACGGATCAACCGCCTGATTGACCGCTCGGAACAGATCGTACAGGCCAGTGCGGCCCTTGGCGGCACGACCAAGGATGCACCGTTGATCGACTATGTCCGCGCCTGTGCAGCCACCGCAAGCGCACGTCTTGAACAAGCCATCGCGCGGGGGCAGATTTCGCAGGCGGATATGTTCGACCGTTCCTATCGACCTGTGCCCAACAGCAATCCCGAACAGGTCGTAACGGCCTTTACCAAGGTGATGGATCAGGTGATGCCCGAGATTCAGGAACCCGCGCTGGATTTTGACGACCATGTGGTGTTCTGCGCGGCAGTGGATGTGAATGGCTATTTACCTACTCACAACCGAAAATTCTCGCAGCCACAGGGGTCCGATCCGGTGTGGAACATGGCAAACTGCCGCAACCGGCGAATCTTTGACGACCGTGTCGGCCTGAAGGCGGGGCGCAATACCGACCCGTTCCTGTTGCAAGTTTACCGGCGCGACATGGGCGGCGGCAATTTCGCCATGATGAAGGATCTGTCGGCCCCGATCTTCATCAACGGCAGACACTGGGGTGGTTTGCGGCTGGCCTACACCTTCTGACGTAGCAAGCGGGCAAAAAAAGCGCCGCACATCCCGGATGGGATGGCGGCGCAGGAAAAGCGTTTTTCGTGTGGGACCCGGTCTGTCCGGCCAAGGGGGACCTTGGTTAACTTGGGACAGGCAATCCCGTTAATGCGTGCCAATTTGGGACGGACACGCCAGACAGCCGGCACGAAATCGCAGGCAGAAAATCAGACAAAGGCAGGCAGGTGCAATCCAACAACCAGCATCACCATCAAGGCCGCAGCCCCTGCCGCATCTTGCAACAATGTGCTTTCGGCGCGGGTGGCAATGGATTTGATCATTCGCATGGTGGTCATCGTATCATCTCCCGTTCTTTGTTGCCCCTTTGTTCTCATATTCTTAACGCCCTGTAAAGAACTTAGTGAGAACATTTGTGAACTTATTGGAACATCAGAACGGAAATTTGACTTAACCCACTGAAATCAAACGAATGGCCTCGTCCTGCCGCATCAGCCACAGCAACAGGCGCGCCGCCTTGCCGCGCGGGGTTTCCAGCTTGGGATCATCTGCAAGCAGCTTGCGCGCATCACTTTGGGCGATGGCCATCAGCCCCGCCTGCCGCTCAAGGTCGGCAACTGCGAACCGGGGCAGACCGGATTGTGCCGTGCCAATCACATCACCGGCCCCACGCATCTGCAAATCGGTCTCGGCAATCACGAACCCGTCCTCGGTTTCGCGCAGCACCTCCAGACGCTTTTGGCCGCTGTCGCTGAGCGGCGGCTGATACATCAGCAAACAGGTCGACGCCGCAGTGCCCCGCCCGACACGCCCGCGCAGCTGGTGCAGCTGGGCCAGCCCGAAAATCTCGGCCCGCTCGATCACCATAATCGTGGCATTGGGCACGTTCACCCCCACCTCGATCACCGTCGTCGCCACCAGAACCGATGTTTCGCCCGCCTGAAACGCCGCCATCGCCGCATCTTTTTCGACCGGTGGCATCTGGCCATGTACCAGACCCACCACGCCCTCGCCCAATGCGGCGCGCAGCCGTTTGAACCGTTCCCCTGCCGCCGTCAGATCCACCAGTTCGGATTCCTCGACCAGTGGACAGACCCAGTAACATTGCTGCCCCTTGGCGATCGCCGCGCGCAGCCGGTCTATCACCTCGTCCATGCGTCCCGTGCTGACCAGCGCCGTGCGGATCGGTTTGCGCCCGGGCGGTTTTTCATCCAGCACCGAAACGTCCATATCGCCATATTGCGCCAGGGACAGCGACCGCGGGATCGGTGTTGCGGTCATCACCATCACATCCGCCTGCGTCCCCTTGGCCCCCAGGGCCAGACGTTGCCGCACACCGAAACGGTGCTGTTCGTCGATGATCGCCAGCCGCAGATCGTGAAATTCGACGTCTTTTTGAAACACCGCATGAGTGCCCACCAGAATGCGAATACGCCCGTCGGCCAGTGCGGCCAGCTTTGCCTTGCGCTCGCTGCCCTTGTCCCGCCCTGTCAGCAATTCCAGCACAACGCCTGCATCCTCGGCCAGCGGTTGCAACCCCTCAAGGTGTTGACGCGCAAGGATTTCCGTCGGCGCCATCAACACACCCTGCCCGCCTGCCTCGACCGCGACCAGCAACGCCATGAAAGCCACCAGCGTTTTGCCCGCGCCCACATCGCCCTGCAACAACCGGTTCATCCGCTGCGGCTGAGCCATATCACCGGTGATCTCGGCAATTGCGCGCTCTTGCGCACCTGTCGGACGATAGGGCAGCGCCGCCAGGACCTTGCGCTGCAATGCCCCCGTGGCCACGCTCGCCCGCCCCGGTTTGCGACGTTCCGCGGCGCGCGCCAGCGCCAGCGTGATTTGGTGCGCCATCAGTTCATCATAGGCCAACCGCTCGCGCGCAGGTGCAGTGATCGCAATATCGCGCAGCGATTGCGGCGCATGGGCCTGTGCCACGGCCTGTGCGAAATCGGGCCAGCCGGCTTTTGCCAACTGGCCGGGATCAATCCATTCGGCCATCTGCGGCACACGGGTCAAAGCCCCGCGCGTCGCCTTCCACATCACCTTTTGCGTGACCCCGGCGGTCAGCGGATAGACCGGCTCGAACGCGGGAATGTCGCCTGCGTCATCCTCGGGCAGAATGTGATCGGGGTGCAGCATCTGCGCCATGCCGTCGAACAGCTCGACCTTGCCCGACACCACGCGCCGCGCACCTTCGGGCAGTTGACGCAACAGAAAATCGGCGCGACCGCGAAAGAACACGATCTGAAAAGCGGTTTCGGCATCGTCGACCGTGATGCGATAGGCCCCGCCCTTGTTGCGCGGCGGATGATGACGGCCCACCGTGACAACAACCGTATAGGTGCCGGGCAGCGGCGCATTTTTCAGCGTTGCGCGCGGGGTGCGATCAATGCCTGTATGCGGCAATGTGAACAGAAGATCGCGCGGGGTGGTGATGCCGGTGGCCGCCATCAGGTCAGCGGTTTTCGGGCCGACACCCTCCAGCGTCTGGGTCTCGGCAAACAGGGGAAACAGCTGTTCGGGGCGCCCGCTCATGCGCCCTCGATCAGCGCCAGCCAGCCGTCTTCGTCCAGTGTTTCAATGCCCAGTTCCGCGGCCTTTTTGGCTTTTGATCCGGCCCCCGGCCCCGCGACCAGAATGTCGGTCTTGGCACTGACCGACCCCGATACTTTCGCGCCCAGGCTTTCGGCCCGCGCCTTGGCCTCGGCGCGGGTCATTTTCTCAAGCGTGCCGGTAAAGACCACGATCTTGCCCGCGACCGGACTGCCCGAAGTGTCGGGACGTTCCGCCGCCTGCACGTCCAATTGCGCAATCAGCCGATCGATTGCAGCGCGTTCCGACTCCTGCGCAAAAGCGGCTGTCAGCGATCCTGCCATCACACCGCCCACACCGTCGATACCGATCAGATCCCCCCAGGCTTCGCTTTCGGGATCAGCGGCAGCGTCCATGGCAGCGGCAAAGGCGACCCATGTGCCGTAGTGCAGCGCCAACAGGTTTGACGCGGCCTCACCCACATGGCGTATACCCAGCCCGAAGATCAGCCGTGCCAGCGGGATCTTACGACGCTCGTCAATCGCATCGAACAAATTGCCGGCCGATTTTTCCCCCCAACCTTCCCGATTTTTCAGCTGTTGCAGGCCAGAGCCATAGCGTGCGCGCAACGTGAAAATATCCGCCGGTTCGCCAATCCAGCCGTCTGCATGGAATTGCTCGACCTGCTTTGCGCCCAATCCGTCAATGTCAAAAGCGCTGCGCGATACAAAATGTTTCATCTTTTCAACAGCCTGCGCAGGGCAGATCAATCCGCCCGAGCAGCGGCGCACAGCATCCCCCGGCTCGCGGATTGCATCGCTTTGGCACTGGGGGCAGATTTGGGGAAAGTCAAAGGGAACGGCGTCATCGGGGCGTTTGCCCAGATCCACATCGGCGATTTTCGGGATCACGTCGCCCGCCCGGTAAACCTGCACCCAGTCGCCGACGCGAATATCCTTGCCGTCACGAATCTCGCCGCCTTTGGAATCGCGGCCGATGATATAGTCTTCGTTATGCAGGGTTGCGTTCGACACTACGACGCCGCCCACCGTGACCGGCGCCAGACGTGCGACCGGGCTGAGCGCGCCGGTACGACCCACCTGAATGTCGATGGCTTCCAGTCGTGTCCACGCCAGTTCGGCGGGAAATTTATGGGCAATGGCCCAGCGGGGCGTGGTCGATCTGAAACCCAACCGTGCTTGCAAGGCCAGATCGTCAACTTTGTAAACGACGCCGTCGATGTCATAGCCAAGCTGGCTGCGCATCTGTTCGATCTTGGCGTAATGGGTCAGCATGCCGGTTGGGCCGTCAAAGGTTTGGGTCAACGGGTTGGTCTGGAACCCCATTTGCGCCAACCGTTCGATCGCGGCTGTCTGGGTCTCGGCCAAAGGCTCGGAAATCTCGCCCCAGGTATAGGCAAAAAACTTCAAGGGTCGCGCGCGGGTGATCGACGCATCCAGCTGGCGCAACGATCCGGCGGCGGCGTTGCGCGGGTTGGCGAATGTCTTGCCACCGCGTTCGTGATGGCGTGCGTTCAGCGCTTCGAAATCTGCGTGGCTCATGTAGACCTCGCCGCGCACTTCCAACACGTCTGGCGCATCTTTGATGGTACGGGGAATGTCGTCGATGGTCAGCGCGTTCGCGGTCACATTTTCGCCCAGCTGCCCGTCACCACGGGTGGCTGCCGATACCAGCACGCCGTTCTCATAGCGCAATGACAGCGACAGTCCGTCAATCTTTGGTTCTGCGGTGTAGCGCACCGGGGCGTCAGCCGTCAGGCCCAGATACTTGCGTACACGTCCATCGAAATCAATCACGTCTTCATCGTCGAACGCATTGGACAGTGACAGCATCGAAACAGCATGCCGCAGTTTCGAAAACCCTTCCGCAGGTTCTGCCCCCACCTGATCGGTGGGGCTGTCGTCGCGTTTCAATGCGGGAAAACGGGCCTCAATTTCGGCGTTACGCCGCTTGAGCGCATCATAGTCGGCGTCGCTGATCTGCGGCGCATCTTCGGTGTGATAGGCGCGGTTTGCAGCCCCCAGCACATCGGCCAGTCGCGCCAGTTCGGCGCGCGCCTGTGGTTCGGTCATGTCGGCAATGTTAGAGGTGTCAGACACAGACCCGCCCTTTCGTAATGTCGCGCCCTAGAGATAGAAGCGTGACACGGGCAGGTCCAGTTCATTCCGATCAGAAATGTGAGCGTGAGTGGTGGTCGAAAACATCCCGCGTCTTTCCCCGAAAGTCGCAGGCCGCTGGTTCAGGCGCCGATTGCCAATCTTTGGCCGTCGTCTGCACCCAATGCATTGGGTTCCGGATCGCACAGCACATAGCCACGCCCCCAAACCGTTTCGATATAATTCTGCCCGCCCGTCGCGGTGCTGAGTTTTTTGCGCAGCTTGCAGATAAAAACGTCGATTATCTTCAGTTCTGGTTCATCCATGCCGCCATACAGGTGGTTCAGGAACATCTCTTTGGTCAGCGTTGTGCCCTTGCGCAGACTCAGAAGTTCCAACATCTGGTATTCCTTGCCCGTCAAATGCACCGACTTATTGTCCACGCTGACGGTTTTTGCATCCAGATTAACCGAAATCAGGCCCGTTTCGATAACCGACTGCGAATGCCCTTTCGAGCGGCGAATTATGGCATGAATACGCGCGACCAGCTCTTCGCGGTGGAACGGTTTGGTCAGATAATCGTCTGCGCCGAACCCGAAACCCTTGATCTTGTTCTCTGTGTCATCTGCCCCGGACAGGATCAGAATCGGCGTTTCAATCCGTGCCAGACGCAACTGACGCAGCACTTCATGTCCATTCATATCAGGCAAATCAAGGTCAAGCAGGATCAAATCATAGTCGTATAGCTTGGCAAGATCGATCCCCTCTTCACCCAGATCCGTCGCATAGACGTTCAGATTTGCATGGGTCAGCATCAGTTCGATGCTTTTCGAGGTCGTCGGATCATCTTCAACAAGCAGAACACGCATTATAAGTCTCCGGATCACGTCAAGAATAAGGCAGTGACCACACACTGTATAAAAAAGGTTAATCACACGTTACTGACGAAGAGTTTACAGAAGGCAACCTCAGGTTGCTAATAATAAACTTGTAAATATTACTATTCTATCCCCCTAAACCGCTGCAAAGCAGTTGCTTTTAGCGCCTCTTCACCATGTAGGCTGACGGCGCGCACCCATGCTTCGAATTCTTCGGCGCTGATTCCGTAGCGTTCTAGCGCAGCGTTTTGGGCGATCAATCCGTACAAGACACCACGTACCACAGCCACTTTGCGCGATGCCACCCAGCGTCGCGTGTCCGCGTCGGGCAGATCGGCCTGCGTCATTACAGACCCGTCCAGCAATGTGACCGCCCTTGGACCGTCGACTTTTTTCAGATACATGACTGTCTCGTGTTGCGCCTTTACAGGTCCAACTGCCCGTTTCGGTCTTAAGGTTCGGTGAAGCCGCCTCTTGAGAGTAATTAGGATTTTCCTATATATCGCCTGACACCCTCGGAGTTCGTCATGCCACTTGATACTGCACACCCGCTGAATTCGCTGGGTTTTGCCAAGCCGCCCGCAGAAACACGGGTCGTCGTTGCCATGTCCGGCGGCGTCGACAGTTCGGTCGTGGCCGCCCAGCTGGCCGAAGAAGGCTATGATGTGGTCGGCGTGACCCTGCAGTTGTATGACCACGGCGCGGCGCTGGCGAAAAAGGGCGCGTGCTGTGCCGGTCGGGACATTCACGATGCCCGCCGCGTGGCTGAGGAAATGGGCTTTCCCCATTATGTTCTGGACTATGAAAACGTGTTCAAAGACGCGGTGATCGACGAATTTGCCGACAGCTACCTTGGTGGCGCGACGCCTGTGCCCTGCATCCGCTGCAACGAACGGGTCAAGTTCAAGGACCTGCTGGAAACCGCCAAAGACCTTGAGGCCGATTGCATGGCCACCGGCCATTATATCCAGCGCAAGATGGGCGACGGCGGGGCCGAGCTGCATTGCGCTACGGATGCCGCGCGCGATCAAAGCTATTTCCTGTTCTCGACCACAGCACAGCAGCTGGATTACCTGCGCTTTCCGCTGGGCCACCTGCCGTCCAAGGATGCGACCCGCGCCTTGGCCGCGAAATACGGGCTGAGCGTGGCGGACAAGCCGGACAGTCAGGACATCTGTTTCGTGCCAAACGGCGATTATGCCAGCGTTATCCGCAAGTTGCGCCCCGAAGCCGCGGCACCGGGCGAGATTGTCGATATGAACGGCACCGTGCTGGGCACCCATGACGGGGTGATCAATTACACCATCGGTCAGCGTCGGGGGCTGGGCATCGGCGGGCTGGCCGATCCGCTGTATGTGGTCAAGCTGGACGCAGACACCGCGCGCGTTGTCGTCGGCCCCAAGGAAATGCTTGCCACCCGCACCGTTCCGGTGCGCGAGATCAACTGGCTGGGCGATGAACCGATGATGTCGCGCGACGCCTGGAAAATCGCCGTGCGCGTCCGCTCGACACGTCCGCCCACTGACGCGATCCTGCGTCCGATTTCCGCCACCGAAGCGACGGTAGAGCTGACCCTGCCCGAAGAGGGCGTCAGCCCCGGACAGGCCTGCGTGTTCTATGATCGCGACAGCAGCCGCATCTTTGGCGGCGGCTGGATTCACAAAGGATAATCGCGGGCCGTCCGACCGCTAAAGCCGCGCCAGTACGGCCTGTGCGGCGCGCAGGCCTGGGTCTTCGCCGTTCTTCCGGCCCAGCAGGTCCATCGTGGTGCGCATCGCGGCGCGCTGCGGTTCGGGATCTTGCAGCAAATCCAGCACGCCCTGGGCAATCAGGTCAGACCGGCATTGCGCGCCGATGAACTCGGGCACGGTGCGGGTTTCCGATACGATATTGATCAAATTGGTCGTATCTATCTGCATCATCCGCTGCACGATGCGGCGGCTGAGCCAGTTCATGTCATAGATGCTGACCATCGGCGTATCTGCCGCTGCAAGCTCCAGCGCCACGGTGCCAGAGGCCGCAAGCGCCGCATCGGCAGCCGCAAAAGCGACCCGTTTGGCATTGGCGGCCGTTTCCACATCCAGCCCGCGCGGATCCAGAACCTTGGGCACCAGCGGCCAGTCTGCGACAGCGGCGATCACCATCTCGGCCACGGGGGCCGCTGCGGGCACAACGACGCGCAAGCCCGGATGCGCGGCCAGCACGGGGGCCAAGGCGGCCCCCAGACGCGGCGCCAGACGCGACACCTCGCCCTTGCGCGATCCGGGCAAGACCAGCAGCAGCGGGTCGGCGGTCTCCATCCCGTATTGCACGCGGAACTGGGCCACGTCCTGCGGCGATGGCTGCGGTTCGGAGACCACAGGGTGACCGACGAAATCGCAGTCCATGCCTGCGGCCTGCATATAGGGCGGCTCGAACGGGAACAGGGCCAGAACGTGGTCGATGACCTCGGCCATATGGTCCGCGCGCTTGGGACGCCATGCCCAGACGGTCGGGGCGACGTAATGCACGGTGCGAATGGTGCTGGACGCCTTGACCAGCCGCGCGACGCGCAGGCAGAAATCCGGGCTGTCGATCGTGATCATCACATCCGGTGCCGTATCCACAACCGCCTGTGCGGTCTGGGCGATGCGGCGTTTCAGGTGGCGGTACTTGGGCAGCACCTCCATGATCCCCATGATGCTGAGCTCGGACATGTCAAAGCGGCTGGCCAGACCCTGTGCCTGCATCTCGGCGCCGCCGACGCCGTCAAAGGTGACATCCGGCACCAGCGCCTTCAGCCCCGCCATCAGCGCGCCGCCCAGTTTGTCACCTGACGGCTCGCCCGCGATGATGAACACCCGCATCACTCGCCCGTCCGCGCCCACAGGACCAGCCCATGCCGGTCGGCCAGTTCGGCGCACTTCGCGCGTTCCAGCACCAGCACATCACCTGCGTCAATAACCACGCCGACAAAGCCTGCGGCGGCGCAGGCTGTGATCGTATCGGGGCCGATGGTGGGCAGATCGATGCGCCGTTCCTGCCCCGGCTTCGGAGCTTTAAACAGGATGGCGCGGTCTTTGGGCTTGCCTGCCATCCGCGCGATCAGCGCGTCGGTGCCTGCGGCATCCTCCATGCCGATCACCACGCCATTCGCCACGACACAGGCCTGCCCGATGTCGCGCGCACCCTCGCGGGCAATGTGGGCCGCGCCGGCCGCGGCATCGCGGCGCATCTGCGCGTCGGGCCATGCGTCACCATAAACGCCCGCAGTGGCCAGCAGCGCGGGCACCAGGTCTTCGACCCCGCGCACGGCAAAGCCGGTCTTTTCAAAAATATCCAACACAATGCGCAGCGCGCCGTCATCGCCCTGCGCCAACGCCTGTTGGAACAGCGGCACCAGCGGCGCGGTTTCGGCGTCAAGTGCGCCCGGGTCCAGTTCGGGCCGCGCAATGCCACCGACAAAGCAAACATCGGTCACACCGCGCGCGCCAAGGTCGACCAATAGCGACCCAAGCGTTTCCAGACGAAAGGTCAGATCAGGCACCAGACCGTCAGGCGGATTGCCCGCAAGCATACAAACCAACGGCAGCTGTGGCTGCGCATCAGCCACAACTTTGGGCATCTGCCCCGTTCCCACGATCAACGCCAGCATTGCAGACTCACTTTGGTGTCAGGAAAGACCGGTCGGTGTCACCGAGAATGAAATCGACGATCTGTTTGACATAATCGCTGTCGGTCTCGGCCCCCAACCGCTCGGCGCGGTCGTGGAACGTGCCCTCGCCCTGAGCCAGCATCTGGAACGCGGCGCGCAGTGCTGTGATGTCGGCACGTTTCACACCACGACGTTTCAGCCCGACCAGGTTCAGCCCGTCCAGATCGCCGCGCGGGGCCTGGACCAGACCGTAGGGAATCACATCATTGGTCACCATGGTGACCGCCCCGATGATCGCGCCCTGCCCGATGCGGACGAACTGGTGGATGCCTGACAGGCCGCCGATGATCACGTCATCCTCAAGCACACAGTGCCCTGCCACGGCGGCGTTGTTGACCACGATCACGCGGTTGCCGACCTGCGCGTCATGCGCAATGTGACAGCCCGCCATGAACAGCCCGTCATCGCCCACACGGGTCACACCGCCGCCACCTTCGGTGCCACCGTTCATTGTGACGTGCTCGCGGATACGGTTGCGCTTGCCGATCTCGAGCGCCGAGGTTTCGCCCTTGAATTTCAGATCCTGCGGTATCTCACCGATCACGGCAAAGGAAAAGATCACGGTACCTTCGCCCACCGTGGTGCGCCCGGTGACGACCACATGGCTTTTCAGCTCGACATCAGGACCAAGCACGACCTCGGACCCGATCAGGCAGAACGGACCAACCGTGGCGCTGGGGTCGATCTGTGCGCCGTCTTCGACGACCGCAGAGGGGTGGATGCCACTCATGCCACCACATCCTTGGGCAGGTCCATCATCGCGGTGAACGACGCCTCGCAGGCCATCTCGCCCTCGACTTCGGCCACGCCCGAGAATTTCCAGACCTTGCCGCCCGGCTTGCCACGCACGGTTTGCATTTTCAGCTCAAGCACGTCACCGGGGATGACCATGCGACGGAACTTGCAGCCGTCAATGGCCATGAAATAAACCAGCATGTCGCGGTCGGCCATGTTCAGCGCGGTGCCCACCATCACGGCAGCCGTCTGCGCCATCGCCTCGACAATGGTCACGCCCGGCATGATCGGTTTGCCCGGAAAATGCCCCTGAAAATGCGGCTCGTTCATGGTCACGTTCTTGATGCCGCGCGCGGTCTGATAGCCGTCGATGTCCACCACCTTGTCCACCAGCAAAAACGGATAGCGGTGCGGCAGGATGCGCTGGATCAGGTGGATGTCGGCTGTCAGAAGCTCGGTTGTCATAAGCTGTTCTTTCTGTGGTGTTTCAGTCTCTTAGCCTAGCAAGCCGCTGGCAGCCGGGCAAGGTTTCGGCGCTGTCGTGCTAGTCGGTTCCATCGCCCAGTGCGGCGTTGATCCGCGCAATGGCCTCGTCGGTGATGTCAATCGCGTTGGTGCTTAGAAAGACGCTGCGCCGTTCCAGAATCAAAGCAGCCCCTGCATCACGCATCAGCGTCTCCAATACGGGTGCAGCCGCATTCAAGAACGCGATCTGCTCTTTTTCCAGCTGCTGCGACAACTCGCGACCTTTTGCTTCTTGGGCGCGGCGGGTGCTTTGGACCTTTTCGTCGAAGGAATCTGCCAGTGGCCGAAACTCTTCGGGCGTCAATGTCGCGCGTTTGTCGGTCAGATCCTGCTCTTCTTCCGTCAGCTCTGCCTCGATTTTGCGGTTTTCAGCAGCCAAAGCAGCGCCGCGTTCGTCGATTTCCTTGGCAACACGCAGGCCAAAAGCGCTTTGGGAATACAGCCGGTCCGTGTCAACGGTCAGGATCGGGCTTTGCACGACGCTGCGTTGGGTCGGGGCAGCCTGCTCTTGGGCGGCAGCAAAAGACCCTGCCAGCACAACGGCCAGCAGGGTCGAAAAGATGCGCGCTAAACGTCGCATCACGATCCTCAGAAGGTGGTCGAAAGGGTCAAATCGAAGCTTTGATCGCGGTCAAAGGCTTCTTTCTTGATCGCGTCGGTAAAGTTGAACCGAAGCGGACCAATCGGCGTGTCCCACAGAATAGAAAAGCCGAGGACGTGACGGAAGGAGCCGCTTTCGCCAACAACAGTGCCGCCGGCAAGGTTAACGTCGCTCAGATCCCACAGGTTGCCCACGTCATAGAACACCGCGCCGCGAATACCGTATTCTTCCGGCAGACCCAGTGGGAATTCCGCCTCGAAACGGGCTGTCAGATACAGGTTGCCGCCAAGAGAGTTGTCAAAGCCATTGCTTTGATCGCGCGGACCAATGCCGCCCGCCTCAAAACCGCGCATCAGGCTTGGACCCAGAACAAAGCGGTCCACCTTGCGGTTGGTGCCCCCCAGCCAGCTGAGCGCGCCGCCTTCCAGCGTTGCGGTCAGCGTGACCTCGTCGTTCAGGATCGTCTTTTGGCCGACAATCTTGGCTGTGGTGCGAATGTACTCACTGTCGCCACCAAGACCGGCAAAGTCCTGACCGAACTCCAGCAGCACGCCTGCCGTCGGGTCCAGACCCGAGCGACGGGTGTCATAGGAATAGGTGTACCCGATTGACGACCGGAACTGTTCGCCTGCGGCAATGTCACCGGTGATAACCGCACCGCTTTCGTTCGTATCGCGCGCAAGCACATCAATGGCTTCTGCGGTATAGCGCACCTGCAAACGGCCGTTTTCGCTGAGCGGGAAGGCAAGGCTGGGCTGGAAGATGATCTGTTCTGTGTCAAACGAATTGGCGTCGCTGTTGGTTGTGCCGTATTGCAGCTTGAACCCGAACGCCAGATCGCGGCCCAGCAACGCAGGCTCGCCAAAGGTAATACCATAGGTTTCGGCCTCTTCTGCGGTCGAAAAGTCCAGCTTCAGCGACTGCCCCCGGCCCACAAAGTTGCGTTCGACAAAGGACACGGCCAAACCAAAGCCGTTATCAGACGAAAAGGTCCCGCCAAAGCTCAGCGAGCCTGTTGGCTTTTCAACCACATCCACGTCAACGATCACCTGCTCGGGGCTGGACCCCTCGCGGGCGTTCACTTCGGCGTTTTCAAAATAGTCCAGCGCACGAATGCGTTCCGCGCTTTCACGGATCTCACGCGGGTTGAACGGGTCGCCCTCTGCGACAGGGAACTGGCGGCGCAAGACGCGGTCCAGCGTGGTCGTGTTGCCTTCGATGTCGATCCGTTCGACAAACACGCGCGGGCCACGGCTGATGACAAACTCGACATCCAGCGTCTGATCGCGGTCGTTGCGGGTGATGCGCGGTTCGACCCGCATAAAATCAACCGTGTTGCGGATTGCCAGCGCTTCCATGCGCGAGATTTCCTGTTCGACCAGCGCAGGTGAATAGACAACGCCGGGACGGATTTTTGTCACGGCCTGATATTCGTCTGCATCCACGCCCGGCATTTCGCTGACCGTGGTCACCTGACCAAACTTGAACTGCTGGCCTTCCTGAACGTTGAACACCAGGAAATATCCGTCGCGCTCTTTGGTCAGCTCGGCGTTGACCGAGTTTACGCGAAAATCGACATAGCCGCGCGACAGGTAGAAATCGCGCAGCATCTGTTTGTCGAACTCGATGCGGTCGGCCACAAAGGTGTCGGCACGGATCAACGCCCGGAAAAGGCCCGCTTGTTTGGTGCCCAGTACGCGGCGCAAACGGCGGTCGGAAAAGACGCGGTTGCCCACAAAGCTCAGGCGCTCGACCTCGACAACATCGCCCTCAAAGATTTCAAACACCAGATCGACACGGTTGTCGCGACGCTTGATTACGCGGGGTGTGACCCGTGCGGCCAGACGGCCCTCGTTGGAATAGGCCTCGGAGATGGCAGCGGCGTCTTTTTCGGCAAGGCCGGGACTGAACACCCGGCGCTCGGACGAGCTGACCAGAGCGGTCAATGCGTCATCCTTGATCCGCCGGTTTCCTTCGAAACTGATGCGGTTGATGGTCGGCAGCTCGACCACGGTAATGCGTAGCGTGTTGCCCTGCGGCGCAATTGCAACGCTTTCAAACAGCCCGCTGGACTGAAGCCGCTGATAGGCATCGTTCAATTGCCCCGCAGACAGCGTTTGCCCGCGTGCGATTCCGGCCTGGCTGAGGATGGCCGACTGGCCGATCCGCGCATTGCCTTCAATCACGACGCGGTCGAAACGATAGGTCTGCGCCTGTGCCTCGGTTGCGTAAAATGTATAACCTGTTGCAGTAACAGCTAAAAATCCGAAGGCTTGCAAAAACCCTGCTGCGATGTACCCGCGACCTTGTCGCTTGGCTTCACCGCCCTCAATCCCCAGTCTCATGGTTTTGACCCATTCTTTTAGACACCCATTAGTCTTCTGAGTACTCAAGAAGACCCGTCTTGTCAAAACGACAAAGCCCGCCTTGAAGGGCGGGCTGTTACAGGTTGTAATGAAGTGGCGCGGAATTCACCCCGCGAAGTAGGCCCCGACCCACAAAGCGGCTGCAATCGTGACCAGATACAACGCACGATCGCCATTCAGAAGCACCAAAAGGCTCAAGCCCTTGTAACCATTTTGAAGTGTTTGCATGACACATGTCCCCTTTTATCGGAACTGACATATTCAAGCATTACGGCGATAGTTTGTCAAAATATGGCAAAAACAAGGCAATCGACCCGCCCGCAAAATATCAAGGGCAAAACACGTCGTTCCCAAGGGCAAAAACCATCAGCGTCAACACCAATGTCACCCCGATCCCCATCAGAATGCGCAAGGCACCATCACTGGGCGGGCGTTTCATCACGGCCTCATAGGCATAAAACACCAGATGCCCGCCGTCCAGGGCCGGGATCGGGAACAGGTTCAACAGCCCCACCGCCGTGCTGAGCACAGCAATAAACCACACAAAGGACTGGACCCCCTGACTGGCCATCACGCTTGAGGTCTGGGCAATGCCAATCGGGCCAGACAGGTTACATGTACTGATGGCGCCGGTAATGATGTGACCCAACCCCGACAACGAACCAGCCACAATATTCCAGGTCTGTGTCGCTCCGCGTGACACGGCCTGCCCGACACCCAGCGGCCTGGTGGCCAGATCAAAGGCCATGCCGCCCTGAATGCCAATCCGCCACTCGGTCGCGTAACCACCGTCTGCCTGCGGTTCGTCCACGCGTTTGGCGTTCAGGGTCTTGTCCAAAATCGTACCGTCGCGCCAGACCTTCAGCGCCACAGGCGCCCCGTCCGAGCTTTCGACGACAGTTTTCAACTGGTCAAAGGCCACGATGGGCGTGCCGTTGACGCCGACGATCACATCGCCCACCTCAAGATCCGCCGCGACCGCCGCACTGCGCGGGCTAAGCCCCACGATCAGAGGCGGGAAAATATACGGGCCGCGCACATCCTGTTCGGCCCCGTCACGCGCTACGCGGTAATCCAGCACTTCGGCCTTGGGAAGGTCCTCGAGAAAACGGACATAGGCCTCATCCTTAAGCCCGGGCACCGTTTGCCCTGCGATCTGCACAATGGTATCACCCGATTGCAATTCGTTCACCGGCGCAGGCAGCGCACGCAATTGGCCCACGGTCAGCGTATCGCGCGGCACGCCTGAACTTAAGAATATCGCGCTAAAGACCAGAATCGAAAAGATAAAGTTAAACACAGGTCCGGCCGCAACGGTCGCCGATCGTGCCCACAACGGGGCGCCGTGCATGGTGCGCCGCAACGCGGCCGCATCGGTGGCAGCCTCTTGCATCGCGTCCTCATCCTTGCCCGAAGTCGCATTCGCATCGCCCGCAAACTTCACATAACCGCCAAAAGGCAACGCTGCGATCTGCCACTGGGTGCCACGCCTGTCGGTGCGTTTGTAGATCACCGGACCAAAGCCCAGCGAGAAAACATCGGCATGAATGCCCGACCAGCGCCCGACGATATAGTGGCCGTATTCATGGATCGTCACAATCACGCTCAGCGCCACGACAAAGGCAACGATGGTCCAAAGCAGGCCACCGGCCTGTGGAAGCAATCCAATAATGTCCAAAACTCTACCCTGCTCTTTTTTCAATTATGTCGCGCGCGGCCTTGCGTGCCACATGGTCAGCGGCGGCGACGTTATCAAGTGTCATGGCGGCATCAATGTGACCGCCCGCTGCGTCAAGCCGGGTCAGAACCTGTTCGACGACCTCGGCCATGGCGGTGAAATTCAGCTGTCCTGCGATGAACCCGTCCAATGCGGTTTCCTTGGCGGCATTGAACACCGCCCCCGCCAGCCCGCCGCGCGCCATCACCTCGCGCGCCAGCCGCAAGGCGGGCCAGCGGGCGGTGTCGGGGGCACGGAAGGTCAGGCTGCCGATAGCGGCCAGATCCAGACGTTCCACGGGCAGCGCACGCCGTTCGGGCCAATGCAGCGCATAGCCGATGGCATGGCGCATGTCCGGCGGGCCGACATGGGCCATCAGCGCCCCGTCGTGAAAACCCACCAGCGCGTGAATCATCGATTCAGGATGCACCAGCACTTCGATCTTGTCAGGCGAAACACCAAAATACTCTCGTGTTTCAATAACTTCCAACGCCTTGTTAAACATGGATGCGGAATCAATTGTAATCCGCTGGCCCATGTCCCAATTGGGATGGCTCGACGCCTGCGCCAGCGTCGCATTGGGCAGATCGGCCAGCGGCCAGTCACGGAATGCCCCGCCCGAGGCGGTGATAACCACCCGTTCGACGGCTGCCATATCCTCGCCGACCAGCGCCTGAAACACGGCGGAATGTTCGCTGTCCACCGGCAACAGCCGTGCATTGTGCTTGGCCGCTGTCTCAAGGATCAATGCCCCCGCGCAGACCAGCGATTCCTTGTTGGCCAAGGCAAGCGTCGCACCCTGTTCCAGCGCTGCCATGCCGGGGGCCAGCCCCGCCGCCCCGACAATCGCGGACATCACCCAGTCGGCAGGCCATGCCGCCGCTTCGGACAGGGCCGTCTGCCCCGCCGTGGCGACAATCCCCGACCCGTTCAAGGCGGCACGCAGATCCTCCAGACGGTTTTCATCTGCGGTCACGGCCACCTGCGCGCCAAGTGCGCGCGCGTCTGCCGCCAGTTGCGCGATATTGCCCGCGCCGGTCAGCGCGACCACCTCGTAGGCGTCCAGATCCCGTTTGATCAGATCAATGGTGTTCTGCCCGATAGACCCTGTGGCCCCCAGAATGCTGATCCGCCTGCGCGTCATGTCAGATCAGACCAGTCCGGGCGGAAAGCCGATGATCTGCCCCACGATCAGCAGAAACACCGAGGCCCCCATCATCCCATCGAACCGGTCCAGAACGCCGCCGTGTCCGGGGATCAGGGTACTGCTGTCCTTGACGCCCGTGTGCCGTTTGATCGCGCTTTCCGCGATGTCACCCATTTGCGAGGCCATTGAAAGAGCGATGGAAATACCAATCAAGCCGCTTGTCGCGCCGGTCAGAGCGATGGTGATCCAGCCAACGATTGCGGCCGCGACCCAGCCTGCAGCGGTGCCCGACCAAGTTTTCTTCGGGCTGACACGCGGCCAGAATTTCGGCCCGCCAATCAGACGGCCTGCGAAATAGCCACCCACATCGGTCACAACCACAACCACAACCAGCCACAGCATCCAGCCAAAGCCCAGATCGCCACGCACCGACATGATGCCAAAGCCCGCAAGCTGCACCATGACCGCGTAAGACATGAATATGGTGCGGTGCTGCGACATCAGCCCAAAGCCCACCATCATCGGCGCCAGCAGGATCGGCAGCGCCCAGCCCGCAGGCAGATAGGCCGAGACCAGCAGCGCCGCCCCCGACAACAGCCCCAATTGCAGCGCCTGCGCTGGCGCTTGCGGCGCAAGCATACGCACCAGTTCCCACACGCACAGCCCGCAGATCACGGCAACCATCGCATTGAAGGGATGCCCGCCAATGGCCACGCCCGCCAGACCAACAACCACCATCACCGCAGCCGAGGCCATGCGCACGGCCAGATCAGACCATTTCGTATCGCTCGTGCTCATGTCTTTACCCCCCCGAAACGCCGGTCACGCCCGCCGTATGACGCGCACAGCCTGGCGAACTCTTCTTTGGTAAAGTCCGGCCACAGCGTGTCGATAAATTCATACTCGGCATAGGCCGACTGCCACAGCAAAAAGTTTGAAATCCGCGCCTCGCCCGATGTGCGGATCACCAGATCGGGATCGGGCAACACACAGGTGTCGAGATATTTCGGCAGAGTCTCTTCGTCGACGTCTTCGGGGTCCAGCTTGCCTGCGGCCACATCGCGGGCCAGACGCTGGGTGGCGCGGGCCACCTCGTCGCGGCCGCCATAGTTCAGCGCGATGGTCAGGTGCACGGCGGTGTTGTTCTCGGTCAGCACTTCCAGCTCGTCCATCAGCTTGACCAGCTTGGCATCCAGCCGCACCCGATCGCCGATAAACCGCACCCGTGCGCCGAACTCGTCCAGGGCGCGGGCTTCGCGGCTGATGTACATACGAAACAGGCTCATCAGCCCCGCCACTTCCACCTGCGTGCGCCGCCAGTTCTCGGTCGAGAAGGCAAAGATCGTCAGATATTCGACCCCAACGTCAGGACAGCTTTCCACCACCTCGCGGACACGTTTGGCACCGGCGCGATGGCCAAACAAGCGCGGGCGACCGCGCTGGGTGGCCCAACGCCCGTTGCCGTCCATAATGATGGCAACGTGACGTGGTCCATGTGGAGAGGAATCAGCGATGGCGAGGCTCCTTGGGCATCAATGCGTGTCCGTGGCTGCCGTCAGGGCAGCAACAGGCCCTGACGTATAAGGCAAATCAATCAAACCTGCATGATCTCTGCCTGCTTGTTTTCAAGCGCGTCGTCGATCATCTTGATATAGGTGTTGGTCAGATCCTGCACTTCGCCTTCCCAGATTTTCTGGTCGTCTTCGGACAGGCCGTCGGCCTTGGCCTTCTTGATCTGGTCCATGCCGTCACGGCGCAGGTTGCGAATGCTGACACGGGCGTGTTCGGCGTATTGACCAGCGACTTTGGACAGTTCGCGGCGGCGCTCTTCGTTCAGCTCGGGGATCGGCAGCATGATGATGGTGCCGTTCAGCTGCGGGTTGATGCCCAGACCGCTTTCGCGAATGGCCTTTTCCACGGCATTCACCATGGATTTATCCCACACGTTGATCGTCACCATACGCGGTTCGGGCACGTTGACGGTGCCGACCTGGTTGATCGGGGTGCGCTGGCCATAGGCTTCGACCATCACGGGTTCAAGCATCGACGCCGACCCGCGGCCGGTGCGCAGAGAGGCAAATTCGGTCTTCAACGCTGAAATGGCGCCATCCATGCGCCGCGTCAGATCGTCGGTATCCAGCATAAAGTCTTCGGACATGAGGTTTTCCCCTTATTGGTCGCGCGCCCCTTCCCCGGGCGTGGTGCGGGTATAGATCAACCCACCGCCCAAAGGCCAGCAGGGTTTCACTTTGGACGTGCGTGCGGTGGCTTAGCCCTGAACGCGTGTATAGGTGCCCTTGCCGGCCAGAATGCCCTTGAACCCTCCCGGTTCGTCCAGCGAAAACACGATGATCGGCAAGTTGTTGTCGCGTGCCAAGGCGATGGCTGACGCATCCATTACCCCCAGACGCTTTTGCAGCACGTCGTCATAGCTGACGATGTCATAGCGTTTTGCATCGGCGTGTTTGACAGGGTCCTTGTCATAAACGCCATCAACCTTGGTGCCCTTGAAGATCGCCTCGCAGGACATTTCGTTGGCGCGCAGGGTCGCGGCGGTGTCGGTGGTGAAATAGGGATTGCCCGTTCCGGCAGCAAAGATGCAGACCCGCTTTTTCTCAAGGTGGCGCACGGCGCGGCGGCGGATATAGGGTTCAGCCACTTCGTTCATTGTGATCGCGGAAATCACCCGCGTGTGAATGCCCAGCCCCTCAAGGGCGGATTGCATGGCCAGCGCGTTCATCACCGTGGCGAGCATCCCCATATAGTCCGCCGTGGTCCGCTCCATCCCTTGCGCCGACCCTTGCAGCCCGCGAAAGATGTTGCCGCCGCCGATAACCATACATATCTCGACGCCCAGTTCGTGCACCGACTGCACCTCGCGGGCGATGCGTTCAACGGTGGGCGGATGCAGGCCAAAGCCCTGATCCCCCATCAGCGCCTCGCCCGATATTTTCAGCATCACACGTTTGAAAGTGACGTCCGAGGCAGATTGTATCGCGTCGCTCATTGGATTCTCCGGGTTTTGGGCAGTTTTGTTTGGGCGCAAACTGTCCTAAAACCCCGCTCAGTTCAATGCACAGCACGAAGGTATCGGCAAGAAATGGACGCTTTGGGCCCCCTTGATCTGTCGGCTGTCGATCCCGACCGCCCCGTGCTGATCGCGGGGCCGACTGCTTCGGGCAAATCCGGACTGGCGCTGGCCATTGCCGAGGCACAGGGTGGTGTGATCGTGAATGCAGATGCCAGCCAGATATACGACTGCTGGCAAGTGGTCACCGCACGCCCCGATGCGGCCGATCTGGCCCGTGCGCCACATCTGCTTTACGGGCATGTGGCCTTTGACCAGAGCTATTCCGCCGGTCACTGGCTGCGCGAGGTCGCACCGCTGCTGTCGGGGCCACAGCGGCCGATCATCGTGGGCGGCACGGGGCTGTATTTCACGGCGCTGACCAAGGGGCTGGCCGAAATTCCCGCCACACCCGACGCAGTGCGCACATCAGGCGATGCGATTCCCCTGCCCGAGCTGTTGGCCGCGCTTGATCCCGAAACCACGGCGCGGATCGACACCAACAACCGCGCGCGGGTGCAACGCGCATGGGAGGTGCAACAGGCCACGGGCCGGGGTCTGGCCGCTTGGCACGATGACACGCCGCCCCCGCTGCTGCCTGACGGGGCCGCCACCTGCATCGCGCTGAGCAGCCCGCCAGACTGGCTGAACGCGCGCATTGCCCGGCGGTTCGACATGATGCTGGCAGGCGGCGCGCTGGACGAAATCGCCGCCATGGGCACCCGTTATGACCCCGCCCTGCCCAGTTGCCGCGCGATCGGCGTGCCCGAACTGATGGCCCATGCGCGCGGCGATATCACGCTGGAGGCCGCCCGCGACGCCGCGGTGATTGCCACGCGCCAATACGCCAAGCGCCAGCGGACCTGGCAACGCTCGAAAATGGCCCGCTGGCAGTGGGTTGATCCATCGACAGACGTGTTCTGATTTCATTTCCGCCATATTTCTGCCGTATATCTGGGGATGAACGCCAATATTATTGCGATTTTAAAACAATGCCCTATAGATAGGGCCATGACCCTAGGCGCCATCCGCATCAGCACAATCACCCCTGCCGGGGGCGCACATGACTGGCGCTGGACGCTGGCGCACGACGTGCCTGACCACCTGCTGATCTGGACCACACGCGGACAGGGTCGTTTGCTGCTGCACGGCACCCGGCGTGGTGTCGGTGCGCACAATGCAATCTTTGTACCCGCGGGCGATTTGTTTGCGCTTGATCTCAGCCGTCAAAGCATCGGACTGATTGCCACCATTCCCGTGGGCACCGAAGTGCGCCTGCCCCAGACCCCGCGCCAGTTGCGCCTGCGTGACTCCGGCCCGATTTCCGAACTGACCGCACTGCTGGACGCAGCCCAACGCGAGGCGGCGGCACAGCGCAGCCTGACACAGGATGCACTGGACGGATATATGGCGCTGGTCTCGGTCTGGCTGCGACGCCAGATGGCCCTGGACGACCACCTGCCGAAGAAGCCGAATGGTGCGGCGCGCCTGTCTGCGCGGTTCTGCGAGCGGGTTGCGCGGCATCATGCCAACGGCATGTCCGTCGCAGAACATGCCGAAGAACTGGGCGTAACCGGCACCCATCTTGCCCGCGCCTGCAAGGCTGCAACCGGTCACACGGCTGCCGAGTTGCTGGGCCAGCGTATCCTGCACGCGGCCCGCTGCGCCCTGGTCGACACCACCGTGCCGATGCAGGATATCGCCCGCCACCTTGGCTTTGGCAGTGCGGCCTATTTCACCCGCTACATCCAGACACAGACGGGCAAAACACCCAGCCAGTTGCGCAAATCCGCCACTTTGCGCAGCGCCTGACGGACAGCCGACCACCGCGCAGCGCCAGAAAACGTGAACCGAAATGTCGGTTTTTGCGCGGAAATACGTCGCATTCGAAACATCCCGAGCGAAACCATTTGTTGACGTCTCGCTCTGTATATTGCCTGATAGAGCAACAGAATTGCAACGCGCCCGCTGCGCACCACGTCAAGCGCAAGACTGACCGTCGGTTCGAAACCGATATGCCGTCAGGGCCACGAAACAGGGAAGCTATCGCGCCGCCCATCCGGCGCACCCGGTCGCAAGGACCACTTCAACATCAAAACGGCCAAGCCAAAAGGCAGGTCAATTTCACCAGCGGGTTCTTCCCGTATCAGCCTACCAACAGGGGCATACATGGGACTATTTATACTCAGACGTCTGGGCGTGATGATCGTCACGGCCTTGTGCCTGACCTTTATCGTGTTCTTTCTGACCAATCTTTACCCGAACCTGGAAAAACTGGCCAAGACCCAAGGCAACTTTCGCATGTCGGACGAAGCCGTGGCCAGCTATCTGGGCAAACGCGGGTATCTGGACCCGATGCCGGTCAAATTCGGCCGATGGCTGGGCGTTGTCCCCGGCTGGGTGACCGAAGCGCCCGATGGCACGGTGACGGGCCGCTGTTTCGGCCCCGACACCCCGCCCGAAGACCGCGCCACCTATTGCGGCGTGTTGCAGGGCAATTGGGGGCAATCGACAGTGTTCAAGGACGATGTCGGCGGTATCGTCCGTGAACGGCTGGGCCTGACGGGCAAGTTGATGGGATTTGTGCTGCTGGTCATGGTGCCCTCTTCCCTGCTGATCGGGGTGCTTGCGGGGATGCGCGAAGGGTCACCGCTGGACCGGACGCTGTCGACCTTCTCGATCGCCACCACGGCCACGCCGGAATATGTGTCGGGGGTGATCTTCATTGCGGTGTTTTCTTCCTCTGCCTTTGGCCTCAAGTGGTTCAAGGGCTCGGCCACCTCGGCCATGGAAAACGCAACCTTCGAGAATTTCACCCTGCCGGTGCTGACCATCGCGCTGTATGGGATGGGCTATATCGCCCGCATGACGCGCGCGTCGATGACCGAGGTGATGACCGCGCAATACATTCGCACCGCACGGCTCAAAGGTGTCAGCTTTCGCAACATCGTCCTCAAACACGCCCTGCGCAACGCGCTGATCGCGCCGTTTACCGTGATCATGCTGCAAATCCCGTGGCTGCTGAACGGCGTTGTGATTGTCGAAACCCTGTTCAATTACAAAGGCTTTGGCTGGGTTCTGGTGCAGGCGGCAGGCAACAACGACATCGAGCTGCTGTTGGCGGTCTCGGTTGTGTCGGTGATCGTAGTGCTCTTGACGCAGCTGATCTCGGACATCGGCTATGTCATCCTCAACCCGCGCATCCGCATTTCATAAGGGAGGTCTGACTCATGGAACCATTGACATGGACAGGCGCCCTGAGCGGTCTGAACGTTGTTTTCTATCTTTCCATCGTTGCGCTTGCGGTTTCGATTTTGGCCAGCATCGCCGTGTCGATGTTCGCGCGCGACACAGGGCCGCTGGGCGTCAACTCTGACGGCACACTGATGGCCCCGACCGGACTGGTCGGGCTGAGTGCAAAGGCCCTGCGCTACAGCTTTTTCGCATTGGTGGCGCTGGTGCTGGTCTATGTGGTCGGCGGCGTCGTATTGGGCACGCGTGCGGGAATCATCGGCGGGCTGTCACGCAACATGCTGCCCGTGTGGATCGCATTGATCGTGCTGTTTGTGGTGTCGATCACCTTCAAACGCAAGCTGGGGCTGTATGGTAAGCTGTTCGACAGCACCATCGGCATGATTGGCTTTGGGCTGGTCATGTTCTGGGTGTTCACCGGCATCATGGGCGGCGCGTTCGACATGCTGATCACCCATGATCCGCTGAGCCAGTTTTCGGGCATGAAGAACAAACTGCCCGGCACCCCCCTGCGCGGCGCCGAGGCAGACGATTACCAATGGTTCCTGCTGGGCGGTGACAATCTGGCGCGCGATGTGTTCTCGCGGCTGGTCAAAGGCGCGTGGATCGTCGTCAAGATCGCGCCGATGGCAACGCTGTTCGCCTTCATGGTGGGCATCACGCTTGGCCTGCCTGCGGGCTATTACAGCGGACGGCTGGACACCTTCCTGTCGTTTCTGGCCAACCTGATCCTGGCCTTTCCGGTGATCCTGCTGTTTTATCTGCTGGTCACGCCGGAGATCGTCGAAACCGGCATTCCCAATTACATGGCTGCGGTGCTGTTCTTCTTTCCCATCGTGTTCTGCGCGGTGCTGCTGAACGCGCGCTATTACACGCAACCTTCGGTCCGCACCCCGCTGCTGATCGTGGTGCTGGGAGGATTGCTGTGGGCCTATCTGTCGCTGATTTCAAACAACGGGGCGATTGTGGCCAATGACAGCTACCGCATTCCGGGCCTGCCTGCGATGCTGGACTGGATCGACATGGACGGCGGGCTGCTGACCGTGTTTGTGGCGGTGGTCTTTGTCAACGCGCCCACGGTGTTCCGTATTGTGCGGGGCCTGGCGCTGGACATCAAGACGCGCGATTATGTGGCCGCTGCGCAGACCCGTGGCGAGGGTCCGTGGTACATCATGCTGTGGGAAATCCTGCCCAACGCGCGCGGGCCGCTGATTGTCGATTTCTGCCTGCGCATTGGCTACACCACTATCCTGCTGGGCACGCTTGGCTTCTTTGGTCTGGGGCTGGAGAGCGAAAGCCCTGACTGGGGGACCACCATCAACTCGGGCCGGCGGCTGTTGTCGCTGTATCCGCATGCGGCGATGGTGCCGGCCTTTGCGCTGATGACGCTGGTGCTGGGGCTGAACCTGTTGGCGGATGGTCTGCGCGAGGAATCCTTGCGCGACTGACAAGGGGGCGCGTTCGGGGGCGCTGCCCCCGGACCCCCGGGATATTTAGTGCCAAAAGAAGCCCAAGAGAGGCGCTGCGGCAAGGGAGAACGACAATGGTCAAAGACGCATATGACGGCCCCATTCTGGAGATCGACAAACTGTCGATTTCGTTTTTCACACGGCTGCGGGAAATCCCTGCGGTGATGGATTTTTCGGTCAGCGTGCAACCGGGCGAGGCCGTGGGGCTGGTGGGCGAAAGCGGTTGTGGCAAGTCGACGGTGGCGCTGGGGGTGATGCAGGATCTGGGCGTGAACGGGCGCGTTGTCGGCGGGTCGATCAAGTTCAAGGGGCGCGATCTGGGGGCGATGACGCAGGACGAACTGCGCGCGATCCGCGGCTCGGAAATCGCAATGATCTATCAGGAGCCGATGGCCTCGCTGAACCCGGCGATGAAGATCGGCAAACAGCTGATGGAAGTGCCGATGATCCATGCCGATATGTGTGAGGCAGATGCCTATGCCCGCGCCTTGCAAGTGGTGACGGATGTAAAGCTGCCCGATCCCAAGCGGATTCTGGACGCCTATCCGCACCAGCTGTCGGGCGGGCAACAGCAGCGCATCGTCATTGCCATGGCGCTGATGTCCGAACCTTCGCTGCTGATCCTGGACGAACCGACCACGGCGCTGGACGTCACGGTCGAGGCTGCCGTGGTAGAACTGGTCAAGGATCTGGGCAAGAAATACGGCACCTCGATGCTGTTCATCAGCCACAATCTTGGGCTGGTTCTGGAAACCTGCGACCGCATCTGCGTGATGTATTCGGGCGAGGCGGTCGAACGCGGCAGTATCGAAGATGTCTTTGACGAGATGCAGCACCCCTATACGCAGGCTTTGTTCCGCTCGATCCCACTGCCCGGCGCGGACAAGAACGCGCGCCCCCTGATCGCCATTCCCGGCAACTTTCCCCTGCCCCACGAGCGGCCACGGGGCTGCAACTTTGGCCCGCGCTGCGACTATTTCGAGGCGGGCCGCTGCGATCAGGGTGACATCCAGATGTTCCCCGTGCCCGGTGACGACGTGCACAACACCCGCTGTCTGCGCTTTCAGGAGATTGACTGGCAGGCCCCGCTGGCACTGGCCGAGGTCAAGCAGAAAGGCGAGATCGGTGATGTGGTTCTGAGGATGGACAACCTCAAGAAATACTACGAAGTGGCCGCCAATGCCCTGTTTGGCGGCGGCGCCACCAAAGTGGTCAAGGCCAATGAGACGCTGAGCTTTGAGGCACGCGAATCCGAGACATTGGCGATTGTGGGCGAAAGCGGTTGTGGCAAGTCGACCTTTGCCAAGGTGCTGATGGGGCTGGAGACCGCGACCGAGGGCACGATTACCCTGGGGAACCGCGAAATACAGGACATTCCGATTGAAAAGCGCGACACGCAAACGGTGGCTGACGTGCAGATGGTGTTTCAGAACCCGTTCGACACGCTGAACCCGTCGATGACCGTGGGCCGCCAGATCATCCGCGCGCTGGAGATTTTCAAGATCGGCAAGAACGAAGCCGAGCGGCGCCAGCGGATGCTGGAACTGCTGGATCTGGTGAAACTGCCGCGTGAATTTGCAGGCCGGATGCCGCGACAACTGTCGGGCGGGCAAAAGCAACGGGTCGGCATTGCCCGCGCCTTTGCCGGTGATGCGCGGATCGTGGTGGCGGATGAGCCCGTCTCGGCACTGGATGTGTCGGTGCAGGCGGCGGTGACCGATCTGCTGATGGAAATCCAGCGCGAACATAAGACCACATTGCTGTTCATCAGCCACGATCTGAGCATCGTGCGCTATCTGTCAGACCGTGTGATGGTGATGTATCTGGGCCATGTGGTTGAACTGGGCACCACCGATCAGGTGTTTGCCCCCCCCTATCACCCTTATACCGAAGCGCTTCTGTCAGCGGTGCCGATTGCCGACACCAAGGTGCGCAAGAAACACATCGTGCTGGAAGGTGACATTCCGTCGGCAATGAACCCGCCGCCGGGCTGTCCGTTCCAGACGCGCTGTCGCTGGAAAAGCCAGGTGCCGGGCAATCTGTGCGAAACCGAGGTGCCCCCGCTGCGCGATATGGCAACGGGACATCAGGTGAAATGCCATCTGAGCGCAGAGAAATTTGCCGAAATGGAGCCGGTGATCGAGATCGCTGCCGAATAGGGGACATCAGGGCCACGGCCCACGCCGCGCCCCTGATAGACAGATACAGCCGGTTACTTGGAACTGTCCGAGCGCAGCGTATCGGGGATGTTATTGACGACGTCGTCAACCAAGGCTGCAATCATCGCCTGATAAAAATCCGCGCGGTCGGGGGCGACATAAATCACGCCATCATGGGGCATGTCGGCCGTCTTGGCCATAATATGCACCGGAACCGTGTCTTCATTGATCTCGGCATTGGCGTCTGTGTAGTTGATCGTCGCGACCAGTTCGTTGAACTCGGCGCTGTCTGGCAGCACGGAATCGCCATCCAGCAACACGCCTTTGATCTCAACTTTGATGGCAGGATCACCCGCGTCACCGGTCAGTTCGATACGCTCGGCGATCATGCGCATCACGTCCTCTTCGATCTGGGGATAATATTGCATCGCGTTGGCGTCGACGTGCTCATTAAGATCCGCATTGACGGTCACTTCGGAAATGGGAGATGCGGCGAAAGCTCCCAACGGCAACACTGCGATGGCCGTGGCAGCGGCCAGCTTTGCAAAAGTCGTTTTCATTGTCTTGCTCCTTCGGTGGCCGTGATGGCCCGCGATATGCATGACAACTTGGCTTAGGGTGTCGTTGTTCCTTCGGCCATGGCCAAGCCGGGACCGAGGGCGCGACAAACAGGCGGAAACCCGCCCGAAAATCTGAATCCAATAGGTATTTCTTCAAATCAGCCTGAAATCAGCTGCCCCAGATAACCTTGACGTAATTCTGGGTTTCTTTGTAGGGCGGCACGCCTTTGTGGCGTTTCACGGCCTCGGGGCCCGCGTTATAGGCCGCCAGCGCCAGACGCCAGCTGCCGAACGTGCGGTACTGCTGGCTGAGATAGCGCGCGCCACCTTCCAGATTTTCGTGCGGATCGCTGGGATCGACGCGCAAACGGCGTGCTGTGGCGGGCATCAGCTGTGCCAGCCCCAGGGCTCCCTTGTGCGATTTGGCACGCGGATTCCAGCCGGATTCCTGCTGGATCAGCCGCAGGAACAAATCTTCGGGCACGCCATGTCGACGCGCGGCTTCGCGCGCGGCGACCAGATAAACACCTTTGTACTTGCCGCTATAGGCCGGGTTCACGTCCCATTTGGTTGGTGTGTTCACCTTGGGTGGCTGCAATTTGACCGAGGCCGTGTATTGCTGCGACGCGCGCGAATCCAACACTTTCAACTGCGATCCGAACAGCTTGCTGCGACTGCGCGACGAAAATACGTCGGCATGGGCTGCCCCTGCCATGGTCGCACCGATCACCAGCGCTGAAATCATTGCGCGCATAACTTTCCGCCCCCGAGATACCGAGCCCGCACGGCTCTGATTTTACCCATTACGACACTATACAAAAATCGACGCTTTGGGCCACCCCTTTGGTTCGGATAACCATTAGCCTTGTGTTTACCATGTTCCGACCAATCTGTAGGTTGTCACGACCGTTCGGGAATCGCCCGCGCGGGTACGAATGAGTGAGAGGACAACATGGCTGGCTCAGTTAATAAAGTGATCCTAATCGGCAATCTGGGCCGCGATCCCGAAGTGCGCAGTTTCCAGAATGGCGGCAAGGTGTGCAACCTGCGCATCGCCACCTCAGAAACATGGAAAGACCGTAACACCGGCGAACGCAAAGAGCGCACCGAATGGCATTCGGTTGCAATCTTCAGCGAAGGTCTGGTGCGCGTGGCCGAGCAGTACCTGAAAAAGGGCTCGAAAGTGTATATCGAAGGCCAGTTGCAGACCCGCAAATGGCAGGACCAGTCCGGTCAGGACCGCTATTCGACCGAGGTCGTTCTGCAAGGGTTCGGCAGCACGCTGACCATGCTGGATGGTCCCGGCGGCGGCGGTGGCGGCGGTGGGAACTATGGCGGCGGTGGCGGCTCCAGCTATGACAGCGGCCCGTCGGATGATCGTTATGGTGGGCCGTCGTCGGGTGGTGGCAATGCGCCGACGCCTTCGCGTGATCTGGACGACGAAATCCCGTTCTAAGCTTTTGGTTCTGCGCGCCGCTCAGCCGTCGCGCAGAACCTCCAGAACCGTCTGCGCCGGAACATCCGACGTGACAAAGGCATCACCGATGCCGCGCGCCAGCACAAAGCGCAGCTGGCCATCCACCACCTTCTTGTCCTGCCCCATCAGCGCGAGCAACGCTTGTGGCCCCGGCAATGCGCCGTCGATGTCGGCCAGATTGGTCTTCATGCCCATGTCGCGCAGATGCGCGCGGACGCGACTTGGATCTTCCTGACTGCACAGGCCCAGGCGCGCCGACAGTTCAAAAGCCATCGCACAGCCCACCGCAACACCTTCGCCGTGCAGCAGGCGGCTGGAATAACCCGTGGCAGATTCCAGTGCGTGGCCAAAGGTATGGCCAAGATTCAGGAGGGCACGGTCGCCCTGTTCGGTTTCGTCGCGCACGACGATGTCGGCTTTCATCTGCACCGAGCGGCGCACCGCCTCGATGCGCGCGCGCACGTCACCTGCGGCCAATGCCGGCCCCTGCCCTTCAAGCCACTCAAAAAATGCAGCATCGCCCAGCAAGCCGTATTTCACGACCTCGCCGTAGCCAGACAGAAAATCGCGCGGTTGCAGCGTGCCCAACAGGTCAACATCGGCCAGCACCAGGCTGGGCTGGTGGAACGCGCCGATCAGGTTCTTGCCATGCCGGGAGTTAATTCCCGTCTTGCCGCCCACCGAACTGTCGACCTGTGCCAGCAGCGACGTGGGCATTTGCACAAAGCGCACCCCGCGCCGCAGGATCGCGGCGGCAAAGCCGACCAGATCGCCAATCACGCCGCCCCCCAGGGCCACGACGATATCGCCGCGCTCGACCTTTTGATCCAGCAGCCAGTCAACGCAACTCATCAGATGTGGCCAGCTTTTGGTGGCTTCGCCCGCAGGCAGGGACATGGCAGCGCAGTCGATGCCATGGCCGCGCAGCCCGTCCTGCAAGGCCCCAAGGTGCAGCCCCGCCACGGTTTCGTCCGAAATCACCACAACCCGCGCGCGTTTCAGCAAAGGTGCGATATGGGTGCCTGCGTCGCCCAGCAGTCCGGTGCCGATCAACACGTCATAGGCGCGCCCCGGCAAGTCGACATGTACAGTTTCAAGCATCCAGTTTCTCCAGAACATCAGGCCGCGTCAACAGCGCCGCAATCACCCGTTCCGCCATCTCTTCAATGCTGTACGAGGGTTTGGAGGGCACATGAAGATCGGCCAGTTTGTAGATCGGCACGCGCGCTTCATACAGTTCGGTCAGCCTGCCCTTGGGGTCAGCACTGCGCAGCAACGGGCGCGTGTCCTTGTAACGGACACGATGCCACAACAGCGAAAGGTCAGCGTTCAGCCACACTGATACGCCGCGTTGTGAAATGTTCTGGCGGTTTTCAGCGCTCAGGAACGCGCCGCCACCGGTCGACAGAATCCCGTGGGAATTGTCCAGCAGGCGCGAGATCACTTGCGTTTCCTTGACCCGAAAGAACGGCTCGCCGTCGCGTTCAAAGATTTCGGGAACGGTCATGTTTGCCGCGGTTTCGATTTCGTGATCGCTGTCGATAAAGGGCACGCCCAGTTTTGCCGCCAGCACCTTGCCCACTGCGGTTTTTCCTGCGCCCATCATTCCGACCATGACAACGGTCTTGTGCAGTGCAAATTGCACAGAATCTGACGAACTGTCTGACGTTGATTGCTGAATTTCGCTCATATTCCGTTGAATGACGTGATATTGCAGAAAAGGCCATATATAAGTTGGTCAAAATCAAAAGACCCGGGGCAGGCAAATTTATGGGACGACTGATCAAATACTTGATATATCTAATTATTCTGGGACTTATCGGCTTGGTGGTCTATGCCTATGCCGGCCCGTTTTTCGGCGCGGACTTTGACCCGCCGCAAAACGAAGTACGCGTGCCCGTGACCCTCGATGCCGATTAAGGTTAGCGCAATTTGGCTGGGTCTTCTGATGGGCGCGGTTTCGCCTATCGGCACGGCTTTGGCACAAGAGGCACCCCTGTCGGTGATCGACTGGCTGGACCGAAACGCGCCAACACCTGCCGTTCAGACCCGCCCGATAACCAGCGAACCCGCCGTTGCGCCCAGCGGCAATGTGCCCGCAATCACGGTTGCGCCGCTGGATGGTCCGGCAGCGCGGCGTGTGGGACTGGCCCCTGCGTCGATCACCGGCCTGCCCGATACGCTGTGGACAGGCTCGGACGGTTTCGAGCTGGCCGAGGCGATACGCGCCACCAAATCCATTCGCCTGCCCGCCGCCCAGTCGCTGTTTTACACGCTGCTGCTGGCCGAGGCGCTGCCGCCATCGGTGCATGACGAGGCTTTTAATCTGGCCCGTGTCGACGCCCTGCTGCAATTGGGTGCGCTCGACCCTGCCCTGGCGCTTCTGGAGCAGATCGGCCCCGAATCGTCTGCCGCCGTCTTTGCCCGCTTTTTCGACGCCAGCCTTCTGGCGGGCACCGAAGACGCCGCCTGTGCCAGGGTCATGGCCAAGCCGTCTCTGGCCCCCGGTTACGCCGCGCGGGTGTTTTGCACCGCACGCGCAGGGGATTGGGACACCGCCGTTTTGTTGCTGGGCACCGCGCGGGTGCTGGGCAGCATGAGCGAAGCACAAGCCGATATGCTGGAACGTTTCCTTGACCCCGACCTGTTCGAGGGCGAGGCCGATCTGCCGACACCCGCCCAGCCCGATCCGCTGGCCTTTCGCGTTTACGAATCCATCGGCACGCCGATAGCCACTACTCTGTGGCCGCGCATCTATGCCAATGCCGATCTGCGCGAGATCGCAGGCTGGCGGTCGCAATTGCTGGCGGTCGAACGCTTGGCGCAGACCGGAGCTGTCGCCGACAACCGTTTGCTGGGCATCTACACCGACCGTCAGCCCGCAGCTTCTGGCGGTCTGTGGGAGCGTGTGCGTGCCGTGCAACGTTTTGAAACCGCGCTGGACAGCAACAGCGCCGAAGCTGTGGCCAAAACCCTGCCGGCCGCGTGGCGCGAAATGCAGGCGGCCGGTCTGGCCGTGCATTTTGCCAACCTCTTTGGCGATCGTCTTCCCGAGCTAAAGGACCGCGCCGCCACCGCCGCCGCATTTGAAACCACGCTGCTGTCGCCAGCATATGAGCTGGCAGCCACCAAGTACCCGCAGGCCGCAGCCCGCGCCCCGCTTTTGGTCGCGCTTGCGCGGGGCGATACCAGCGATGCGCAGCCTAACGGACCCATGGAAAAGGCACTGGCCGACGCCTTTGCCGGTGCCCCGCCCGACGCCACGCTGATCGGCATGGCGCGCACCGGCAAGCTGGGTCGCGCGTTGCTGGGTGCGCTTGAGCTGGTGAACGAAGGCAGCAAGGGCGATCCCGGCGCCCTGCGTCAGGGGCTTGCCACCCTGCGCGCATTGGGGCTGGAGGACAACGCCCGCCGGGCCGCCCTGCAAATCATGCTAAGGCCCGCCTTATGAGCGCCGAAACCGACCGCTGGATTTCCACCTTTATCGAGGCGCAGGCTGCTGAATTGGGGGCTGCGCAGAACACCCTGCTGGCCTATGGGCGCGATCTGAAGGATTTTGCCGCCTGGGCCACCCGACAGGGACGCACCTTTGACACCGTGAAACAGGCCGACATCGAGGCCTATCTGGTCTATTGCGACGAACAGGGTCTGGCCAAATCCACCCGCGCACGGCGGTTGTCGTCGATCAAGCAGATGTACCGCTTTGCCTTTGAAGAAGGATGGCGCGCGGAAAACCCTGCAATCCAGATTTCGGGGCCCGGACAGGACAAACGCCTGCCCAAGACACTGGACATCGCAGAAGTTGACCGGTTGCTGGAGGCCGCCCGCAGCTCGGGGCGCAACGCCGCCGACAGCACGCGCAACACCTGTCTGATGGAGCTTCTCTATGCCACCGGCATGCGCGTCAGCGAGCTGGTGGGCCTGCCCGTCAGCGCCGCGCGTGGCGATCCGCGCATGTTGCTGATCCTTGGCAAAGGCGGCAAGGAACGCATCGTGCCGCTGTCGCCCCCTGCCCGCGCCGCTTTGACCGACTGGCTGAAAACACGCGATCAGGCCGAAGAGGCCGGCAAGGCCAGGGGCAAGCCCGCATCGCGGTTTCTGTTCCCCTCGCGCGGGGTGGCGGGGCATCTGACGCGCCATCGCTTTTATCTGATGATCAAGGAATTTGCAGTGGCGGGTGGCGTATCGCCAGAGAAGGTTACGCCGCACACGTTGCGGCACGCTTTTGCGACGCACCTGCTGGCGGGCGGCGCCGATCTGCGTTCGATTCAGGCGCTGCTGGGCCATGCCGATGTCGCCACCACGGAAATTTATACCCATGTGCTGGACGCGCGCCTGACCGAACTGGTGCTGGAGCATCACCCGTTAGCGGGCGACGCCCCCCGCAAAGTGTCGGGAAAGACATCGCGGAACGACCCCTAGGGTCAGGACCGATACAAAAGGGGGGCAATCCGCAAAAAACGCCCCTGATCGTCCCCGTTGTGTCGAATCCGGTATATTGATCTGACAGCCTTCCCTTGAATGCGCGGGCCATCGCCCCCATAACCCTATGAACCTTCAAGGAACACAGTCTTACCAATGGACCCTTCTTCTGCAACGCTGGACAGCGCTTTCTGGATAACCTGCGGGATCATCCTGTTTCTTCTTTTCCTCTCCGGTTTTTTCTCGGGCTCGGAAACCGCCCTGACCGCCGCATCGCGCGGGAAACTGCGCAGCCAGGCCGACAAGGGCTCGCGCGGGGCCCAACGCGCACTGAAAATCACCGAAGACAATGAACGGCTGATCGGATCGGTGCTGCTGGGCAACAACCTGGTGAACATTCTGGCGGCCTCGATGGCCACTGCCCTGTTCACCCGCGTGTTTGGCGAAAGCGGCGTGGCGCTGGCGACGCTGGTGATGACGCTGCTGGTGCTGGTCTTTGCCGAGGTGCTGCCCAAGACCTATGCCATCACCAATGCCGAAAGCGCGGCCGCCGCCGTGTCGCGGCCCATTGCGCTGATTATTCTGGTGTTTTCGCCCATCGTCGCGGCTGTGCGTTATTTCGTGCGCGGTGTGTTGTTCATCTTTGGCGTGCGCATTGATCCCAACAGCAACGTGCTCGCCGTGCGCGAAGAGATTGCCGGCGCACTGCATCTGGGCCATTCGGAAGGTGTGGTTGAAAAAGAAGACCGCGACCGGATTTTGGGCGCGCTGGATCTGGGCGACCGTATGGTCGAAGAGATCATGTTGCACCGTTCGGGCATCGAGATGATCGATGCGCAAGACGATCCGGAAACCATCTTTGAACAGTGCCTGAAATCCAGCCACACCCGCCTGCCCCTGTATCGCGATGATGTGGAAAACATCATTGGCGTGGTACACGCCAAAGACCTGCTGCGCGCGATGTACAAGATCGTCGGCGGGCCGGACGGTGACGCCAAGGCGCTCAAATCATTCAACATTCTGGATGTGGCGACAGCCCCCTATTTCGTGCCGGAAACCACCACACTGGATGATCAGATGCGCCAGTTCCTGCGTCTGAACACCCATTTCGCGCTGGTGGTGGATGAATACGGCAGCCTTCAGGGTCTGATCACGCTTGAAGATATCCTGGAAGAGATCGTGGGCGAGATCACCGATGAATTCGACCCCGACGCCGACCATCCGGTGACCCGTGGCGATGACGGCCAGTTTATCGTCGACGGATCTATGACCATCCGCGACCTGAACCGCGCAACCGAATGGTCGCTGCCCGATGACGAGGCGAACACCGTTGCCGGTCTGGTGATCCACGAGGCACAAATGATCCCCGAAGTGGGACAGGTGTTTTCGTTCCACGGCTTCCGGTTCGAAGTGACCGCGCGCGACGGCAACCGCATTGCCGCCCTTGCTATTCGGCCGCTAATTCGGCGCTAGGCGCATCTTTCAGCGGCACCTGCATGTTCAGGTGATAGCCGTCTGATTGCGCCATCAGCGAAAATTCGGCCCCGATCTGGATGGCTGCCGCCTGCATCAGGCGTTGCCCCAGACGGGTCACTTCGCTTTCCTCGGCCGGATTTGCGCTGCCGATGCCATCGTCACGACAATGCACCAGAAGCCCCGCAGTCTCGTCGCTTTGTTCAACCGTGACGGTCACCGTGCCACGCCGCCCGTCGGGAAAGGCGTGTTTGATCGCATTGGCGGTAAATTCACTGATAATCATGCCGATATTGGCAGCCACCGAGGGCAGGATCTGCGCCCGGCACACGGTGATGTCCAGACGCACATTCGACGGCGCCGATGCCTCGAGCAAGGAGGCCACACGCTCAAGATAGGGTTGTAGAGCCACGCGGTTCGACTGGCTGGTCTGATACAGCTCCTGATGCAGCATGGCCACCGCATCAATGCGCCGTTCGACCGCCGCCAGTGCTTCGGTCGCCACGGCATTATCGACGCGCGACTTGTACATGCGCACCACCGACAACACGGTTTGCAGCGAATTCTTGACGCGGTGGTCAATCTCGCCGCGCAAAACCTCGGCCTGATGCAGCGCAAGACGCAGTTCAAACTGGCGCATCAACTGTGCGCCCAGCACCCGCAGCGTGCTGCGTTGCAATTCGGTCAGGCTGCGCGGCCTGGTGTCCAGAACGCACAATGTCCCAACCGGCAACCCATCATCCGAGATCAACGGCACGCCTGCGTAAAACCGGATATGATCGGCCCCGGTCACCAGCGGATTGTCCGCCGTGCGCAAATCTTGTGTGGTGTCGGAAATCTCGACCAGATCACCCTGCAAGATCACATGGCTGCAAATCGAACGGTCCAGATCGGTCTGCGCAACATCCAGCCCGACGCGCGCCTTGAACCATTGGCGGTTCTCATCCACCAGCGAGATCAGGCAAATCGGCACCTCGCAAATTCGGGCAGCCAGATCAACGACTTCATCGAACTGCTGTTCTGTCCTGGTGTCCAGAATCCCAAGCTTGCGCAGATGTGCCAGCCGTTCGCTCTGTCTGGGATGAAGCGGTGCGCGCATGCGGATCCCTCAAATCGGTTCAGACGATAGTCCTATACAATAGGCGCATCCAATCAAGGGGTTCGCAAGCGTTTAGGCGCGTAACCGCGTACCATCGGGGTCAAAGGGCGGCGCCTCAAGGATCGTGGCACGGTGCGGTCGGCCCAGCACCATCACATCCACCTGATCCCCCGCACCGGCATCTTTGACATAGCCCAAGGCCAGCGACATCCCCACCCAATAGCCATAGGCCCCCGAAGTCACACGCCCGATGCCCTGCCCGTCGCGAAAAATCGGCTCGCCGCCTGTGGCATCGGCCTGAGAGGCGTCGGTGTCTGCGGCATCAAGTGCCAGCAACACCAGCCGTTCCCGCGCAGGCTGCGCCAGCGTCTTGGCCAGCGCATCGCTGTTCAAAAATGTCTTGTCCATCTTGCACAGCCGCTCAAGCGCCACCTCTTGCGGCCAGTATTCCGGGCTATACTCGCGCCCCCACGAACCATAGCCCTTTTCGATCCGCAGGCTCATCAGCGCACGGCTGCCCACGGGGCCGGCCCCCATATCTTTGCCTGCGTCGATCAACGCCGCATACAGCTGCGCCTGATCTTGCGCGCGGCAATGCAACTCCCACCCCAGATCACCGGTAAACGACACCCGCAGCGCCAGCACCTGCACACCGGCCAGTTCAATCCACTGCGACCGCATGAATGGAAAATCCACTGTCTCCAGCGCGGCATTGGTCAGCCGCTGCAACAGCGCGCGGCTGCGCGGCCCCGCCACGTTGAAGCCGCACATTGCCTCGGTCATGCTTTCAAAGCTGGTCCCATCGGGCAGCGGCACGGCACGGAAAAACCGCTGGTGATAGCGTTCCGCCATGCCCGAGCCGATCACCCAGAACTCATCCGCGCCCAACCGCGTCACGGTGAAATCCCCCGCAATCCCGCCCCGCTTGCCGATCAGCGGCGTCAGGCACGACCGCCCGACCACTGTGGGCATCCGGTTGGCAAAGACCGCGTTCAGCCATGCCTCGGCCCCCGCGCCCTTGCAGCGGTATTTGGCAAAGTTCGAGATGTCGATGATCCCCGCCCGTTCCCGCAGCATCCGGCATTCCGTCCCCACAGGCCCCCACCAGTTCTGCCGCGTGAACCCCTCGGTATCCTGCGCACCGGGCGCATCGGCAAACCACAGCGGATGTTCCCACCCGGCATTCAGGCCAAAGACAGCCCCCATCTGCCCCTGCATCCCGTAAACAGGCCGCGTGCGCGCAGGTCGCCCTGCGCTGCGTTCCTCGTTGGGGAAATGGATTTTGAAACGGTTGGCGTATTGGTCCCGCACCCGCGCCTTGGTAAAGGCCTTGTCCGCCCAGTCGCCAAACCGTGCCATATCCCAGGCGAACATATCGTATTGCGTCTCACCCTCGATGATCCACTGCGCGGCCAACAGGCCCATGCCCCCCGACTGCGAAAACCCCGGAATGATCCCGTTACAGCAGAAATACCCGCGCAGTTCCGGCACCGGCCCGAACAAGACATTGGCGTCGGGCGACCAGATCATCGGCCCGTTGATCACACGTTTGACGCCCGCCGTGCCCACCACCGGCACACGGTCGATCGCGCGCATCATGTTGTCCTCGATCCGCTCCAGATCGTCTGCAAACAGCTCGTGGCCGAACCCTTGCGGCGTGCCGTCCTCGGCCCAGAACCGCATGTCTTTCTCATAGGCGCCCACCAGCAGCCCCTTGCCCTCCTGGCGCAAGTAATATTCGCCGTCACGGTCCGCGACCGAGGGCAACCGGCGGTCCAGGGCAGCAATCTCGGCAATTGTCTCGGTCACGAAATACTGGTGCTCGGTCGGTTGCAACGGCAGCGCCAGACCCGCCATCGCGGCCACCTCTCGCCCCCACAGCCCCGCAGCGTTCACCACCCAGGGCGTTGCAATATCACCCTGTTCGGTGCGCACGATCCATGTTCCATCTGCCTGCTGCTCTGTGCCCGTGACGGGGCAAAACCGCACAATCTCGGCCCCCATCGCCCGCGCGCCCGCAGCATAGGCATGGGTCACGCCCGAAGGGTCGACATTGCCGCCCTCGGGCTCCCACATGATGCAGCGAATGCCGTCGAAGTTTACCAGCGGGTGCAACCGTTCCGCTTCGTCGCGATCCACTTCGGAAAAGTTCATGCCATAGAGTTTGGCCTTGGCCGCCTGCAACCGCAGTTGATGCTCGCGGGCCTCGGTCTGTGCCAAATACAGCGATCCGGGCTGGAACACGCCACAACCCTGCCCCGTTTCCTGTTCCAGCTCTTTATACAGACCCATCGTGTAATGCTGGATACGGCTGATGTTGGTGCTGTCGTGCAGCCCGTGAATATTGGCCGCCGCATGCCATGTGCTGCCCGAGGTCAGCTCGTCGCGTTCCAGCAACACCACATCGCGCCAGCCCAGCTTGGCCAGATGGTACAGGATCGAACATCCGATAACGCCGCCGCCGATCACGACAGCTTGGGCATGGGTGCGCATGGTGTAGCCTCGTTGATAAAATTGCTGCGTCCAGCCTGCCGTCTTGCCCCACGCAGGATTGATCGTTTCCGACGCCCGATGTCGGCCAGACACCAAGCGCAGAAATAAATCCCTTCATCTTGCCAGACAAACTCCGGGGTCCGGGGCAGCGCCCCGATACGCCCGTCCGACCCGCGCAAACGACAATAGTTGTCGCAAACGGGCCAGCCCACCTTCTGCGCGCTCCTAAACTTGACCCGATCCAACATCACTGCCGGAGGCTGCCCCATGCAAACCACCACCCGCGTCGCCGTTATCGGAGGGGGCGTTGTGGGCGCCTCTGTGCTCTATCACCTGACAAAACTCGGCTGGTCCGATGTGATGCTGATCGAACGGTCCGAGCTGACTTCGGGCAGCACATGGCACGCGGCGGGCGGATTTCACACGCTGAACGGCGACACCAATATGGCCGCCCTTCAGGGCTATACGATCCGTCTGTATAAAGAACTGGAAGAGATCACCGGCATGTCCTGCGGGCTGCACCATGTGGGTGGCATCACGCTGGCCGACAATCAGGACCGGTTCGACATGCTGCTGGCCGAGCGGGCCAAGCACCGGTTCATGGGGCTGGAGACCGAGATTGTCACCCCTGAAGAAATCGCCAAAATCGCGCCCGTGACCAATATCGCGGGGATCATCGGCGGCCTGTATGATCCGCTTGATGGCCACCTTGACCCCTCGGGCACCACCCACGCCTATGCCAAGGCCGCGCGCATGGGCGGTGCCACGATCCGGACCCATACAATGGTGACCGAAACCAACCAGCGCCCCGACGGCACATGGGATGTGGTTACCGATCAGGGTACGATCCACGCCGAACATATCGTCAATGCGGGCGGTCTGTGGGCGCGCGAAGTGGGCGCGATGGCGGGCATCTATTTCCCCCTTCACCCGATGGAGCACCAGTATATCGTCACCGAAGAGGTGCCGATGATCGCCGACATCGTGAACGCGGGCGGCGAACACCCGCATGTGATGGACCCCGCCGGCGAAAGCTATCTGCGGCAGGAAGGACGCGGGCTGTGCATCGGATTCTACGAACAACCCTGCCGCCCCTGGGCGGTGAACGGCACGCCGTGGACCTTTGGCCATGAACTGCTGCCCGATGATTTCGACAAGATCGAGGACAGCATCGCCTTTGCCTACAAACGCTTTCCGGCGCTGGAAACCGCAGGTGTCAAATCGGTGATCCACGGGCCCTTTACCTTTGCCCCCGATGGCAACCCGCTGGTCGGCCCCGTGCCCGGCGTGCGCAACTATTGGTCGGCCTGCGGTGTCATGGCGGGCTTTTCCCAGGGCGGCGGCGTCGGCCTGACGCTGGCGCAATGGATGATCGAAGGCGAGCCGGAGCGTGACGTGATGGCCATGGATGTGGCCCGCTTTGGCGACTGGATCAGCCCCGGCTATACCCTGCCCAAGGTCATCGAGAACTATCAGAAACGGTTCTCCGTCAGCTATCCCAACGAAGAACTGCCCGCCGCGCGTCCCAACCGTACCACGCCGATGTATGATATCTTTTCGGACATGGGCGCGGTCTGGGGCCAGCAATACGGGCTAGAGGTGGTGAACTATTTTGCCCAGGAGGGCGAGCCGAGCTATGAAACCCCATCTTTCAGACGCTCGGACGCCTTTGACGCCACCGCGCGCGAGGTGCGCGGGGTGCGCGATGGTGTGGGCATCAACGAGGTGCACAACTTTGGCAAATACCGCGTCACCGGCCCGCGCGCGCGGGCCTGGCTGGACCGGATCATGGCGGGCCGCGTGCCGCAGCCGGGGCGGTTGTCGCTGACGCCGATGCTGTCGGAAAAGGGCAAGTTGATTGGTGATTTCACCATGTCGTGCCTGAGCGAAAAAGAATTCCTGCTGACTGCATCCTATGGCAGTCAGAATTACCATTTCCGATGGTTTAACAGCCACTTGGAAGATGGTGTTCATGTTGAGAACATCAGTGACAAACGCAACGGCTTCCAGATCGCAGGCCCCAAAGCGCGGGACGTTTTGGCCGCCTGCACGCTGGCCGATATTTCGGACATGAAATTCCTTGACGTGCGCCGCATGACCGTGGGCATGACCGACTGCATTGTGCAGCGGGTCAGCTATACCGGCGACCTGGGCTATGAAATCTACTGCGACCCGATGGGCCAGCGCGCCCTTTGGTGGACCCTATGGAATGCAGGCCTGCCGCACGGCATGGTGCCCTTTGGCATGCGTGCGATGATGTCGCTGCGGCTGGACAAGCATTTCGGCAGCTGGATGGCCGAGTTCTCGCCCGACTACACGGCCGCCGAGACCGGATTGGACCGGTTCATCAACTTCAAGAAAAATACCAAATTCATTGGCCGCGCCGCCGCCGAGGCCGAGCGCGCCAAGGGGGCTGCGCGCCGGCTGGTGGCTTTTGCGGTCGACGCGGACGATGCAGATGTGCAGGGCTACGAACCGATCTGGCTGGACGGCGAGGTTGTGGGGTTCTGCACCTCTGGTGGCTATTCGCACCATACCGGCACGTCAATTGCCCAAGGGTTCTTGCCAAGAGAGGCCATCGCGGACGGTTTGAAGGTAGAAATTGAAATCCTTGGACAGATGCGCCCCGCTACAGTCACGCTGACCCCGCCCTTTGATGCCGATGGCGCACGGATGCGGGGCTGAGTATGATGGCCCCATGGGTCAGCTTAGCAATATCCCCGCCATCGTTCTTGCCGCTGGGCAATCGTCGCGCATGCGCGGCACCGACAAACTGCTGCAAGACGTAGACGGCGAACCGCTGGTCCGGCGGCAATGCCGGATCGCGCGGCAGGTTTGCGAACGGGTCTATGTGGCCCTGCCACCTGCGCCGCATGATCGCTATGGCGCGATCCGCGGATTGGACGTGACAGCGGTGCCAGTGGCCAGTGCTGCCGAGGGGATGGGCGCATCGCTGCGCACGGCCTTTTCCGCCTTGCCGGACGATGCCCAAGCGGTGCTTTTGCTGTTGGGAGACTTGCCGGACCTGACTTCAGATGACTTAAAGAAAGTCATACAATCCGTTGATATGAATTCAGAAAAACTGATCTGGCGCGGCACGACATCTGACGGGCGTGCGGGCCATCCCATCGTATTTGCAAAGTCACTATTTGCAGAGTTTGCAAAGCTGACAGGCGACAATGGCGGGCAGTCGATTGTCAAGAATGCCGGTAACAAGGTCGCGCTGGTTGCCCTGACAGGCAACCATGCGCGCAATGATCTGGACACGCCCGAAGAGTGGGCCAACTGGCGTGCCCGCAGAGATTAACCCAAAAGCGAGCGGACCTCGAAGGCTTTCAGCGACCGGCGGGCCGATGTGTACCCTTCCAGACCCTCAACCGTCTCAAGCTCGGGGAACAACGACAGGATTTCCTGACGTTGCTCGGAACCGATGCCACGCAAGGACAGGTCGCCCGGCTGAAAGCTTTCGGTCCAGGTGCCATCACCCAGGATTACTTCGTGGTGGTCGAACATCAGGTGGATATAGCTGACGCTGTTCGCCTGAACGATGTCCACACCTTCCATGGTTGTCAGGTGCTTGGCTGCAACCAGCACTTCACGATCATCAAACATCAACGCCGCCAGATCGGATGTGATCAGCATGCGGTGGTTCGGGCTGACCAGCATGTCACGGTCGGGCAATCCACGTCCCAAAGCGCCCTGACGGATCAGAACCGGGTTAAATTCCGGCGTCGCTTCCAGCTCTGCACGGCCCAGGTCGCGGCGTCCGGTCCAGCGCAATTCTTGCAGCCCGTTGTCGCGTGTGAACACGCGCATACCGGGCTTCAGCGCCTCGACGGCCACCTCGCCCCTGTCGGTCGCAATCATGGTGCCGGGTGTGAAACACACGATGATCTGTTCGATCTCCGAATATACGGTGCGACCCGAAATGTTGCCGTGGTCATCCAGAAACTCGATCCGCCCCGACTCTGTTCCGGGGCCATCAGTAAACACATTGGCCCGCACGCCGGTCAGGTCGATCACGTCGATATCGCTGCCATCTGCGTCTTCGCCACCGATGATGGTATGGTTGCCGATCCCGTCAAATGTGAACCGGTCGTTGCCGGTGCCGCCTTCGGCATGGTCGTTGTTGGGGCCAAGCACGAAGGTGTCCTGCCCTTCGCCACCATACATTTTGTCGTCGCCGGTGCCGCCGGACAACGTATCGTTGCCTGCGCCACCGATCAAAGTGTCCTGCCCCTGACCGCCGTCCAGCACATCGTCGCCTTCGCCGCCGTCCAGCATGTCATCGCCGTCGCCGCCAGACAGCACGTCATTGCCACCCTGCCCAAAAATCACGTCCTGACCTGAACCACCGTCGATGGTGTCGTCGCCCGCGATAATCGGCGTTACCACCGCATTGTCGATCAGATCGCCGGAAAAGGTAAAGCCCGAGTCCGAATCCCGCGATTCCAAGGTGAATTCGATGAAATTTCGGTTCTCGAACTGCGCACTGAACCAGGCCTGTTGGTCATCGGGCTGGTTGTTCCCGCGCCCTTCGGCGGTGACGGTGCCTGCCCCCTGCACAATGTTCAGCACCGAATCCGGCGATACACCAAAGGCGGAAAAGCTGGACGCGTCCAGCGTAACGGCCTCTTGGTCAGCGCCTTTGTTGCTGTCCAGATCATTGAATGTGGCCACCGAATTCAGCGCCACGGGCTGGCCGGTGGCGGGATCGAAAAACTCGAAACGAAAGCTGGCTTTGTCACCAATGCCATGCCCGTTCAGCACGATTTCCGAGCCTCTGTCGCCCGTCAGATCAACCGTCATTTTGCTGTCGGACTTGGACACCAGGATCAGACGGCCCGAAATCGGTGTGCCATCTGCCAGTGTCGCCACATTGCTGTAAACGGCATAATCGTTAATGCCGGCATTGTTTCCATGATAGCTTTGGGACACGACATTGTTGATGTCCAGATTCAGCGGTGAGGCATCCACGCCGGGGGCAGTGCCCGCGCCGGCATCGCCAAAAATGGTATCGTCTCCATCTCCGCCAGAGATGCTGTCATTGCCCCCCTCGCCCGAGATCAGATCCTGTCCGTTCAGGCCCGAGATGACATCGTCATCCGGTCCGCCCTGAAGGGTATCGTTGTTGCTGGTTCCAGTGATAACGGCCACGGCAGCTCTGCCTTTACTGTTCAAAGTACATACATCCAGCGCCACGCCCCCACGCGCGCCTTGGGTATCTATCTACTCTTCAATGGACCAAAGTACACGGCAATCGTTCAAGAAATCGGCAAATTCATCATATTCTTGCCCTAGTTGAGGCATCTTCTTGTGGCGCAATTTCCCAAGCAGAAACAGTTTTGCCATCGAAGGGTGCATTAACGCGAAAAGCGACACAGCCCCCTGCGTCGCCCTTCTCGTCCGGTGTGGCCTGGGGCCACACCGGCGACTCATGTGCTGCATATGTTCAGATGGCGCGAGGCGCGCTTACTTGGTCAAAAGGACCGCCTCGTGCTTTTTCAGGGACCGGCGCGCCGACGTGTATGCGTCGATGCCTTCGCGCGTTTTCAGCTCGGGGAAGAGCTCGAAAAGTTCGTTGCGCTGCGCATTGCCGATACCTGCCAGTGTCAGATCGCCAGGCTGGAAGCTTTCGGTCCAGGCACCGTCCGACAGGATCACTTCGTGCTGGTCAAACATCAGGTGGATGTAGGTTGTTGCGCTGACGTCAACAATATCGACCCCTTCCAGACCGGTCAGGTGCTTGGCCGCGACCAGAACCTCACGCTCTTCGAAGTAAAGCGCGGTTTTGTCGTTGGCCACCAGAACCCGGTGGTTGGGCGAAACCATCATGTCACGCTCGGGCAGACCGCCCCCCAGCGCACCCTGACGGATCAGGACCGGCTTAAGGTGCTGGGCACGCTCGAACTCGGCGCCTGTCATCGACTTTTGACCCACCCAGCGGATGTCCTGGATGCCGTTGTCGCGGGTGATGACCCGGTCGCCGACTTGCAGATCCTCGACACGACGCTCGCCTTTTGGCGTGGCGATCAGGGTGCCGGGGGTAAAGCAGGGAATGATCGATTCAATCTCGGCAAAGTCCAGTGTACCTCCATCGGTGCCGTCACCGTTGATAAAGCGGATGGTGCCCGAGGTAGAGTCGCCATCATCATCCACAGTGCGTGTCACGAATTCGTAGGCACCCCGTCCCGTCAGATCCAGCGTGTCAAAGTCGTCACCGTCGGTGCCGCCGTCCACGGTGTCACCCGCATTGGCGTTCAGGAAGGTGTCGCGATCGGCGCCGCCAGACATCAGATCGTCGCCGCCATTGCCGCCGTCGATGGTGTCGTTTCCAGCACCGCCGGTCATCACGTCGTCACCGGTTGCGCCGACGATCATGTCATCGCCATCACCGCCGTCCAATGTGTCGTCACCGGTGCCGCCGTCAATCCAGTCGTCGCCGTCGCCACCCATCAACAGGTCGGCGCCGTTTTCACCAAAGATCGTGTCCTTGCCAGCGCCGCCGGTGACGGTGTCTGCATTGCGACCCGCGTTGATGTAATCGTCGCCTTCACCGCCGTCGATCTCGTCGTTGCCCTGACCGCCCATCAGCGTGTCGTTGCCGGTGCCGCCATAGATGGTGTCGTCGTCGATTTCACCGTCGATGAAATCGTCGCCTTCGTCACCATACAGCAGGTCATCGTCGTCGGCGCCATAGATCACGTCGTTGCCTTCACCGCCGTAAACAGTGTCGCGGCCATTGTCGGTGCGCAGATCGGGGCCGAACGGGTTGGACCCGTCGTCTTCGATGTTAACCGCATCGGGCACCAGCAGCGGATCGTTGCCTGCGTAGATGGTGTCGTCGCCGATACCGCCCAGAATGATATCATTGCCTTCGCCGCCGACAATCCGGTCGTCGCCGTCGTCGCCGGTGATCTCATCGTCGTCGATGCCGCCGTCGATCACGTCGTTGCCAGTGCCACCCACGATGGTGTCGCGGTCATCGCCAGTGCTGATTGTGTCGTCGCCGTCGCCGCCGTCAACATAGTCACGTTCGTTCTCGGCTGCGGGCGTGCCCTCTTCGCCGGGGAACAGGCCTGGATAGCCCTTGTCGACCAGCAGATCGTTGTCGGAATCGCTGGAGTTGATCACGTCGTTGCCCGCACCGCCAAAGATGGTGTCCGAACCGTCGCCGCCGTTGATGCTGTCGTCGCCTTCGCCGCCGTCGATCACGTCGTCACCGGCACCGCCAGCCAACGTGTCGTTACCCGCATCACCGTTCAGCGTGTCATCGCCCTGACCGCCGGCAACGGTGTCGTCGCCGTCGCCTGCATTGACCAGATCATCGCCTTCTCCGGCGCGCACCGTGTCATCACCGGCACCCGCGTCGATGATGTCATCATCGGCTTCGGCCGGATCGGTCGAGAATGCGTTGTCGCCGCCGTCCACCACGTCGCCGCCGGGATCGCCCATATAGGCGCCGTCGATCAGGTCGCCACCGTCGGTGCCACTGACGATACCGTCGTTGACTGTCACCTGAATGTCAGCCGTATCTGTTTCCCCGTCGGGGTCTTCGACCGTGTAGCTGATGGTCGCAACACCTTCGAAATCTGCTGCCGGTGTGAACAGAACCCGGTTGTCCTGAATGGCTGCGCTGCCCTGCTCGGCAGGAACCGAGACACTGACGATTGTCAGCGCGTCGCCATCGGGATCGGTATCATTGGCCACGGCGTCAATCAGAACCGGCGTCGCTTCAAAGGTCGCGGCAGCGTCGTCCACGGCATCGGGGCCGCTGTTGACGTTGTTCACGGTCACGACCGCTTCGCCGGTGTCTTCACCGCCATTGCCGTCCTGAACCACATAGCTGACGGTCGCATCACCGACAAAGCCGTCGGTCGGCGTGAACACCACCTGATTGTCAACAACCTCTACGGTCCCTTGCGCGGCAGGCACCGTCGCAGATGTCACGGTCAGCGTGTCGCCGTCCACATCGCTGTCGTTGGCCAGCACGTCGATAGTGACGGACGTATCTTCATCGGTAGTGGCCGTGTCATCCATTGCCACAGGATCGTCATTCACCGGCGTCACGGTCACAACCGCTTCACCAGTGTCTTCGCCGCCCATGCCGTCGCTGACCACATAGGTCAGTGTCGCGTCGCCATTGAAGTTTTCGGCAGGTGTAAACACCAGCTGGTTGCCGACGATTTCAACGGTGCCCTGCGCCGCGGGAACAGTTGCCGAAGTGATCGTCAGCGTATCGCCGTCGCCATCGGTGTCATTGGCCAAAACATCCACTGTCACCGCGGTGTCTTCCTCGGTGGTGGCTGTGTCGTCCATCGCGTCGGGCGCCTGGTTCACTTCGTCGCCGATGATGTTTTCAATCTCGGTAAATGCAATCGTATCGCCGGTCGGGGTGCCGTCGCCGTCCACAAAGACGATGGTGCCGTTTGTGCCGTTGCCGTTGCTGTCGGCCACCTGATCGGTGATGTAGAACGATCCCTGACCCGTCAGGTCCAGTGTGTCGTTGTCTGTGTTCAGCGCTGGATTGGCGTCATAACCGCCGGCACCGCCGTCAACCACATCACCTGCGCCGCCATAGATCACGTCGGCATTGTCGCCACCCGACAGGGTGTCGTTGCCTTCGCCGCCGGTCAGCGTGTCATCGCCGCCTTCGCCAAAGATCATATCGTCGCCGTCGCCGCCGTTCAGCACATCGTTGCCGTCGGCACCCGCCGGCACGTCAACCGTGGCATCAAAGTAGACATCCGTCACCTTGATACCCGAATTGTTCCAACCGTCCTGATCGTGTTCAATAGTGATCCGGCCAACAGGGCCCGGAATGTCTACGAGGATCGAATAATTATCTGATGTATCTTCTTCATAGCCGCCGTTGCTGTCTGCGGTGTCGGCACCGAACTGACCATCGGTGTCGACCAGTGTCAGATTGGCACCAGCGGTCATGTCGACGTTGATTTCGTTACCATCCAGATCATAGGCCTTGATGCGGATCAGACCGTCGCCATCAATGTCGTTCACGCGGAAGGATACGTTTTCAACCGCGTTGCTAAAGGCCAGTTCATAGTCGGCTTCGTTGCCGCGGCCTTGGGTCAAACTGTCAAGCGAGCTGCGGGTGTCCACAGGCGCGCCGTCATCGACGATCCCGTCAACGATCTGCTCGTCGATCGAAAACTCGGTGTCGGTGGTGCCCGTCGTGTTGGTGATGCGGAACGTTACATCAACGTTGCCGGTGTTCTGGGTGAACTCCGTCAGATCCTGATCGTTGGCAAAGCCCGCCTGATCCCATTCAAAGCTTTCGCGCACGGTTTCAGTCGATCCTTCGGGTGTTGCGCCCGCACTGTCACCATAGATCACGTCGTCGCCTGTGCCGCCGTCGATGCTGTCATCGCCCTGACCGCCGACCAGCAGGTCGTTGTCGGCACCGCCGTCGATGGTGTCGCTGCCGCCCTGACCGTAAATGGTGTCTTCGCCCGCATCGCCGTTCAGAACGTCATTGCCGACATCGCGCGCAGCGGTGGGGTCAGCGTCGGTGCCACGCGTGTAATCGCTGTCACCGTAAACCAGATCGTCCCCTGCGCCGCCGTTGACTGTGTCGTCGCCCGCGCCTGCAAAAACCTTGTCATCATCGGCGCCAGAGTTGACCAGATCGTCACCACCACGCGCATCTACAATGTCCATATCACCGGTTTCACCGGCAAGAACCGCATCGTTGTTGTCAATCCGGTCGCCTTCGGGGTCACCTGTGTAACCCGCGTCGATCACGTTGGCATTGTTATCGCCATCAACCACGCCGTCACCGATTGTTTTCAGCGTGTCCGCAGGGCTCTTGGGATCATTGGATAATGTCATCGTTTCTCTTCCTCTAAAGGCGTGGTGCACGCCAACGCCGCACCACTGCGGACTAACCAAACTCGTACCCTTGAAAAGAACGATGCATTCGGCGGTCGGGCGAGCCGCACACGAAACACACAAGCCGTGGGAAGATGTCCTGACGCGCAGGTACAGTAGCCAAGGCACAGCCTTGACCTCATGCGTATACGGTGTTGCGGCAGCAACCCGGCTCACGCACATCTTCCACATCAAAATTGATGCGTCTCAGTGCGGTCGCCCCCGTGACCTTCAGACATCGCCCCCCAGTTGGGCACCTTCAGTCATACAATTGCCAATGTGGCGAACAAAGCGAAAAATGTCGGAAAAACAGCAACAATTGCACAATAAAGCCCGCTTGACGCCGCAAATCAACTGACAGTTGCGGCGCATGTTTTCCAAATTGTTTCCGCTATAAAATGAAAAAATCAATGCTTAGCGTGCAAGTTTGCGATTTTGGCGCCGCCGAACAGGGTTTAGGTTTCCGAATGGGAAACAACGCAATACAAAAACCAAAGCCCATATTTTGCCCCAATTCAGGGCCCGTGGAAATTGAAGGTGTTCAGAATTAAGAACCAATTGTGTCTGAATTGCGCTTTTGGTTCAAAATCTCCCCTAAAGCTTGAAATCAATGCGATTCGTTGCGCCGTCCGATCCCCCTGTCTGACGCACGGATGCAGTTGCGCTTCAAAGCGTTTTTCAGGTCAGGAAAAAGGGCCGCAGGACGCAGCGCACGCCACCGACAGCACAAGCGCCCACGAACGGCGTGGTTGATGGGACGACAAACGCCCAGCAAAATATTGTCTGTAAGGTGGTACCCAAGGCCGGACTCGAACCGGCACGCCTCGCGGCGGGGGATTTTGAATCCCCTGCGTCTACCATTCCGCCACTTGGGCCTCACAGGTGCCGTTTAGCGCGCCGGCTTGCGCGCGTCCAGAGGCTTTTTACCTGTGCACTCGACAGCGCATAGTCTTGACGCGAAATGTCCTGCATGGTCTTGCAGGGCAAAGCGGCGCAAAGAGGGCCACAGGTGATACGCAAGTTATACGACTGGGTTCTGCGCATGGCAGATCACCCCAAAGCCATGTGGCTGCTGGCGGGCATTGCCTTTATCGAAAGCTCGGTCTTTCCGATCCCGCCGGACATCCTGATGATCCCGATGATTATCGCCCGCCCGTCGCGGGCCTGGCTGATTGCGACCATTGCGCTGGTCGCGTCGGTGCTGGGCGGGCTGCTGGGCTATGCCATTGGCGCGCTGGCTTTTGACACATTGGGGCAACCGATTCTGGCGATGCTGGGCAAGGCCGACGCGATGGCCGAATTCAACACCCGCTTTAACGATCTCGGCTTTTGGGCGGTTCTGGGCGCGGGCATCACCCCCTTCCCGTTCAAGGTGATTACGATCATGTCAGGCTGGACCGGGATGCCGCTGGGCACCTTTATTGTCACCTCAATCCTCGCGCGCGGTATCCGGTTTTTCGTGGTTGCGGGCCTGCTTTGGCGCTTTGGCGCACCAATTCGTGATTTCATCGAACGGCGTTTGGGTCTTGTCTTTACCTTATGTCTGTTGCTTTTGGTCGTCGGATTTTACGCGACGAGGTACCTATGACACAGCGCCACTGGATCACGATTGCAACGCTGGGGTCGACTGCCCTGATGCTGGGCGCGCTGGGGTTTCAGTACCTTGGCGGGTTTCATCCGTGCAAGCTGTGCTACTGGCAGCGCTATCCGCATGTGGTCGCCATCGTCATCGGCGCAATTGCATTGTGGATGCCCAACCGTCTGCTGATCCTGCTGGGCGCTGCCAGCGCCGCTGTCACCGGGGGCTTTGGCGTCTATCATGCGGGCGTTGAATGGAAATGGTGGCAGGGTCCGACCACCTGCACCTCCGGCGACATCACGGGAATGAGCACGGATGCGCTGTTCGACCAGATCATGAGCGCACCGCTGACCCGCTGCGACGATATCGTCTGGCAACTGGGCGGCCTGTCGATGGCCGGCTGGAACGCGATCCTGTCGTTCGTGCTGGTCGGGTGCTGGCTAATGGCGCTGCGCAAGCCCTAAGAGGATTTGCGCGTCGACAGCAGCAACGAAGTCTCCGAAGCCACAACGCCGTCAAGACGGCGGATGTCGAACAGCACTTTGTCGAAACTTTCCAGCGTCTCTGTGCCGATTTCAACGATCACGTCCCAGCGGCCGTTGGTCGAATGGATATGGCGCACCGCGCTCATGCCCTGAAGCTGGCGGATGATCCGCTCGGTGCCGCGTCCTTCGATGCCGATCATCATCAGCCCGCGCACCGGATCTTGCAGCGCGTCCTCGCGCAGGACAACCGAGAACCCCAGAATATCGCCCCGTGCCTGCAGCTTTTCAATGCGCCCGCGCACCGTGGTGCGGGTGACACCAAGGCTTAAGGCCAGATCCGACAGCGATGCACGCGCATCATGGCGCAGGGCGGCAATCAGGCGTTTGTCCATTTCGTCCAAGTCATCCTCCCGTTTCGAGCAATCTGCACCCGATACGATCACTTTGGCCGCTTGCCGGCAACCCGTTTCGCGCAATATCTCTGTTCATAACAAGACAGGAGAGCCGCAATGACCACCCAAAACTGTATTCTGATCGGCGCACCGATGGATTGCGGCAAGCGCCGTGCCGGGTGCCTGATGGGCCCCGATGCCTATCGCACCGCCGATCTGGCAGGCGCGCTGCAATCGCTGGGTCATACCGTGCAGGATCGTGGCAATGTCACCCCTGCCGCTGTCGATCCCATCCCCCATGACCGCCTGCACAAGCTGCCCGAAACCATTGCCTGGACCAAGGCGCTGGCCGATGCCAGCGAAACGGCGTTGCAAGACGGCTTTCCGATCTTCATGGGCGGCGATCACGCGCTGGCCCTTGGCACCGTATTGGGGGCCACCCGCCATGCCGCCGCACAGAACAAGCCGCTGTTCGTGCTGTGGCTGGATGCGCACACCGATTACCACACGCCACAGACCACAGACACCGGCAACCTGCACGGCACGCCCATGGGTTATCTCGCGGGGCGCGAAGGCTTTGACGGTTTTCCGGTGGTCGAACACCCGGTCCCCCACGCCAATATCTGTATGCTGGGCCTGCGCTCGGTCGATCCGGCGGAACGTGCGGCGCTGCAAGACACCGATGTCACCTATATCGACATGCGCGCCATTGACGAACACGGCATCGCAGGTCCGCTGAATGCCTTCCTCGACAAGGTGCGCGCGGCAGGTGGCATGTTGCATGTGTCGCTGGACGTCGATTTCCTCGACCCGTCTGTCGCCCCTGCCGTCGGCACCACGGTTCCGGGCGGCGCCACCGTGCGCGAGGCGCATCTGGTGATGGAGATGCTGCACGACAGCGGCCTGATGACCTCGCTTGATCTGGTCGAACTGAATCCGTTTCTGGACGAACGCGGCCGCACTGCGCAGCTGATGGTGGAACTGACCGCCTCTGCGCTTGGCCGCCGCATTTTCGACCGCCCCACACGCGCTTTCAGCTAAGGAGACGCACATGCTGACCCCCTCCGAAAAGGCCCTCGTGCCCTTCGTCTCTGTCGACCACATGATGCAGCTGATCCATCACATCGGGATCGAACCCGCATTGATCGGACTTGCCGATTATATCGAAGCCGATTTTCGCCGCTGGGAACTGTTCGACAAGACGCCGCGCGTGGCCTCGCATTCTGCCGAGGGCGTTATCGAACTGATGCCAACCTCGGACGGTGAGGTTTACGGCTTCAAATATGTAAACGGACACCCCAAGAACACCGCAGACGGTTTGCAAACGGTCACCGCCTTTGGCCTGCTGGCCGATGTCGCCACCGGCTATCCGGTGCTGCTGTCGGAAATGACCATGCTGACCGCGATGCGCACTGCCGCCACCTCGGCACTGGTGGCGCGGGTGCTGGCGCCCAAGGGGGCCACGACCATGGCCATGATCGGCAATGGCGCGCAGTCCGAATTCCAGAGCATCGCGATGAAGGCGATCGTGGGCATTGATACGGTGCGCCTGTACGACACTGACCCCAAGGCCACCGCGAAGTGCGCGGCCAATCTGGCGGGCAGCGGGCTGACGGTTGTGTCCTGCTCCAGCCCGGAAGAGGCCATTGAAGGCGCGCAGATCCTGACCACCTGCACCGCAGACAAGCAATATGCGACGATCCTGACCGACAACATGGTGGGTGCGGGCGTTCACATCAACGCCATTGGTGGTGATTGCCCGGGCAAGACCGAACTGGCCCCTGCGATTCTAGAACGCTCTGACATCTTTGTGGAATTCCCGCCACAAACGCGGATCGAGGGCGAGATTCAGCAGCTTGCGCCCGATCATCCGGTGACCGAGTTCTGGGAGGTGCTGAGCGGAGCCAAACCGGGGCGCACCTCGCAGGCGAAGATCACCCTGTTCGACAGCGTGGGCTTTGCCACCGAGGATTTCAGCGCACTGCGCTATGTGCGCGACCGGATCGCGGGGACTGCGTATTTTCACCCGCTGGACCTGCTGGCCGATCCTGACGATCCACGGGATCTGTTCGGAATGCTGCAACGGTCGAACGCCTGAGGGGCGCACGACGATCCGCGTCACCCGTTGTCGCGCGGGCCTACGCCTCCAGCTCGGCGTCCCAGTACAAAAAGTCCATCCACGCCTCGTGCAGATGGTTGGGCGGGAACTTGCGGCCCATGTTGCGCAGCTCTTCTGCGGCGGGCTGGCGCGGCGGTTTGCGCAAGGACATACCCGTGCGGTGCAGCGCCTTGGACCCTTTTTTCAGGTTACAGGGGCTGCACGCCGCCACAACGTTCTGCCAGCTCGTCACGCCGCCACTGGCACGCGGCACCACATGGTCAAAGGTCAGATCGCCCCGCGCACCGCAGTACTGGCAGCGGAATTCATCCCGCAAAAATAAATTAAAGCGCGTGAAGGCCACGCGCTTTTGAGGTTTGACATAATCTTTGAGGACGACAACGGACGGTATCCTGAACACCGTACTGGGGCTTCGGACCACTTCGTCATATTCGGCGACGATGTCCACCCGATCCAGCCACGCCGCCTTGACCGCTTCCTGCCAGGGCCACAGCGACAAAGGATAGTAACTGAGTGGCCGGTAATCCGCATTCAGCACCAGTGCAGGATGCTGTTTCAACGCACCCGGAGCGCGTGTGAATTCCGTTCTGAAATCGCCGTCCATTTCGTGCAATCATCCTCGCCCGATTTGACACCCGCGCCGACCCTGCGACATCGGGTCAGAGCATCTGCTCACGCCTGATAGGTTCGACTATATCTCGTGGCAAGTTTCTGACAAGTCCGGTTTTCACCACTAGATGTTCCAAACGCCCTTGGGGCGAAAATTTCACATCCCCGTTACAAAATCAGGCATCTGAGCGCAGTCAGACATAAGCTGCACAACCAAGGCAGACAGAATCACTGTCCGTTGCTGGCAAATGGCAAGTCTTGCCAGCCCTCGCGCAGGCAATTGCTGGCGCGGGCTGAACGGATGGCCCGGCCATTCAGACGCAATTCGGGCATCACTTCGCGGCTAAGATCATAGACCGCCAGCGCCAGACACAACGGCGGCATGTCACTTGCCTGAGACAGGTTCACGAAATGCACGTCAATGTGCTGCCCCGGATGCACGCGCCAGCGGAACGACCGGTAAACGGTGCTGTCGGGTGTTTCATGCAGACGTTCGGCAAACAGCCTATGCCACGGACTGTCGCGCAGCCAGTCGGTTTGATGCCAGTCGGCCAGACCCACCACCCAGACATCGGCCCCCGACAAACGCGAGACTTCCTGATGACGGTTGATAACCCGTTCGGGGGCGTCCACCTTGCGCAGCGCGGCACCGACACCCTCGGGCATTCCGGCCATGCGCAAAACAAAATTGCGCCCCAGCTCTTTTTCCAAGGTGATCGGGGGAACAAGATCTTCGCCGGTGCGTTTGGCCAAGGCTGAAGGTGCATAGAGCTGCGCCCCCAGCAGAACCGAAAACCCCATAACCGCCCGCGATAAGACGGACTTGACGCGTTTGTTCAACATGTGCTGTCCCTGCTTGCCATTGCTGTTTCGATACAATGGCAAGTGAGGCACAAAATCTTATCAAAAAACAGGGTTGCGGCGCCGAGGCGCCTCAGAATCCCAGTTTGTCACGCAAAAACGCCAGTGAAATGCTCAGCCCGTCGGGTGCGATGCCGTGGGCGGTGCCCTTCATCACATGGGCGAACACGTCTTTCCAACCGGCTTCCTGCAGGGCTTCGGCGGCCTGCGGCAGCGATTGTGGCGGCACCACGTCGTCCTGATCGCCGTGTACCAGCAGGATCGGAGGGCGCGACACAGCCTCGTCGGCCAACACCTCGGGGTTCAGCAAGCGGCCCGAAAAAGCCACCACACCGGCCAGCGCGTCTTCGCGGCGCGGCGCAACGTGCAGCGCCATCATTGTGCCCTGGCTAAAGCCGAACAGCGCAACCTGTTCGGGCATCAGGTCTTCGTCGACCATCAACGCATCAAGGAACGCATTCAGATCCTCGACCGCCGCGCGCATCCCGCGTTCAGCCGCTTCCTCGCTTGATCCGTCGATCCACGGGATCGGGAACCATTGAAAGGCGTTCGGCATCCCTTCGATACGCTCGGGTGCGTCGGGCGACACGAACAGCGTGTCAGGCAGATGTTCCGACAGCGGATCGGCCAGCCCCAGAAGGTCGGCACCGTTGGCACCATAACCGTGCAGAAAGACGACGGCCGAGCGGACCTCGCCTGATGTCGGTTCGCGGCGCTGCGAGTGTAAAACGCGAGTCATGTGATCCCTTCCCTGCCTTTTGCTATTCGGTAGTACGCAAACAGACAGCGCGCCGCAACCGACCGCCACGGGGTCCAGTCTTCGGCCATGGTCCGCAACTGTTTGGGCGTGGGGCGTTCGGGCAGATCATAGAGCACCCGCGCCGCCTCTTGCAGTGCCAGATCGCCCGGCGCGAACACGTCGGCGCGGCCCAAACTGAACATGGCGTAGATCTCGGCGGTCCACACGCCGATGCCCTTGATGGCAACCAATGTGGCGATGACCTGCGCATCAGGCGCGTGGCGCAAGGCGGCATAGTCGATGTCGGCCCCCGCCAGCGCCTGCGCATAGGCGATTTTCTGACGGCTCAGGCCGACGGCGCGCAGCCCTGCTTCTCCAGCGTCCAGAACGGCGGTTTCGCAGGTCAACCCCGCCGCCTCCATCCGTGCCCAGATCGCAGCGGCCGAGGCGGTGCTGACCTGCTGGCTGATGATCGCAGACAGCAGCTGCGCAAACCCGTCGGCGCGGCGGCGCAGTGGCAAGGGGCCGGTTTGTGACAGCGCATGGGCCATGCGCGGATCATGCGCGGCCAGCCACGCGGCGCCCTCGGCGACATCGGCGTCGGTATTGATGATGCGGCCAACGCTCACAGGCTGTCGGCCCAGCGGGCGACGGCACGCGCATCTGTCAGGTGCAGGCCCGCCGGCGCGACAGGCCGCGCCAGCATCACCATTCGCAACCCCAAGGCGCGGGCCGCCGTCACCTTGGTATCCGACGCCGCCCCGCCGGTATTACGGAACAGGACTGCATCAACTGCCAGTTCACGAAATAGCGCCATTTCGGCGGCGTGGGAAAACGGCGGGCTGCCAAAGATGTAGTGCATGTTCTCCTGTGGCGGCGGGGCAGCGTGTTGCGTCGTCTGGCGAATGAACAACTGGCCGTCATATCCTGCCAGCTCGGGCAACAGCGCGCGCCCCACATTGGTAAAGACGCGCCTAAAGGGCGCAATCGCTGCCCGCGCCGCCGTCATATCGGCCACCTCATGCCAGCGATCCAGTGGCTGCGGCCCCCACGCAGGGCGGCGCAGAAGGGCGTAGTTGGCCCCCGCATCCGCGCAAGCCGCCGCCGCATCACGGCTGATCCGACCGGCAAAGCCGTGGGTTACGTCCAGCAAATGGGTAAAGCGCCCATCCCGCAACGCACCAGCCAGCCCCGCACGGTCTGGCGTCACACCCTCCAGATCGGACGGCATAGCCGCCTGCGGCGCACCGCACCAAAGCAGACTGACCACCAGCCCCGCACGCCCGCGCAACGCCGCCTGAACCGAAGCCGTCTCACCGGCTCCGCCCAGCAGCAATATGCGCGCACGCGGCGCTTGTGGTTCCATGCCTCACCCCATGCAGGTGTCTCAGGAGGTCAGTTCCTCAGACGCTTCGATCATATCCACACGGGTGGCGTGGCGGCCACCCTCAAACGTAGCGTTCAGAAAGGCATCGACGATGTCCAGCGCCAGCCCCTCACCCAGCACGCGCGCGCCCAGCGACATCATGTTGGCGTCGTTGTGCTGGCGGATCATGCGGGCCGAGAACGTGTCGGAGCACACACCGCAGCGGATGCCTGCCACCTTGTTCGCCGCCATCATGATCCCCTGCCCGGTGCCACACAAAAGAATGCCAAGCTGGCAATCGCCCGATGCGACTCGTTCTGCCGCAGCCTTGCCATGCAACGGATAATGGGTGCTTTCGGATGTGGTCGGGCCGATGTCCACGACCTCCCAACCCTGCTTCGCAATATGCGCGGCGATGTTCTGGCGCATTGCAATGTCGGCGTGATCGCTGGAAATAACGATGCGTTTGCTGTCTGTCATTGTACTAGGTCCCGTGTCCCATTCCGATCCGGCACTTGGGCCCTGTTCGATCGGCTGGTCAGTGTTGCGTTCATTTTCCGGTGCGCGCTCTATAACATGGCCCAAAGCGGCGCGCAGCCGCTGAATGCCGGGCTTGTGACGTAACGTGACTTTTCACGCCATAGCTGTGCCAGCGCGCGCGACGCGAATTATCTGCGGTCGGGTGCTTGTCGCCCTTGGGTTTCAGGTTTACGCCTTTCGAAATGACACATTCAAATGACAGCCTGGCCAAGCGTAACGTGGCCGTTCTGGTCTGCGCCCAAGCGCTTTTGGGCAGCCAGATGCCGATGATTTTCGTGGTGGCGGGGCTGGCGGGGCAATCGCTGGCCACCAACGTCTGTTTCGCCACCCTGCCGATTTCGCTGATCGTATTGGGGTCCATGCTGTCGGCAACGCCGGTGTCGGCGATCATGCAAAAATATGGCCGCCGCGCGGGCTTTTTTGTAGGTGCCACAGGTGGTGCCATGGGCGGCATCGTGGGGGCATATGGACTCTACCTTGGTTCGTTTCCGATTTTTCTGGCGGGCAGCCTGCTGACCGGTATCTATATGTCCGCCCAGGGCTTTTACCGTTTTGCTGCCGCCGACACCGCATCGGATGAATTCCGCCCCAAGGCGATTTCCTATGTGATGGCCGGCGGGCTGCTGTCTGCCGTGATCGGCCCGCAGGTGGTCAAACTGACGGCGGATGCCTATGTGATTCCCTTCCTCGGCACATATCTCGCGGTTATCACCGTCAACGTGGTCGGCTCGCTGTTGTTCCTGTTCATCGACATCCCCAAGCCCCCCGTGCCCGCAATGGACGCGCCCAAAGGCCGCAGCCGTCTTGAGTTGTTGAAAACGCCGCGCATTGCCGTGGCTGTGATCTGTGCCACCGTGTCCTATGCGCTGATGAACCTTGTGATGACCTCGACACCGCTGGCGGTTGTGGGCTGTGGGTTATCGGGCGATCTGCTGCCCGGCACGGACCTGAGCGGGCTGAGTGCTGCCGAGCAACGCTCGACCTTCATCAATCTTGCGTCCAACGTGGTTACAGGCCACGTGCTGGCCATGTTCGCGCCGTCCTTCTTTACCGGCCACCTGATCAACCGCTTTGGCGTGGAAAAGATCATGGGGCTGGGTATCGCCATTCTGGGCGCGGCCGGCATCGTGGCGCTGTCCGGCGTGACCCTACCCAATTTCTTCGTGGCGCTGATCCTGCTGGGACTGGGCTGGAACTTTGGCTTTATCGGGGCCACGACGATGCTCTCGGGATCGCACCTGCCGCATGAACGCGGGCGGATGCAGGGCCTGAACGACTTGCTGGTGTTCGGCGGCGTCACGATGGCATCGCTGGCCTCGGGCGGGTTGATGAACTGTTCCGGCGGCAGCCCTGTCCAGGGCTGGGCCGCGGTCAACATCGCCATGGTGCCGTTTCTGGTGCTGGCAGGCGGATCGCTGATCTGGCTGATGCTGCGCCCCAAAGAGGCCGCAGCCTAAGCCATCAGGACCAGCGCCACAGCAGCAACGACTGGCGTGCCGGATTGATCTGCAACGCCCCTGCCGCCACGCGGCCCGGCTCGCGGGCGGCCTGCTTCAGGATGGCCTGCGTCAGGAACCCTTCGGTCAACGCAGGCGCGCCCGGCCCTGCGGCGCGGCGCAATGCAGCGCGGGTCGGCAAGGTGCTCAGCGTCTCGCGGCAGAGGGCAGCAATCGCCTCGGCGCGCCCGTCCACCAGCGGCACGCGCTTTTGCGCCTCAAGCTCAGGGACTGCCTGCAAGAACCGCGCCAGTCCCGTCGCGGTGCCAAAGGCATGCACCGGAGCTTCGGCCTCGGACCCAGCCCCCAACGCCTGCGCCGCCGCCCACATCAGTGCACCCGACGTGTCGGCCAGATAGGCGTGAAAGTGATCCGCATCCTCGAAAGGATCGCGGTAGATGTCCCAGCGCCGCGCGGCCACCAGACGGTCCAGCGCCTTGGCTGCGTCGGTGTCCAGCGCATGGGCCAGCGGTGTCACCACCTCGTGCCGCCGCACGATCCCGCCTTTCGCGATTTCTTCCAGCGCATCGCGCCACCATTGCAGGCGCATCTCGGCAATCATCGCCTCCTGGGTCACCCAAGGGGCGCGGGCAACCTCGACGTTGAAGGCATACAGCGCGAAAAGCACCGGACGCGCAGCGACAGGTGCCGCCATCGCTGCGCGAAACCGCTCGGGATCGGCACGCTCGACAAGGGATGCACAGGCGGTCAGGTCACTGTCGAACGGCATTTATCGCCTCTTGGATAAAATTCAGCGTTTGTGGCGCATCGACAATGCCCAAGTGCCCCACGTTCGGGACAACATGGTACTGCCCCGCCCCGGTCACGCTGCGCATCAGCGGCGCATAGGCCTCGGCAACAAAGGCTTCGTCTTGCGCACCGACCACCAAGGTGAAGGGCGGCAGGGCTGCGACGTCACGCAGGAAATCGGAACGCGGCGCAAAGCTGCTGTTCAAACGATAGGAATAGGCCGTGGTCGCCGTGTCTCCCAGCGGGCCGTCAAGCACCGCAGGGGGCATGTTGAACTGAATAATCTTCAGATGGTTCAGCGCGCGGATGCCCACGGCGTTCAGCATACTCAAACCGATCAAGCGGCGCACCAGCACCCGCGCCCAGCCGCCTGAATTGCGCCGTGTGGTGGCGGCGTTGTGTTTCAGAAACGGGGCCAGCAGAACCGCACGGTCCATCAGCGCCCCCTGCGCGCCGCCAGCCATACGCACGACCAGCCCCCCGCCCGAGGAATGGCCCACCATCACGACCTTTTGCCCCTTTCGGGCCTGATCGGTGATCAGGTCGGCCAGGTCATCCTCGAACTGGCCGATGTAATCCACATCACCACGCCGACCCGGCGCCGCCCCATGGCCGCGTAGATCAGGCACCACCACGTCGGCGTTAGATGCCAGCGCTGTGGCCAGCGCGTGAAACTGCAAACCGTGCCAGCCCGACCCGTGCACCAGCACGACCAGCGGCACATCTTCACGACCCGACGCCCCGTACCGCCGGATTTGCAGCGCGTAACCGTCGCGCATACGCACCGGCACCGTTGGTGCGACTTCGCCATAGTCCCGCGCGAGCGTCTCGCTGAAATCAAGGCCGCTGTCACCGTTTGCCGCCGTCTGGTGCGGGCGTTGGGTGACAATCAGCCCCAGCGCGATCAGCAAGGTTGATCCTGCCGACACCGCCGCGAATTTCAGGACACTAAGCAACATCGCGGATCAGCTTCCACCGGATGGCGTCCAGCAAGGCCTCGAAGGACGCATCGACTATGTTGGCGCTGACCCCCACGGTCGACCAGCGCCGCCCCTGCCCGTCCTCGCTGTCAATGATGACGCGCGTGACGGCCTCGGTCCCGCCTTGTGTGATGCGCACCTTGAAATCCACCAGCCGCAAGTCTTCCAGATGCGCCGAGTAGCGCCCCAGATCCTTGGACAATGCTTTGGACAGCGCGTTCACCGGGCCGCGATCGCCGCCGGTGTCGTCCATGCTTTCGCTGACCGACAACAGCTTTTCACCGTCAACCTTCACGACGACCACCGCTTCGGACAGGCTTATCATCTTGTCGTATTTGTTTTTGCGCCGCTCGACGGTGACGCGGTAGCGTTTGACCTCGAAGAAATCGGGCAGTTGTCCCAACTCTTCACGGGCCAGCAGTTCGAAAGACGCCTGCGCCGTGTCATAGCTGTAACCTTCGGCCTCGCGCGTCTTGATCCGGTCCAGAATGCGCCCCAGCGCAGGGTCGGCGCGGTCCACGCTCAGCCCCATGCCGGTCAGCCGCTCGCGCAGGTTCGACTGCCCCGCCTGGTTCGACATCGGAATGATGCGCGTGTTGCCGACGCGGGCGGGGTCGATGTGTTCATAGGTCGTGGGGTCTTTGGCGATGGCGCTGGCGTGCAGCCCCGCCTTGTGGGCAAAGGCGGAAGCACCGACAAAGGCCGCCTGTTTCTGCGGCACCCGGTTCAGGATTTCATCCAGCATCCGGCTGATGCGGGTCAGGTTCTCCAGCGCCTCGGGCGGCACGCCGGTCTCGAACCGGCTGGCGTAGGGCTCTTTCAGAAGCAGGATCGGGATCAGCGTGGTCAGGTTGGCATTGCCACAGCGTTCGCCAAGCCCGTTCAGCGTGCCCTGAATCTGGCGCGCGCCTGCATCGACAGCCGCCAGCGCACAGGCCACGGCGTTTTCGGTGTCGTTGTGGGTGTGAATGCCCAAGTGGTCGCCCGGAATGCCCGCCGCGATCACCTGCGCCGTGATCCGCCCCACGTCGGCAGGCAATGTACCGCCATTGGTGTCGCACAGCGCAATCCACCGCGCACCTGCGTCATAGGCAGCGCGGATCGCGGTCAGCGCATAGTCGGGGTTGGCCTTGTAGCCATCAAAGAAATGTTCCGCATCAAAGATCGCCTCGCGGCCTTGGGCGACCAGATGGGCGACGGATTTGGCGATGTTGTCGGTGTTTTCGTCCAGCGTGATGCCAAGAGCGGTCTCGACGTGAAAGTCATGAGTCTTGCCCACAAGGCAGACAGCAGGAGTATTCGCATTCAGCACGGCGGCCAGCACATCGTCGTTCTCGGCGGACATGCCGTTGCGTTTGGTCATACCGAATGCGGTCATGGTGGCGCGGGTCTGGGGTGCTGCATCGAAAAAGGCGCTGTCGGTGGGGTTGGCCCCGGGCCAGCCACCTTCGATATGGTCGATGCCGAGGCTGTCGAGGGCGCGGGCGATGGTGATTTTCTCATCAGTGGAGAATTGCACGCCTTGCGTCTGCTGCCCGTCACGCAGGGTGGTGTCGAAGAGGTAGAGGCGTTCGCGGGTCATGATACCCTCCCGACCAGTTGGGCTGCGGTGTTTACGCGGCCCCCAGCAGCAACTTTATGTTCGCTTTTCAGATCATAGGGCAGCCCCCGGCCGCGGGTGGGGGAGAAGCCCCCGCCCGGGGGGGCGGTCGGGGGCTGCCCGGCGTGCCGCCGGACGGAGGACTGAAGACAGCGCACCATCACAGATCCTCCAGCTTATCGGGATCAAACGCAGGCCCCGCGACCAAATCAACGCCATCCTTGCGCATCTTCACTTCGACGCCAGCCGCCACCAGCATCTGCTTCAGGGCATCAAGCTTGGAAAAGTCCTTGGATGCCATGGCTTCAGCACGGACGGTGGAAAAGGCCGCCTCATAGGCACTCAAATCCGCATCAGACGCCGCAGCCCACGCGGGCACGCCATCTGCAACCAGTCCAAGCAAACGCAGGCTCGCCAAGAGCGCGCTTGCATCACTTTTTTGCGCAAGCTGGTGCATCTCGACAATCGCTTGCGGTGTGTTCAGATCGTCGGCCAGTGCCTGAACCACAGCCTCCGGCGCCGGCCCTTCGGACGTCCCCTCAACCTGCCCATACCACTTGCGCAACGTCGCCTCCGCCTCGGCCCGCTTCTTTTCGGTCCAATCCATCGGCTTGCGGTAATGCGTCGACAGCATCACAAACCGGATCACTTCCCCCGGCACCCCCTGCTCCAGCAAGTCGCGCACCGTGAAAAAGTTGCCCAAGGACTTGGACATCTTCTTGCCCTCGACCTGCAACATCTCGTTGTGCATCCAAACGTTTGCCATCTGCTCGGTGCCATTGGCGCAGCAGCTTTGCGCAATCTCGTTCTCGTGGTGGGGAAACATCAGGTCGTTACCGCCGCCGTGAATGTCAAAGCGGTCGCCGAGCAGCGCCTTGGCCATGGCCGAGCATTCGATATGCCAGCCGGGTCGCCCGCGTCCCCACGGGCTGTCCCAGCCCGGTGTCTGCGCGTCCGACGGCTTCCACAACACGAAGTCCATCGGGTCTTCTTTATAGGGCGCAACCTCGACCCGCGCGCCCGCGATCATGTCATCGACCGACCGGCCCGACAGCGCGCCATAGCGGGCGTATTCGCGCACGCGGAACAGGACGTGGCCTTCGTTGGCATAGGCAAAGCCGCCCTCGATCAACCCTGCGATCATCTCGACCATCTCGCCAATATAGGCAGTGGCACGGGGCATGTGATCCGGCTCAAGCGCACCAATCGCACCCATGTCGTCCAGAAACCATTGCGACGTCTCGGCGGTGATCTCGCCGATGCTGCGCCCGCTTTCGGCGGCGCGTGCGTTGATCTTGTCATCCACATCCGTGAAATTGCGCACATAGGTCACGCGCGGATACTGCGTTTTCAACAGCCGGTAGAGAATATCGAACACCAGCACAGGCCGCGCATTGCCCAGATGGGCGCGGTCATAGACCGTAGGCCCACAGACATACATCCGCACGTTTTTAGGGTCCAACGGCACAAAGCTCTCTTTGCGGCGGGTGGCGGTGTTATACAGTTGGATGTCCATCAGGCGTCCTCGCGCAGGTGTTGGCGCGGGCCTAGCAATTCTGATGTGTCATGGAAACAAAGAACCGGCCCGCTGAGTGGATCAGCAGATAATGCAGCAGGTGATAATGATGCAGGTTCTTGTCATGGCGCCAGCTAACCCGCAGCGGTACGCGGGGTCAAGCCCCAGCCGGTGTTGACAATCCGCAGCCCCTCTGACCCCTTGGCCAAAACCGGCACAGGAAAGGAACGGCAGATGAAAATCTCGCATCGCTTGGCAAACATCAACGGCGGCGGATCGGACGGCTGGGACGTGTTCCTGAAGGCACGCGGCATGATTGCCGATGGGGTGGCCGTCACCGAACTGACCATTGGTGAGCACGACATCGGCACCGCAGCCCCGATCCTGCAAGAAATGCATCGCGCCGCCATGGGCGGGCACACGGGCTATGCCATGGTGCCCGGCATCAACACACTGCGCGACACGGTGGCCGCACGGGTGCAGGCGCGCACCGGCGTGGCGACCACACGCGACAACGTCATCATCACGCCGGGCGGACAGGCCGCGCTGTTTGCCGCGCACACGGCTGTCTGCGATCCGGGCGACACGGCGCTGTATATTGATCCCTATTACGCCACCTACCCCGGCACCATCCGCGCGGTCAGCGCGGTGCCGCAGCCGGTGGCTGCACAGGCCGACAACGCCTTTCAACCGCGTGCGGCAGATATCGCGGCAGCAGCGGCCAAAGGGGCGGCTTCGCTGCTCGTCAACTCGCCCAACAACCCCACCGGCGTAGTCTACAGCCGCGAAACGCTGGAAGGCATCGCAGAGGTCTGCAAGGCGCACGATCTGTGGCTGATCTCGGACGAAGTGTATGACACCCAAGTCTGGACCGGCGACCACCTGAGCCCGCGCGCCCTGCCCGACATGGCCGCGCGCACGCTGGTGGTGGGATCTATGTCGAAATCCCACGCCATGACCGGCTCGCGCTGCGGCTGGATTGTCGGCCCCGCGGAGGTCATTGCGCATCTGGTGAATCTGGCGACGAACACCACCTACGGCGTGCCGGGCTATATTCAGGACGCTGCCAGTTTCGCGTTGAACCAAGGCCCCGAGGTCGAGGCCCAGGTGGCCGAACCCTTCCGCCGCCGCCGCGAAAAGGCGATGCAGGTGCTGGCGGGCCAGAACACCGTCAGCCTGGTGCCTGCGCAAGGGGCGATGTACCTGATGCTGGACATCCGCGCCACAGGGCTCAGCGGCGACGACTTTGCCAACGACCTGCTGGACGCCCACCATATCGCGGTGATGCCGGGCGAAAGCTTTGGTCAGGCGGCCGCAGGCCATATCCGCGTGGCCATGACGATTGATGACGACCGGTTTATCGCGGCGCTGAAAACCCTGTGCGATTTCGCAACGGATTTGGCCGGGACCTAGAGTGGCGGACGCTGTGTCGGCGATACCGCCCGTCACCCCGCCAGAAATCCAACACAGCCGCGCCCTTGTCGAGATTCGCCAAAAGCGCTTGGAATGGGTGCTGTTCAGACTGATCCGGTCTTTAACCGTCATCGTATTTACTTAGGGTCTGTGTCATTGCTTCGGTAACGGGTGGAGGTGCACTCACTTATGACGACCTCAGATTTGACATTCTTATTTCGCCCCCCTGATGCAATAGCGTCCAGCCTTCGCATTGCCTTGTAGAAGACCTTTTGAAACGTCAGATAACTTTTACTTTCTCGTCACATATATGCCCCGAAACGGAACGCCGGACCTTCGCGCAATGGGCAGCGAAATAATGGTTCTCTGATGCACAGACGCAATCCCGCAGGCTACATAACGGGGCCGGTTTTGACTGCAATGGGTTGCTCTGCGTGGCGACCTGGGCAATTGTTATTCCCAACTGCATGGCATTTCAGGAATGTCATTTAGATTCATTTTTACGGATTCAATAGAAATAGGGTATGCATTGTGGAAGATGATTTTTCAGCAGACATAAACACCCAAGGCCGGCTGTCAGTGGGGGGCACTGCGACAGGTACGATCGTCAACGGTGTTGACAGAGACACGCGAGACTATGACTGGTTCGCCATTGATCTTGTTGCCGGACAGACCTACCGCTTTGCCGCAAGCAGCACCCAGACTGACGACATTTTCTTTGTTGGTTTCATTTTGGACAGTGCCGGTCAGATGCTTGATACCACCAATACAAGCGCGCGCGGAACACGAACATTTGTCGCCCCCGAAGATGGTCGATATTTTGTATCGGTGACCACCCTATCCTGGGAACAATTGGTGAGCAGAACCTATCAGGTGTCGGCCGAGGCAATTGAGCCAATCGAGCAGCTCGCCAGCGATCCCAGCACCGAAGGCCGCGTTGAAGTGGGCGGCAGTACACAAGGGGTAATTTCCGATGTGCAAGATATCGACTGGTACCGGGTAACGCTTGAGGCAGGGACAATCTACCGGATTGATCTGGAGGCGGGCGCAACAGCGATCAACACCTTGCCGCACGGGTTCATCGGAGGGGTTTTCAACGCCGCGTCGGACCAGTTGCAGGGATTTACCTCGCCGTTTGCAGCAGACCCGGATTCGCTTGCGTCGACGACCTTCACCCCGAATGCAGATGGCGATTATTTTATCGCGGCTTTCGGGGCAACAGGGCCTGGAGGCACCTACACGTTGAGTGTTTCCGAGGAGCCGCCGATTGTCGATGACTTCCCAGAAACCTTTGAAACGACCGGGCGGCTTGTGGTTGGCACAGACCTGACGGGTGAGATCAACCCGACCGGCGATGTCGACAGGATCGGAATAGATGTCGTCGCCGGCACTATTTATTCCGTAGAGATGCTGGGCACTTCGACCGGAGACGGCACCCTTTCAGACCCGCTGATTGCGCATTTCTTTGACGAGTCCTTCACACTCATCGGCGGGGGTGACGACGACAGCGGAAGCGGCAGTAATGCGCGCGCGATTTTGATGCCCACCAGCACAGGCACCTATTTCATGGATGTTCGGAGTTTTATCCCCGGCGGGGTCGGCACCTATACATTGCGGTTGTCTACGATCGAAGACGACTTTTCGGACGATGCCAGCACGACGGGAACGCTTGCGATTGGCGGTACGGCAGACGGGCGTATTGATTATACTTATTATTCAAACGACCACGGTAAAAGTATTGACAGTGACTGGTTTCGGGTCTCGCTTGAGGCAGGGAACCTTTATTCCTTCCGCATCGACGAGCGGGAGGATCCCAGCAATCCGTATTACGTTTCGGTCCCCCAGATTGCCTTGGTGGATGAAGACGGCAACCGCCTGAGCGACTATTATCGCGATCCGTACGGCTATTATGGCGGCAGCTCCTTCGGTTTTCTTGCGGAAGAAACAGGGGACTATTTCCTTCAGGTCAACAACCTGAACGATTACGCCACCGAGGGAAGCTATCAGGTTTCGGCCAATCTGGTGCTTGAAGCGCTAGAGGGCGAGAGCATCGGATCCAAGCAGGTCCGCGCGTCATGGGAAAAAGTTGGCAGCCATCAGGACGAAATCTTCTATTTGGGCAGCGATTATCAGCCGGGTTGGGTCCGGGGCGTGGGGGGCAACGACGTGCTGATTGGCGGAACGGGCGACGAGATCCTGATCGGCGATGATTCTGAGTCCCCCTCGGCAAATCCATACCGAAGCGCCGAGATATTCCGCGCCTACGAGCTGCTTCTGGGGCGTGCCCCCGATGCTTCCGGTCTCGCGGATATGCTTGACACATATGTGTCAACCTACGACATCGCGCGGATCCTTGTTTACAGCAAAGAGTTCGCAAACCTGCACGGCACGCTCGACAATTCTGCCTTTGTCGATCTGCTATATACCCAGCTCCGTGGCAGCGCTCCGGCAGCGGACGATGTGTTTCGCCAGGATCTGATTGCGCAGCTCGATAGTTATTCCTATCCCGAGTGGATAGCTCCGGTTTTCTTCAATAGCGGTGAATTCGGCAATAGGGTCGCAGGGCGGGATCTTGATTTCGCACTTCAGGATTACTCGAACACGGCCAGCAGCCAAACCATCTTTGACGCCTATGCCGCCGTGTTGGACCGCGCCCCCGATCTTGGTGGTTTCCTGGGCTGGATGGCCCGGATGAACAGTGGCCTTGACGCCGCCGGGCTGGCGCAGGGGATGCTGGGTTCGGCTGAATTCGCGGCCAAGGCAGCAGGCAGTGACGCAGCCTTTGTCGCCGCTGTTTCTGCACGTCTGGAAGGCGGGACGGCCTTTGATACGGACACTGTGGTTTCCCTGTTGGAAAGCGGCGCGCTGAGCCGCGCGGCGTTCGTCGCGGCGGCGATCACGCTGGAGGATGGTGCGGGTCTGGCCGATTGGATGCGTGCGCAAGGCACGGACGACATATTGGTCAGCGGTGGCGGCGCAGATACGATGATTGGCGGCGCGCTTTCGGATCGTTTCGTCTTTGCACCGGATGGTATGGCAACCGCGCGGATTCTCGATCTCGAAGCATGGGATACGCTTGATCTGCGTGCTTTCGATTTTGCAGACCGCGACAGCGCCCGGGCGGCCTTTGTTCAGGACGGCGACGATCTGGTATTTGCCGCACAGGACACGCAAATTCGGATCGACAGCTTTGATCTGGCGGGGCTTGGCGATCAGCTCTTGCTGGTCTGATGCACGTTCCATTTATGACAGTTGCCGACGGGCGGGGTTAGTGCAGCAGCACCCCGCCTGAAAGCATACGTTTTTCGGCATCCTCGGTCGGTTTCGCAGCCAGCGTGCCGTCTTTGACAACCGTCACGGCAAACCCGCGATGGCGCGCCGCAAGGGCCGTTTTCAGTACGCAATAGTTGAAATCAAGCCCGACGATGCGCAGCCTTTCTACCCCCAGCCTTTCCAAAAGCACATCAAGCTCCCCAGTTTCAAAGGCGTCCTGCACGCGCTTAACAAGACTGTAGTCAGCAATTTCAGCAAAGGGCGCGGCTATTTCGGTGCCATCACTTCCCTTCACCGCCTGCCCTTTCATCAGCAATCTGGCAACGGCCACAGTCGATGGGATCGACCATTCCTGACGGAGGGCAATGACAGGAAAGCCATTCGATTTTGCCGCCCGGATTTCATCAAGAATAGCGGCCCCAACGGCCGCCTTTGCGGGTTCGGCGTAGGGGCCATGATCCCAAAAGACGGATTGCAGGTCGATCAACAACAAGGCTGTTCCCTGCCGCGCGCCAATCGGCGTTCCGCGACTGATCGCACCGATGCGCATGATCCCGCCAGCAAGCCAAAGGATTGTCACCAGCGCCACCGCACCAAGCACATAGCCGATCATCAAAGCGGCTCCCCTGTCAGCGCTTTCAGCTTGGCAGTCACCGTCTGGACGACCCTAAGCGCAGTTAAAACATCCGCGTCGTCCAACCCGGCCCCGATCTGCTTCATCACATCCATTTCCTTGGCTGTGATGTCTTCGATCATCGCCCGCCCCCGGTCTGTCAATGTCAGCAATGAGGATCGTTTGTGTCGCGGATTCGGGCGTTGCTGCGTGAACCCCGAGGCCAGCGTTTCGTTCACCATCAGCTGGACGTATTGGCGTTTAATTTCCAGCTTTGCCGCAATATCGGGAACAGACAGATCCCCATGCGCAAGCAGCATTTCCAGAACCGCGCGCATCCTGACGGTCAGGTCGGTTTCGACCAGCCCTTGTTCAACACATGCCTCTACCGCCTGCATCAGCGGGCGCGACATCCAAACGAGTTCATACAGTTTCTGCGCATTCATAATGACACCATACATGTCATTATGACATCTTAAATGTCAATAGTATCTATCTACCGACCCCAAACACCTGCACAGAGGGGAAAACCCCCGCGACTTTCACCACACAAAACGCGCAATCTGCATTAACCTGCCCCTATTTGCAGAAAAGGTTTTTGCCATGAAGCGGATTGTTGCAACCCTTGCACTGATGCTGTGGCCTGCGCTGGTCGCGGCACAGTTCTATCCCGACTACAACTCGATCACGGTCAACGACTTTGCCGATATCCTGCCTGCTGACAGCGAGGCGGCGATTTCCGCACAGCTTGACGCCCTGCGCGCCGACACCGGCATTGAAATGACCGTTGTCACCCTGACGCGACAGGCCACCTATGATCCCGATGCCTCGCTAGAGGAGTTTGCCACCGGTCTGTTCAACCACTGGGGCATCGGCAATGCCGAGCGCAATGATGGCATTATGGTACTGGTGCTGCCCGGTGACCGCGTGATGCGGCTGGAACTGGGCGCGGGCTTCGGCAAAGGCTGGGACGACGTGGCCGAGGCCGTGGTGCAGGATGCGTTTCTGCCGAAATTCAGGGAAGGCGACTATGTTGCCGGTATCACCCAGGGTGTCAGCGCCACCATCGACGTTATCGCCCGCCCTTTTGCGGCCAATGCACCGCCCCCCGAGCCTGCGAAACCGGCCAAGGGTGGTGGCGGCCTGTGGTGGCTTTCGATTTTCCCCTTGGGTCTGGCTGCGCTGTTCCTTCAGGGCACCATCCGGCGCAAGCTGCGCAAATGCCCATCCTGCGCGGCGCGTGGAACATTGCAGATCGAGGACCGGACCATTGACGCAGCCACGCGGTCATCGAAGGGCAAGAAAGAGCGTGTAACCCGCTGTACAAACTGCGATTTCAGAGAAAAATCAATTGTTGTGCTGCCGATGCTGTCGGCCACCCGTTCATCGTCTTCATCCTCCAGCAGTTCTTTTGGCGGAGGCTCAAGCGGAGGCGGCGGCGCGTCCGGCAAGTGGTAAACCACCCATCGCACATGCCGCCGCCGGTCGTGTTCATACCGTCAGGTCGCCCCAAAGGCGCCCCAACCGTGCCGCGCGTTTAGAAGTTATACGAACCGCGCAGGGTGAATGTGGTCGCATCTGCATCCACACCCGAACCGTTGATGTCGTCAAAGTTGTGCTTCAGCACTTCACCGCCCATGGTGAACTTGTCGCTGACTTTGTATGCGACGCCCAAACCATAAAAGCCGCCGTTGTCGCTGCCCAGCGATGTGTCGGCGCGTGCGCCACCGGCTGTCGCATAGACCAGCGTGTTGCCAAGGTCATAGCCTGCCTTCAGTTTCAGACGCGCCACGCTGTCTGCGGTGGCGGCGCCCCCCAGATCAATGTCCAGCTTGTCATAGTCAACTTCGCCACCCAGCACATAGCGGCCAAAGTCGTAGTTATACCCGCCGTGCACACCATATGTGCCGCCGTTGCCATCTGCAGCACCTGTGCCGTCAATGTCTGCATAGCCCAGCTGGCCACCAGCATAGAAACCGGTCCAGTCACCACCGGCATAGGCTGCCGGTGCGGGTGCTGGGGTGTAAACGGGGGCCTCGACCACCGGCTCGGCGGGGGCTCCGGCATACAAAGGTGCGGCGGCGGCCAGCGTCAATGCGCCTGCGTAAACGATACGTTTCATAGTGTTGCTCCTGATTTTCTTTTCTTAGGCATTCATGGCCGCAGGGATCGCGTGACAGGTTTGTACACGCGTTCGAGTGTCCCCACGGACTGTGAGCAAAACCCCACACGACGGGTAAGGTTCCACCCACGTTTTCGTGTTCACCGCCACAAAAGCGGGAACCAGCGCAGCACTGCGCAAAAGTCGGCGGCGAATGGCCGTGGGCCAAATGCGACGCTTTGTCGCGAACAGACTGGACACCCCTGCCCTACTGCGCGCAGGATCAACGCACCCCGTACAGGATCGCCGTTTTGCGCGATTTTCCAAGGAGCCAGGGATGCAGGCCGATCTGTGTAAAATCGCCCTTGTCGTGCGCACCATAGGTGCCGAACGCGGACGCGCGGCGCGCGGCAGGCCCTGAAGGACACGCGCCCGATTTGCCCTGCCCTTTGCCTTGCACACGGAAAAAAAATCATGAACGACAACACCCCCTCGCGCACCGGAGGCCGCGCCGCGCGTCGTGCTGCCCGTGCGGCCCCTCTGGCCGACCACCTGCGCCCAATCCGCCCCGGTATGTCGGGCGGACAGTACAAACCGCTCAGCGACGCAGATGTCTTGCGCCTTCACACCGCCGCGCTTGACGCGCTGGAACGCATCGGGCTGGCCGACGCGCCGCCTTCGGGCGTGGCCTATCTGACCGCTGCGGGGGCTGTGCTGGGCGACGACGGGCGCATCCGCTTTCCGCGCGCGCTGGTCGAGGACACGATTGCACGGGCCAACCGCAGCCTGACCCTGCACAGCCGCGACGGGCTGCACGATCTGGACCTGTCCGGCAGCCGTGTGCATTACGGCACGGCCGGCGCGGCGGTGCATGTGGTGGAACCCGACGGACGGACATACCGCGAAAGCACGGTGCAGGATCTGCACGATGCCGCGCGCATCTGCGACCGGTTGGACAACATCCACTTTGTCCAGCGCCCCATGGTCTGCCGCGACATCTACGACAATTTTGAAATGGACATGAACTCGGTCTATGCCTGCACCGCGGGTACGACCAAACACATCGGTCTTTCTTTTACCGATCCGTCCTATGTCGCACCCGCCATCGAGATGTTGCACATGATCGCCGGGAGCGAAGAGGCATGGCGCGCGCGTCCCTTTGTCAGCAATTCGAACTGTTTTGTCGTACCGCCGATGAAATTCGCCACCGAATCCTGTCTGGTGATGGAGGCCTGCATCGCCCACGGCATGCCGGTGCTGCTGCTGTCGGCGGGGATGTCGGGGGCAACGGCTCCGGGCAGTATTGCAGGGGCGATTGTGCAGGCGGTCGCGGAATGTCTGGCGGGTCTCGTCTATGTCAACGCCGTCAAACCCGGCGCGCCTGCGATCTTTGGTACCTGGCCGTTTGATCTGGACCTGCGCACCGGCGCGATGACGGGCGGATCGGGGGAACAGGCGCTGCTGACCGCGGGCTGCGCACAGATGCACCGGTTCTACAATCTGCCCGGCGGGGCTGCGGCTGGCATTGCAGACAGCAAGCTGCCCGACATGCAGGCCGGTTGGGAACAGATGTGCTCCAATGTGATGGCGGGCCTGTCTGGGCTGAACATGGTCTATGAAGCTGCGGGCATGCATGCGTCACTGCTGGGGTTCTGCCACGAGAGCCTGATTATGGGCGACGATCTGATCGGTCAGGCCCTGCGCTGCGTGCGCGGCATCGAGGTGACGGACGAAACCATGGCGCTGGACCAGATGGCCGCCGTCTGCATGGGCGGTCCGGGGCATTACCTGGGCACCGCCGAGACGCTGGGGCGTATGGAAATGGACAACGTCTATCCCGCGCTTGGCGACCGCACCTCGCCCAAGGAATGGGCCGAGCGGGGCAAACCAGACCTGATCGCACGGGCCACCGCGCGCAAGAACGAAATACTGGCAACGCGATCCAGCGCGCGGTTTGATCCGGCGCTGGATGCGGCGATACGGGCAAAGTTCAACATTCATCTGCCCGCCTAGGGTCTGGACCCTAAACAAAAATGGCGTCCGGCCTTGAGGGGAGCCGGACGCCTGCCGCCATTTCAGGCCCCTGTTGCGCTGGGTCGCCGCGGGATCAGGTGGCCCGAGTGCTGCGCCTTAGCCTTCCGACGGCGCAGGCAGCAAACCGGCCTCGGTTGCGGCGGCGACTTCGCTTTCATCCAGCGCACCGTTGGCATCCAGGTCCATCGAAATAAACTGATCCGCGCCCATCTCGGGATAGACCGCCTGCACTTCGTCCAATGTCAGAACACCGTCCTGATTGGTGTCGATCTGCAACGTCGTGGTGGCGCTGGCCATGAACGGGGTTGCGGCAACAGCTGCGGCGGCGGCGAGAGTTGTGAATTTCATCATGTGATCGTCTCCTTATTAGGTCGTGGTTAACGAGGCCTCGTTGGGCGCTCATTGGGTTTGATGCGAAAACCCCGCTTTGCGTCCCGGCCCGCCCGCCCGACACAACTCACGCGCGATACCACGCCGATGGGGGCCATGACGCTCGGCGAAGCGACGCGCAAAAAGCCCCGCCTGGCCAGATCGGCAAAAACCCCCCGTCTGTTCAGGGTCCGCGTCGCAGGGTTAGGTCGCACCATGACAACACAAACACCCCTGACCCGCCTCATCCCCATGCTGACCCGCCGCGCGCGGCGCCTGACCCGTTCGCACAGTGCCGCAGACGATCTGGTGCAGGAAACACTGCTGCGCCTGATCCAGCGTGCGCGGCGCGGTGGCGAGATCGACGACCTGCCCGCCTATGCCATGCGCACGCTGACCAATCAGGCACGCATGTCATGGCGACGTGCTGCCGAGACCGAAGAACTGGAGGAAGATCACGCCACGGTCGCACCCGAAGCCCCGATGCGGCTGGACTGCGCCGATGCCCTGCGCGTGATCGAGACATTGCCCCGCGATCAGGCAGACCTGATGCGGCTGGTGGCGGGCGGCGAAAGCTCCCCCGCGCAGTTGGCCAAGCTGACCGGCCTGCCGCAGGGCACCGTGATGTCGCGCCTCGCACGGGCGCGGGCAAGACTGCGGCAGGAGTTGGAGGGGGAGTTGAACTAAAAACAAAAAGGGGGGCGCGGCGCCCCCCTTTTCTACTTTATGCGTTCCAGGCCCGGTCGCCCTTGGCATCCTTCACCCGCGTCGGCAGGCCGATGTCGTCCAGAAGCGTGAACAGCGGCTTGGGGTCCAGCTCCTCGACGTTGACCATCTTGGCCGCGTCATAGGTGCCATCGGCAATCAGCATCGCAAAGGCCACGGGCGGCACGCCGGCGGTGTAGGAAATGCCCTGACTGCCGACCTCTTCATAGGCTTCCTTGTGGTCGGCCACGTTGTAGACGAACACTTCCGCCTCTGCGCCGTCCTTGGTGCCTTTGACCAGATCACCGATACAGGTCTTGCCCGTGTAGTTCGGCGCAAGGCTGGAAGGATCGGGCAGCACGGCCTTGACCACTTTCAGCGGAATGACCTCCAGCCCTTCGGCCGTCACCACCGGCTGCTCGGACAGCAGGCCCAGGTTTTGCAGCACGGTAAAGACGTTGATGTAGTGATCGCCAAAGCCCATCCAGAAGCGCACATCGGCCTGCGGATAGTTGGCGGCCAGCGAATGCACCTCGTCGTGGCCCGACATATAGGCCTTTTGCTTGCCGACGACGGGCAGATCCCATTCGCGGCCCACTTCGAACATCTTGTTCTCCTGCCACGCGCCCTGCTGCCAGCTATACACGGTGCCGGTGAACTCGCGGAAGTTGATTTCGGGGTCGAAGTTGGTCGAGAAATATTTGCCGTGGTTGCCGGCGTTGATGTCGACGATGTCGATGGATGTGACCTCGTCCATATACTCATCTACCGCGAAACGGGCGAATGCGTTGACCATGCCGGGATCGAACCCCGCACCCAGAATTGCGGTCACACCCGCCGCCGCGCAATCGTCGCGGCGTTTCCATTCATAGTTGCCGTACCAGGGGGGCGTTTCGCAGATCTTGGCGGGATCTTCGTGGATCGCCGTGTCGATATAGGCGGCACCGGCCTGAATGCAGGCCTCGAGCACTGTCATGTTCACGAAAGGCGAGCCCACGTTGATCACGATCTGTGCGCCCGTCCCCTGCAACAGGTCGACCACGGCGTTGGTGTCCATCGCATCCAGCGCATGGGCCTTGAACACGCCGTCCTGTTTCATCGCGCCCTTGTCGTGCACGCTCTGGATGATGGCCTCGCATTTCGAAACCGTCCGGCTGGCGATATGCAAATCCCCCAGCACATCGTTGTTTTGCGCGCATTTGTGCGCCACGACCTGAGCGACGCCACCTGCGCCGATGATAAGAACATTGCGTTTCATGTATCCAAGAGACCTCTTATGTCTGGTGTTCAGGAAAGGGCTGCCGAAAAATCGGCGTAGTCGAATTCGCGCACCATGCGCAGGGTTCCGTCCAACTCGCGAATGGCGATTCCGGGCATCTTCACCCCGTTGAACCAGTTTTTCTTAACCATTGTGTAACCGGCTGCGTCCTGAAACGAAATCCGGTCACCGGGTTGGATCGGTTTGTCGAACCGGAACTCGCCAAAGATATCGCCCGCAAGGCAGGACTTGCCGCAGATCATCCACGGGTGATCGCCGGTGTCGGGGCTGATTTTCGCAGGCTCGCGGTAGATCAGCAAATCCAGCATGTGTGCTTCGATCGACGCATCGACAATCGCCAGGTCCTTGCCGTTGTGCAGCGTGTCCAGCACGGTCACCTCAAGCGTCGCCGCCCCGGTGATCGCGGCCTCGCCCGGTTCCAGATAGACCTGCACGCCGTTGGTTTCCGCAAAAGTCTTAAGCCGCGCGGCCAGACGCTCCAGCGGATAGCCTTCGCCGGTGAAATGGATGCCGCCGCCCAGGCTGATCCAGTCCATCCGCGCAATGATCGCGCCAAAACGGTCCTCGATCAGGGTCAGCATCTGGTCGAACCGGTCGAAATCGTCGTTTTCACAGTTGTTGTGGAACATCAGCCCGCTGATCTTGTCCGCCACCGTGGCGATCTGGTCGGGATCATGTTCGCCCAGACGGCTGAACGGACGCGCCGGATCGGCCAGATCGAACCCAGAGGTCGACACACCCGGATTGACCCGCAGCCCGCGCACATGGCCCTGCGATGCGGCATCGAAACGGGTCAGCTGGCCGATGGAGTTGAAGATGATCTTGTCGCTGTGGCCCAGCACCTCGTCGATCTCGTGATCGGCATAAGCCACGGAATAGGCGTGTGTTTCGCCGCCGAACTTCTCGGCGCCCAACCGTACTTCGTACAGCGACGACGACGTCGATCCGTCCATATACTGCGACATGAAGTCGAACACCGACCACGTGGCAAAACACTTCAGCGCCAGCAGCGATTTCGCCCCTGAAGCCTCGCGCAGCCACGCGATTTTTTCCATGTTCTTTTTCAGATTGGATTTGTCGATCAGGTAATAGGGCGTTTGCATGGGCGTGCTCCCCTTGGTGCCGTGTCTCAAGCCGCCCACCTAAGGCGGCGAAGCCGCTATGGCAAGAGCGATGGCAAAATGCCCGCGACACGGGCACGCTCTCACCGTTGGATGGGCATCGGAATGCAGGACACACAGCGCAAAACGCGGTTACAACCTGCCCCTCTCCCGGCCACGTGACGTCGGTGGAAACGGCCCAAAGTCGATGTCGCACTGGAAGAATGCGATATCGTTTTCGACCTTGAGCGTCTGCAGGTATCTCTACCCTCCAAAACCCTTCCTTGAACCACCAGCCTTGCCAAAGCCGCCGCGTGTGGCAGCCGTGGCGCGCGTCATCGGTGTTTTCCCGATTGTCGAGGTCGGGCGGACAAATTGCGAGGTGTTCAGCTTTGCAGCACCCTGGTTGCTGGAAAAGGTGCTGGTGCGCGCGGCGTTGGTGTATCGCCCGTCGGCATTCTTATACAGCGGCTGGGCCGCAGACATCCCTGTGCGTCCGCCCAGCATGTTGCCAATCAGATAACCTGCCAGCAACGGCATAAAGATACTGCCAGACCCGCCTTGTGTTGCGCTTGCCTCCGAACCGCAGGCACCTTCGCCGTGCTGCTCTTCGCAAACGGCAATGCTGTCATAGCGTGGCGCGGCCTCGACGTGCAGCGCCTCGGCCTGCGCAAACGAGGTCTCGCAATCTTGCGCGTTGAACATCCCGCCGCGCGACGCTTCGTCCACACAGCTTTGCAGATCCGGAAATGCGGCGGCGTCCACCTGTTCTTCGCGGCATCCCGCCAGCGCAAAGGCGGTCGCGCCAACGATCATAATAGCAACGCGATTCGAGCGTTTGGTCATGTCAGTCGTCTTTCTGCTAGGGGGCCGCGCCTGTTACGCAACGATAAAATGGGGTTTGAATCGGGACAGATCCTGCGTGATGCGGGACCGGTCCTCGCGCATACCAATTCCGGCGCAAGCCTGCCCGATGATCCATGCACCGACCACCGGACGAAACCCGTCAAACTGCGGCAATGGCGCATAGGCCTGAATGATGCGCGGATGTCCTGAATAGTCGGTGTTTTTCGATTCCTCGACCACCTGACCGGCCTTGAAAATCGAAACCGACGCGCCTTCACGCGACAGGATCGGCTTGCGCACATGACCGGCGTCCAGTTGCGCTTCGGCGCGGGCAAAGGCGGCAGCACTCGCGCCGCTGCCCGGCGTGGTGTCGTTCAGATCGGCCTCGAAAAAGGCGGGCAACAGGTTTGGATGCCCCTCGAACATCTCCCACAACACCGGCAAAAGCCCCTTGTTGGACAGCAATGCCTTCCACGCAGGTTCCAGAAACAGACAGCCGGATCCGTCGATGTGGTTTGCATAGTCATCGCGCAGCAAATCTTCCCACGGATACAGCTTGAACAGAACCGCGATGCGACGGTCTTCGTCATCCAGGAATTGACCGTCCTCGCTAAGCGCGATTTTGTCCAGATCACAGTAATGCGCACCCAAACCGGCCTCACGCGCGGCCCAGCCCATGGCCTCGACCGTGCCGTAATCCTCCGGGTTTCCGGCGACCGCGGTAAAGTGCAAATCGCTGTTCTTTTCGAACACTTCGGCGAACCGCGCGACCAGCGCCTCGTGTATCCCGTTGAACTGGTCGGTTCCTTCAGGCAGCACACCGGCGTCCAACTGGTCCTCTAACCATTGCCACTGAAACGCCGCGCTTTCGTACAGAGACGTGGGCGTATCGGCGTTATATTCCAACAACTTGGCAGGCGTCTGACCGTCGTAGGCGAAATCGAACCGTCCGTATATCTCCGGGTCGCCCCGCTTCCAGCTTTCGGCAACAAGATCGCGGTGCGCTTCGGGGATTGCCAGTTTATCCATCAGGCTTTCGCTGGCGATGATCTCGGCCACGGCCTCGCGGCACATGTCATGCAGCGCGGTTGAGGGGTCTTCCAGATCGGTCTCGATCTGTTCAAGCGTAAAGGCGTAGGCCGAGGTTTCATCCCAATAGGGTTCGCCATGCATATCCGCAAAGGTGAATCCGACGTCTTTGGCATGGTCGCGCCAATGCGCCCGTTCCGGCAAAGTGATCTTTTTCAATTGTCAGGCCCCCAGCGTTCCGGACAGGACTTAATCGGATTTGGGTGCGGCAACCAGAGGTGGTTTTGGGTAAATCCATGCGGGTCAGGACCGATTGTTCCTGCACCCCGGTTTTTCATGCGTTTCGTGACACCCTGAAAAATTCTGACCCGCGCAGAAAAAAGGGAGAGCCGAAGCTCTCCCGTAAAGTCTCGCCACTCAGGCTCAATGTGTTAACCGCTCGGAAATTTTTTTGCCTGCGGCCTGAGCGTCGTCAGGGGGCGAGCGCACCCGCCCCGTGTCAAGGTGGGAAGGACAATCTTCCGCCCCACCCTATTTCGGCGGAGGTTCGGCCTGAACTGGCGCGGCCGAACCCCCTGCACGTTTTCCCGCATCGGGAAACGTGATTTGCTTAACTACAGCCGGACGTACCGCCGCAGGTGTTGCACTTCATGCAGGTGCCGTTGCGCACCAGCGTGTAGTTGCCGCATTCGCCGCAAGCCTCGCCCTCATAGCCCTGCATCTTGGCCTTGGTCCGCGCATCCAGACTGACCGCGCCCGAAGCCACCGACGTGGTCGACATGCTGGCCGCCCCGCCTGTGCCTGTGGCCACTTCGGGAACAAGTGTTTGCAAGGACACAACCGGATCGGCCATGCCGCCCTGCAACAGGGTCAGATCCTGTGGCAAACGCTTGCGCAGATAGCCGGTCGAGGAAATCTGTTTCAGCACTTCCAACGACTTGCTGGCGGCACTTTCGCTGATTTCGCTGACGTTGCTCACGCCCTCTTCGACCCCGCGACCGATGCTGTCGAACGACGCGCCTTCGGGCTGCACATGGGCCAGATCGGTACGGTCCAGATAGGACACCGCCAGTTCGCGGAAGATATAATCCAGGATCGACGTTGCATTCTTGATGCTGTCGTTGCCCTGAACCATGCCGGCCGGTTCGAACTTGGTGAACGTGAACGCATCAACAAACTCTTCCAGCGGCACGCCGTATTGCAGACCAACCGACACCGCGATAGCAAAGTTGTTCATCATGGCGCGGAAACCGGCACCTTCCTTGTGCATGTCGATAAAGATTTCGCCCAGGTTGCCGTCGGCATATTCGCCGGTGCGCAGGTACACCTTGTGCCCGCCGACGATGGCCTTCTGGGTATAGCCCTTGCGACGCTCGGGCATTTTCTCGCGGTGCGATTTGACGATTTCCTTGACGATGATCTTTTCAACGATCTTCTCGGCCAGAACGGTGGCTTTTTCCTGCATCGAACCGGATGCAAGGATCTCTTCCGCCTCTTCGTCATCCTCGACCAGCGCGGACGCCAGCGGCTGCGACAGTTTCGAGCCGTCACGGTACAGTGCGTTTGCCTTCACACCCAGCGACCACGACAGCTCGTACGCCTTCTGGCAATCCTCGATGGTGGCATCGTTGGGCATGTTGATCGTCTTGCTGATCGCGCCCGAGATGAACGATTGCGCGGCGGCCATCATATAGATGTGGCTGTCGACGCTCAGGTAACGCTTGCCCTTCTTGCCGCAGGCATTGGCGCAATCAAAGATCGCGTAATGCTCTTCCTTCAGGAACGGCGCGCCTTCCAGTGTCATGGTGCCGCACACGTGGTCGTTGGCCAGTTCGATGTCACGCTTGGTGAACCCAAGGTGGCGCAGCAGGTCGAAGGTGGGGTCGTTCAGCTTGGCCGCGGGGATGCCCAGCACCTTGGTGCAGAAATCCTCGCCCAGCGTCCACTGGTTGAACACGAACCGGATGTCAAAGGCGCTTTCCAGCGCGGCGTCCACCTTGGCCAGCTCGTTGGGACCAAAGCCGTGGCCGGTCAGCGACGTGTGGTTGATGCCGGGCGCATTGCCGATGGTGCCGTGGCCCACCGCATAGCTGACGATTTCCTCGATCTGGGCCGAGCCGTAGCCCAGCTTTTCCAGCGCCGCAGGCACCGACCGGTTAATGATCTTGAAGTACCCGCCACCGGCCAGCTTCTTGAACTTCACCAGCGCAAAGTCGGGCTCGATCCCCGTGGTGTCACAGTCCATCACCAGACCGATGGTGCCCGTGGGGGCAATGACCGAAGTCTGCGCGTTGCGATAACCGTGCTTTTCGCCAAGGCTCAGCGCCTCGTCCCAAGTGCTTTGGGCCATCTCGACCAGACGCATGTCAGGGCAACCGGCGATGTCCAGCGGCACCGGCTTTACGGCCAGCTTTTCATAGCCTTCGTCGTTGCCATAGGCGGCATTGCGGTGGTTGCGGATGACGCGCAGCATGTCCTTGGCGTTTTTCTTGTAGCCCGGGAACGCGCCCAGCTCGCCCGCCATCTCGGCGGATGTGGCATAGGCCACGCCGGTCATGATCGCGGTCAGCGCACCGCACAGCGCGCGGCCTTCGTCGCTGTCATAGGAATAGCCCATGTTCATCAGCAAACCGCCGATGTTCGCATAGCCCAGACCCAGCGTGCGGAAGTCATAGGACCGCTGTGCAATCTCTTTCGACGGGAATTGCGCCATCATCACGCTGATTTCCAGCGTCACGGTCCACAGACGTGCTGCGTGCATGTAATCCTCGACCTGAAATTCACCGTCCTTCAGGAAGGTCAGCAGGTTCATCGACGCCAGGTTACAGGCGGTGTCGTCCAGGAACATGTACTCCGAGCACGGGTTCGAGCCACGGATCGGGCCGTCCGCCGGGCACGTGTGCCATTCGTTCACGGTGTCGTGGTACTGGATGCCCGGATCAGCACAGGCCCATGCGGCGTGGCCCACCTGCTCCCACAGATCGCGGGCGCGGATCGTCTTGGTCACGCGGTTGTCGGTGCGGCTGATCAGTTCCCAGTCGGCGTCTTTTTCAACGGCCGTCAGGAAGGCGTTTGTCACGCGGATCGAGTTGTTCGAGTTCTGCCCCGAAACCGAGCTGTAGGCTTCGGAATCCCAGTCGGTGTCATAGGTGGGGAACTCGATGCTGGTGTGGCCCTGTTTGGCATAATCCAGCACGCGTTTGATATAAGTCTCGGGGATCGCGACCTTTTTGGCGTCACGAATGGCTGCCTTCAGCCCTTCGTTCACCTTGGGGTCATAGGCGTCGGCCTCTGCGCCGTCCCATGCCTTGATCGCGGCGAAAAGCGCATTCAGCTTCTGTTCATGCATTTTCGAACCGGCAACGATGCTCGCCACTTTCTGCTCTTCGATCACCTTCCAGTTGATGAAATCCTGAATGTCAGGGTGGTCCGCATCGACGATCACCATCTTGGCCGCGCGGCGCGTGGTGCCACCCGATTTGATCGCACCCGCTGCACGGTCACCGATTTTCAGGAAGCCCATCAGGCCGCTGGATTTGCCACCGCCGGACAGTTTTTCACCTTCGCCACGCAAGCTTGAAAAGTTGGTGCCGGTGCCCGAGCCGTATTTGAAAAGCCGTGCTTCACGCACCCAAAGGTCCATGATGCCGCCATCGCCCACCAGGTCGTCGGCAACCGACTGGATAAAGCAGGCGTGGGGCTGCGGGTGCTCGTAAGAAGAGGTCGAGCGGGTCAGCTCGCCGGTCTTGTGGTCCACATAATAGTGGCCCTGCGCCGGACCGTCGATCCCATAAGCCCAGTGCAGGCCGGTGTTGAACCACTGCGGGCTGTTGGGCGCAGCGCGCTGCGTCGCCAACATGTGGCGCATTTCGTCGTAATAAGTCCGTGCGTCTTCCTCGGTGGTGAAATAGCCACCCTTCCAGCCCCAATAGGCCCAGGCCCCTGCCAGACGGTCAAACACCTGCTTGGACGAGGTTTCGCCGCCCATCTTGGCACCCTTTGCAGGAACAGAGCGCCACAGGAATTCAGGAACACCCTTTTCCTTGATCTTTTCAACCTTGCTGGGCACGCCGACCTTGCGGAAATATTTCTGCGCGATCACATCGCTGGCCACCTGGCTCCACGACGAGGGCACTTCGACATTGTCGAGGTGAAAGACGATCGTCCCATCGGGATTGCGGATTTCGGACACGGTCGTAATGAAATCCAGCGATGCATAGGCATCTGATCCGGCTTTGGTAAACTTTCGGTCAATTTTCATCGCGCTGCCTCATATCCAGCATTTTCAGATTAGACAGCTGACGTTGCAGCGGTCCGTTTGGCTTATCGACTGAAAACAAACGACACCGCTTGGTCCGCTGAAAGCCGGTTGTTCCGGCCGCGGTTCCGCCTGATATGACGAAAATTGTCTGTCCCAGTGGCGTCGGGGATGGGGTAGTGTTGACCACTAAATGTTGTGTTGCCTGACGCTGTCTGCACAACCTGACGTATCCGGTGGGCTTGCGTCAACGAAAATTTTTAGGTTTTTTTCTACGCAACAGCCTTGACCGACGAACAAGATTGTATCGTCAACGGAGTCTGCTGATTCAGGGTCGCAAGGTGGTGGATAACCCCCAAAATGTTACCCACAGGCTGTGAATGAATTTTTCTAACATTGAAGCAAGCTTAGCCCGCTCATGTGACGTTGTTCATGAAGTTGTACCCAGCTTCATCCACGGTTCTGCGCCGCAGCGCGAAACGGTTTGTCCTTGGATGGGAAGTATGATCGTTTGGAGGCAACTGGCAAAAAGGGCACGCTCATGAAACTGATTTCGGCACTCTTGCCCATCTTGTTGGCAGCCTGTTCCCCACAATATGTAGAAACAACGGTCAGCAATCCACAAGATTTGCCCGTGCGTCGTGCTTTGTTTGCCCAAGACCCCACCGGCCTACACGAAGCCTTTCGCGCGGCCTGCGACTCACCAGGCGACATTCTGGCGACTCCCGCACGGGGAATCGTTCAGTGTCGCACCCTGCCCACCCCCGATTTTGCCGCATTCTTGTTGCTGGAATATGACGGTGCGCTGAAAACCCCCACCGTGGTCATGCAGAAACAGCAGCGCCGCACCGATGCGGGGCCACAGTCCACACTGGTCGAATTCAGCTATTTCGCAGAGGTGCCGCAGAAATCGGGCACGCCGCGGCGCATCTATTATAAAGACCGCCAGCTGGATCATTTGCTGGACCAGATGATGCGTGCCGCCGGTGGCAAGACGGTTGACTAGACGCGCCTGATCCGGCGCGCGCGTTGCGCGTGCCGTGAAAGATCAAACATCGTAAGAGATATATGGTCGGGGCGAGAGGATTCGAACCTCCGACCCCCTGTACCCAAAACAGGTGCGCTACCAGGCTGCGCCACACCCCGAACCATGGGCGGTGCATAACGACCACCCCGTCGATTGAAAAGAGCAAAAGTGCCCTGCGGGTGCTATTCTGTGCAGGGCCATGCAGCATCGGCGTCACGAAACGCCGGATGACGCACCTGAGTGCCGGTGGTGATACCCAGTCGCGCGGCCAGTCCGCCGTTTATTTCCAATGCGGCCAGCATATTCTCGCCGCCGAAAATCGGGGTTTCGTCCAGGGGAATCGCGTTGCGGTGAATGTTCTGCACCACGCCCTGCGCATCAATGAACAGCATGTCCAGCGGGATCAGCGTATTGCGCATCCAGAACGACATGCTGCGCGGTCTGTCATAAACAAAGAGCATCCCGGCCGATTGCGCCATCTTCGTCCGGTGCATCAGCCCTTTCGCGCGTTCTGCATCCGTGTCGGCAATCTCGACATTAAACCGCGCCTGGCCCCAGTCACCGCGCAGCTCGACCGCCCCTTGGGAACAGGCCGCCCACAGCGCGTTGGCGCCAAAAATCAGAAAAAGACCGGTAAACAGAAAGCCGCGCATTGTCAGTCGTCCTTTGACAGCGCCGCCTCCCAAGGGTGAACTTCGGCGGCCATGCGCCCACGTTTGCCATCAATCACCCGAATTGCCAAGGCTTCGCCCGGTTGCAGGTCGGCCAGACCCGACCGGCGCAGCACCTCGACATGCAGAAAAACATCTTCTGCGCGACCAAAGACATTGGCAAAGCCGAACCCCTTGCCCTTGTCGAACCACTTCACCCGCGCCGGTTCCAGCGGCACCATGTCCAGATCCGCAGCACCGATTTCGGCCAGTTCGTTCATCGGCAGGCTTGGTTCTACACCTTCGGGCGGTGAGATCGACAGCACTTCGACCGCCTGAACTCCGCGTTCCGTCTGTTGAACCGTCACACTGATCCGCGCCATATCCGAAACCGAACTTTGGCCAAAATTGCGCAACACATTCACATGCAGCAGAATGTCGGGACCGCCCGTATCAGCGACGATAAAGCCAAACCCTTTGACCGGATCGAACCATTTCACCAGCCCGGTCAAGGGTACAAGTTTGATTTCTTCGTCGGACACAGAGCGGTCTTTCATATGCAGAACATTTTCATTCACAAGTGGCGCAAGACTTGCACGATTTCCACATCGCTTTTCAAGCGAGAAAAATTCAAACATTTCAAGTTTCTGCATTTCACGCTTCGTGAAATTCAGGGATTTAGGCGCTGAATCCGCCATGGATCAGCCTTGTTTTCACGCCACCATTTGTACCTGTCATGTAGTCTGAAATCGCCATCTGCCCAGAATTCTATCTCGACCGGGGTGATCCGGTAGCCGCCCCAGAATGGCGGGCGTTTGGGGTTGGTTCCATGCTGCGCGGTGACCTTTGCGACCTCGGCCATCAGGGTTGCGCGGTTTTTCAACGGGCGGCTCTGGCGCGACGCCCAGGCGCCCAGACGGCTTTTCAGCGACCGTGACGCATAATAGGCGTCAGCCCGTTCACCATCTTCGCGTGTGACCGTCCCGCGCACCCGCACCTGCCTGCGCAATGATTTCCAGTGCATCACAAAGGCGGCTGTCTTGGCGTGTTCCAGCTCTTGCGCCTTGGCGCTTTCATAATTGGTGTAAAAGATGAATGCGTCGTCCGTGATGTCCTTTAACAATACCATGCGGGCATTCGGCATGCCCTGTGCATCAACCGTGGCCAGGGCAATGGCATTGGGATCATTCAACTCGACCGCTTCCGCCTCGGCCAACCAGCTGCGCGCCAGGGCAAACGGGTCTTCGCCTGCGAATTTACCACTGCGTTCTGCCATTCTTTTCTCCATCATTTTCGTAACATCGGTCGTGCCGCGGCATGTATCTGCCTACTATACCGCATAAAGACCACATCGGATGCATACCATCTCTCTTGATGGCATCGGGTCAATCGCCTAAAGGTCAGGTAGGTGAAGTGGCTTGAAGGCAAAGGGGTTTTTGATGGCGCATGAGCTAATGAAGGGCAAACGCGGTTTGATCATGGGCCTTGCCAATGACAAGTCGATCGCGTGGGGCATTGCCAAGACACTTGCGGATGCCGGTGCACAGCTGGCATTTTCCTATCAGGGCGATGCGCTGAAGAAACGTGTTGACCCGCTGGCCGCGTCTTTGGGCAGCAACATTGTCCTGCCCTGCGACGTGGGTGACGAGGCATCGATTGATGCGCTGTTTGCCTCCCTGAAAGAGACATGGGGCAATCTGGATTTTGTGGTTCATGCCATCGGCTTTTCGGACAAGAACGAACTTCGCGGGCGCTATGTCGACACCAGCCGCGCCAACTTCGCCATGTCCATGGACATTTCGGTCTATTCCTTCACTGCCGTGATGCAGCGCGCCGAGAAGATGATGAACCCCGGCAGCAGCGCCGTGACGCTCACCTATTACGGCGCCGAAAAGGTGATGCCGCATTATAACGTGATGGGCGTGGCCAAAGCCGCCCTTGAGGCGTCGGTGCAATATCTGGCCGAAGATCTGGGCAAGGACGGCATCCGCGTCAACGCGATCTCGGCCGGCCCGATCAAAACGCTGGCCGCGTCGGGCATCGGCGATTTCCGGTACATCATGAAGTGGAATGAGTACAACTCTCCCCTGCGCCGCAACGTGACCATCGAGGACGTGGGCAAGGCCGCGCTTTATCTGCTGTCCGATCTGGGCAGCGGCACAACGGGTGAAAACCTGCACGTCGATGCAGGCTATCATGTGGTCGGCATGAAGGCGGTCGACGCCCCCGACATTACCAAGTGATCCGCATATGTCGCTCGAAAGCCTGATTGCCTTTAACGCGGTTCTCATCGCCGCCCTGCTGAGCCCCGGCGCCGCATTCCTGACATCGGTGCGCATATCGGTCAGCGCAGGACGTGCGGCAGGCATGGCCACAGGTCTTGGGCTGGCGACAATGGCCGCGCTTTGGACCACGGCGGCGCTGATGGGGCTTGAGGGGCTGTTTGCCCTGTTCCCCTGGGCTTATACCACGCTGAAAATCGCTGGTGCGTTCTATCTGATCTGGATTGCCGTGCAGACGTGGCGCCATGCGCGCACGCCGCTAGGCGATGTGTCCGTGCCGCGCGGGCGCGCGTTTCTGACGGGTTTTCTGGTCAACCTTGGCAATCCCAAATCCATGCTCTTTGCCGGTGCGATCATTGTGGTGATCTTCCCGCAGGGGCTTGATCCGGTGCATATTGCGCTGATCGTTGCCAATCACTTCGTGCTTGAGCTCGTGTTTTACACCGCCTGTGCCGTGCTCTTGTCTACCGGCCCTGCCCGTGCGCGCTATATCGCAGCCAAACCCGTACTGGACCGTATCGCTGCGGTGGCCTTGGGTGGCTTTGGCCTGAAACTGCTTACAGGAAAGTAATCCGATGACCGACCGCCTGCCCCACGAAAAAGGTTTTCACATCAGCTGGGACCAGATCCACCGCGACAGCCGCGCGCTGGCCTGGCGTCTGGACGGGCACGGCCCCGACGAAGGAGGCTGGCGCGCCGTGGTGGCGATCACCCGTGGTGGCATGGCCCCCGCGATGATCGTCGCGCGCGAACTGGACATCCGCACTGTTGATACGATCAGCATCAAATCCTACGACCATCAGGACCAGTCCGAAGCGCGGGTGCTGAAATACCCCGACGCCAGGATGATGGGCGACGGCACCGGCATTCTGATCATCGACGATCTGGTGGACAGCGGAAAAACCCTTGAAGTTGTCCGCGCCATGTACCCCAAGGCGCATTTCGCCACCGTCTATGCCAAACCAAAGGGCCGCCCGCAGGTCGATACCTTTATCACCGAAGTCTCTCAGGACACGTGGATCTTCTTCCCATGGGACATGGCGCTGCAATACGTCGAGCCCTATCGCGGCAAGGACTAACGCACCCGCTTCTCTGGTTCAAAAAATCCCCGCCGGAGGCATCTGCCCCCTCAACCGGAGCCAACCGATGAATTTGCCACGCACCGCCACCACATTCGCCCCGCCCGTCATGGAAGCGCGTCGCTGGCTGGACGGGGTCACCCATCCCGCCGACCGCCCGCTGATCAACGTGAGCCAGGCCGCGCCGGTTGACCCGCCGCCCCCCGCTTTGCGTCAGGCGATGGCGGATGCGGCGCTGACCAAAGACGATGCGCACCTTTATGGCCCCGTGCTGGGCATGCCCGCCCTGCGCGATGCATTGGCCGCCCAGATCAGCACGCATTACGAAGCGTCGGTCACGGGCGATCACGTTGCGATTACCTCGGGCTGCAATCAGGCATTCGCCGCCGCCATCGCCACGCTCTGTGCCGAGGGTGACGAGGTGATCCTGCCGACGCCCTGGTACTTCAATCACAAGATGTGGCTGGACATGTCCGGCGTCACATCCGTGGCCCTGCGCACCGGCGACGATCTGTTGCCCGACGTGGACGCGGCCCGTGCCCTGATCACGCCACGCACCCGTGCGATTGCGCTGGTCACCCCCAACAACCCCGGCGGCGTGGAATACCCCGCCGAACTGGTCCGCGCATTTTACGATCTTGCGCGGGATACGGGCATCACGCTGATGGTTGACGAGACCTACCGCGATTTCGACAGCCGCACCGGCGCGCCGCACGCGCTGTTCCAACAGGACGGCTGGCAGGACACGTTCATCCATCTGTATTCTTTTTCAAAGGCTTACCGCCTGACCGGTCACCGCGTCGGCGCGCTGGCGGCCTCCCCTGCACGGCTGGCCGAGGTGGAAAAGTTCCTTGATACCGTCGCCATCTGCCCCGGCCAGATCGGCCAGTATGCCGCGCTTTGGGGGTTGGAAAACCTGTCGCAATGGGTCGCGGGCGAACGCGACGAGATTCTGGCCCGCCGCGCGGCCATCGCCAGCGGTTTCGATGTGCTGGCGGCCCAAGGCTGGCGTTTGCTGGGGCTGGGGGCCTATTTCGCCTATATGGAGCATCCTTTTGCGGCCTCTTCGGCGGATCTGGCGCCGCAACTGGTGCGCGAGGCCGGCATCCTGTGCCTGCCCGGCACCATGTTCTGCCCCGCCGAGGATCCCGCAGGGCCGCGCCAGCTGCGCATCGCATTTGCCAATCTCGATGTCACGGGAATCGCTGAATTCTATCGCCGTCTTGCCGCGCTGGAGCTGGCGCGCTGACAGGCAGCGTTGTCGGGCCTTGCCCCTGCTCTGCACGCTCGCTAGACAAAGCAAACCGTTACCCGAGGACCCATACAATGGCCGTACGCACAAAGAACCTGTCGAAAACCGCAGTTTGGGTCCTGATGGCCATGCTGATACTGGGTCTGGGCGGCTTTGGCGCGACCAACCTGTCGGGCACCTTGCGCACGCTGGGCACGGTCGGTGACAAACATATCGACATCGACCAATACGCCAACCAGCTCAGCCAGGAAATCCGCGCAATCGAGGCCCAGACGGGCCAGCAGCTGCCCTTTGCACAGGCGCAGGCCATGGGTCTGGACAAGGCCGTGTTGCAGCGTCTGGTCAGCCAGCGCGCGCTGGACAGCGAAACCGACAAACTGGGCCTGTCCATCGGTGATGCGGCTTTGCGCGATCAGATCCTTGAAATCCGCGCCTTTCGCGGCGTTGACGGCAAGTTCAACCGCGAAGGCTACCGGATGGCGCTGGAAAGCTCGGGTCTGACAGAATCCGAGTTTGAAACCCGCCTGCGCGAAGAGGCGTCGCGCACCCTGTTGCAAGGGGCCATCGCCTCGGGCGTTGTCATGCCTGACACCTATGCCAAGACGCTGGTCGATTATATCGGCGAAGCACGCAATTTCACCTACGCGCGCCTCGGCGCCGATGATCTGGACACGCCGGTGGCAGAGCCCACCGAAGACGAAATGCGCGCCTATCTCACCGAACATCAGGCCGATTACCAGCGCCCGGAAACCAAGACCATCACCTATGCGCTGCTGACCCCCGACATGTTGATTGACAGCGTCGACGTCGATGAGGCCGACCTGAAAGCGGCCTATGACGCGCGCGCCGATGAATACCAGCAGCCGGAACGGCGTCTGGTCGAACGCCTGCCCTTCCTGGATCAAGAGGCCGCCGACCGTGCCGCCGCCGCGCTGGAAATGCAGGGCACGACCTTTGAACAGTTGGTGCAGGACCGCGGGCTGGAACTGGCCGATGTCGACATGGGTGACGTTGGCCTTGCCGATCTGGGTGCCGCGGGCGACCCTATCTTTGCCGGTGCCGTGGGCGATGTGGTCGGCCCGCTGCCCACATCGCTGGGACCGGCCCTGTTTCGCATCAACGGCATTCTGCCCGAACATATCACCACATTCGAGCAGGCCGAACCCGAACTGCGCGCCACGCTGGCCGCCGACCGCGCCCGACGTCAGGTCGATGCGCAATCGCGCGACTATGACGACCTGCTGGCCGGAGGTGCAACGCTGGAAGAGCTGACCAAGGAAAGCGACATGACCCTTGGCACCATCGACTGGTTCGAGGGGTCCCAGGAACAGATCGCCGGCTATACCGAGTTCCGCGATGCGGCCAAGGCGCTGACACAGGACGATTACCCCGAAATCGAACAGCTCAGCGACGGTGGCATCTTTGCCATGCGTCTGGACAAGGTCACCCCCGCCCGCGATGCCACCTTTGACGAAGCGCGCGATGATCTGGCCGCAGACATGATTGCCGCCCGCACCGAAGCTGCCCTGACCGCCAAGGCCGAGGCCGTGCTGCCGCAGCTGAAGGATGGCACCGGTTTTGCCGATCTGGGACTGGATTCAATCGAAGAGACCGACCAGAACCGAAATGCTTTCATTCAGGACACCCCGCGCAGCATGATGGCGCAGGTGTTTGAAATGAACGCGGGCGATGTGAACCTGATCACTGGTCAGGGCATGGTCGTGATCGTGCGTCTGGACAAGATCCTGCCCGCCGCCGACAACGCCGAGGCCACCGCCCTGCAAGCACAGCTGGTCGAACAGCTGAACCAGTCGCTGTCGCAGGACATTCTGGACATCTACACCGCCGACACCACCCTGCGCGCCCGTCCCCAGATCGACCAGCGCGCGGTGCAGGCGGTTCATGTGAACTTTCCCTGACCCATGGCTTTGACACCTTCATATGACGCCTTTGCCGCCGGTTTTGACGCCGGTCGCAACCAGATCGTCTATACCCGCCTTGCCGCCGACCTTGATACGCCGGTTTCCCTGATGCTCAAGCTGACGGGAGCAGCCGAAAATGCCTTTGTGCTGGAATCGGTCACCGGCGGTGAAGTGCGGGGGCGCTATTCCATCATCGGGATGAAGCCCGACCTGATCTGGAGATGCCAGGGCGAAACCTCTGCCGTGAACCGCACCTCGCGTTACGATGCCGATGCCTTCCAGCCGATGGACGGCAATCCGCTGGACGCGCTGCGGGCACTGATTGCGGAATCGAAGATCGACCTGCCCGATGATCTGCCGCAGGCGGCGGCGGGGCTTTTCGGCTATCTGGGCTATGACACCGTGCGGCTGGTCGAACACCTGCCCGACGTGAACCCCGACCCGCTGGGCCTGCCCGACGCGGTCATGCTGCGCCCTTCGGTCGTGGCGGTGCTGGACGGGGTCAAGGGCGAGGTGACGGTCGTGTCGCCCGCATGGGTCAACGACGGCCAAAGCGCGCGCGCTGCCTATGCCCAGGCTGCCGAACGGGTGATGGATGCGGTGCGCGATCTGGAACGCGCCATGCCGCGTGAAACCCGCGATCTGGGTGAGGCATCGGTCAGCGACGAACCGGTCAGCAATTTTACCCATCAGGGCTATCTTGAAGCGGTCGAGAAGGCCCGCGATTACATCCGCGCGGGCGACATCTTTCAGGTGGTGCCCAGCCAACGTTGGGCACAGGCCTTTCCGCAGCCGCCCTTCTCGCTCTACCGCTCGCTGCGGCGCACCAACCCGTCGCCGTTCATGTTCTATTTCAACTTTGGCGGCTTTCAGGTGATCGGTGCCAGCCCTGAAATTCTGGTGCGGGTCTTTGGCAACGAGGTCACCATCCGCCCCATCGCGGGCACGCGGCCCCGTGGTGCCACCCCCGAGGAAGACCGCGCGCTGGAAGCCGACCTGCTGGCGGACAAAAAGGAACTGGCCGAGCATCTGATGCTGCTGGATCTGGGCCGCAACGACGTGGGCCGCGTGGCCAGGATCGGCACCGTGCGCCCGACCGAGGAATTCATCGTCGAACGCTACAGCCACGTGATGCACATCGTGTCGAACGTGGTGGGCGAACTGGCCCCGGGCAAGGACGCGCTGGACGCTTTCTTTGCCGGGATGCCCGCAGGCACGGTATCCGGTGCGCCCAAAGTGCGCGCGATGCAGATCATCGACGAGCTGGAGCCGGAAAAACGCGGCGTCTATGGCGGCGGTGTCGGCTATTTCAGCGCGGGCGGCGATATGGACATGTGCATTGCCCTGCGCACCGCCGTGGTCAAGGATGAAACCCTGTACATTCAGGCCGGCGGCGGCGTTGTCTATGACAGTGACCCGCAATCGGAATATATGGAAACCATGCACAAATCCGGCGCGATCCGCCGTGCGGCAGAAGATGCAGCACGCTTTGGCGGCGGCAACGGGTGACGGTGCAAACCCGATAGAGCGAGGGGCCAGCCCCTCGCGCTCCCCGGGATATTTTTGAACCAGAGAAAAGGCACCCGCGCCATGAGCCGCCCCCCTTTCGAGATTGCCGGTCAAGCCATCGCTGCGGGCACCAGCGATGTGGTGGATCTGCCGGTGTCGATCCTGCCGGACCACACACCGGTGCATATGTCGGTCAAGGTACATCACGGCAAACGCCCCGGCCCCACGATGTTCGTCTCGGCTGCGGTGCATGGCGACGAGGTGATCGGGGTTGAAATCGTGCGCCGTCTGCTGCGCGCGCCGCAACTGTCCAGCCTGCGCGGCACATTGCTGGTGGTGCCGGTGGTCAACTCTTTCGGCTTTCTCAACCGCTCGCGCTATTTGCCCGACCGGCGCGACCTGAACCGCTGTTTCCCCGGCACGCCGTCGGGGTCGCTGGGGTCGCGGCTGGCGCATATTTTCCTGCACGAGGTGGTGTTGCGCTGCGATTTCGGCATCGACCTGCATTCGGCGGCGATCCACCGCACCAACCTGCCCCAATGCCGCGTCACCCCCGGTGACAAGACAACCGCGCGCATGGCGCGGGATTTCGGCGCGCCGGTGATTCTGAACTCGACCCTGCGCGACGGATCGCTGCGCAGCGAAGCCGCCGCGCAGGGTACGCCGGTGCTGCTGTACGAGGCGGGCGAAGGTCTGCGGTTTGACGAATTTGCCGTGCGTGCCGGTGTGGCCGGTATCCTGCGGGTGATGCGCGCGCAGGACATGCTGCCCGCCAAGGGCATCGCCAAGGGCAAGTCTGCCTCGTTGCTCTGCAAAGGCTCGCACTGGCTGCGTGCCCCTGCGGGCGGGTTGCTGCGCACCTTTCGCGACACCGGCGAGGTGGTGGAAAAAGGCGACGTGCTGGCCGCCATCTCGGACCCGTTCGGCCATGTCGAGGTAGAACTGAAAGCCCCCGCTCCCGGCATCCTGATTGGCCGTGCCATCCTGCCGGTGGTAAACGAAGGCGATGCGATCTTTCATCTGGCCGAACTGGGGCCGCGCGCGGATGAGGACACCGTCGAAGACATGACCGCCCAGCTTGAAAGCGATCCGATCTTTGACGAAGATGAAATTATCTGAGGACTACTCGCCCACCTGCGCCTTCAGCAGTGCCGACACCGGTGTCAGTGCCACCCGTTCGGCGCGGTCTTGCAAGCCCCACAGCAACAGCGCCGAGATCGTGTCGGGGCGCACGCGGCCCAGCATGATGACGCCACCCTCTTGCCCCGCGCGAAACGCGGCCTGATCCAGAAAGCGGCGGATCACGGTGGGCGTCTGGTCGGCACTGTCGAAATCGCGGAACACGGTTGCGGCGGGCACGCCATCGCGCACCGCCAGTTTTTGCGCGGTGTTCAGCCCCTTGGACTGCATCACGATGCCATAGCCGTCGCTGCCCAGAATGCTGACCACCTGATCGGACAGCGCACGGTCGGCCTGAAATCCGGTGCCGGTGCCTTCCAGCACACCGATGGCCTGCGGCACCGCGTTCAGCGCGGCGGCAATGCTGACTTCGGCATCTGCGGGCGTGGCCCCTGCGGGCAGGTCGATCATCGCCAGCACTTCCAGCCCTTCGGCGCGATAGGCCGCCGAGCGTTCGGCCGCGTCGGGCAGGTTGGCGTCGATGGCAAAGCTCAGCGGATAGGGAAAGCTGCGCAGGGCGGCCAGACCGACAGTGCCGCCGCTCAGATCGGCACCGTTGTCGATCAGTACGATGGACATCATCGGCTTGTCAGGGTCCACGACCTCGATATCGGGGACATAGGCATAGGCGTCGATGGGTTTAAGCTCTGGTGCCGCTGCGGCTGGAGCGGGGTCGCTCGCAGGCGGTTCGTCACGATCAACCAACGAACCGACGCGCTGCTCCAACAGCGGCGTTGGCGCTGTGTCTTCCTGGGCGACGGGTGAGTCGTCAGAAGCTGGCTCTTGGACACCTGCAGGGGCCGTTGCCGGAGCGTCCGAGACAGGTGGCTCGACCTGCGCTGTGGCTGCCGGAGCTTCGGCCTGCGCTTCGGGGGACACGCTTTCAAATCCGCTGTCCGCGGCCACTTCGGGCGCTGGCGGCTGCGCCGGTTCCGTGGAAATGCTCAGCTCGTCCGTATCTGGCTGACTGGGCAAAGCCGCTTGTGGGCTTGGCAAGACGGGCGCGTCGGTCTGCACCTCGACGCTGCCCTCAGCCGTGGGTGTTTCAGGCGCATCAATGCCGCTGGTGCCGCCGGTTTCTGGGCGCACGGGCGTATCGGTGCCTGCATCGCTCAGCGCTGCCACATCGTCTGCGGCAGGTTCCGGCACCTTGGGGGCGCCGGCCTCGGTGGCCAGATCCGCATCGCCCGCCACTTGCGGGGTGTCGGTCTGGGATGCATCCGGCGCAGGCTCGGACACCGGTGCCGACACAGCCATTTCAGGCGCTGGTGGTGCATCAGCCAGAATCGATGCCAGCCCCACAGCCCCGACGCTGACCACAGCCCCAACAACCGCTCCGCTCAAAAACCCTCGCGCCATGTCTGTTCGTCCCTGCCTGTTGCGTGCCTACCCTAACGGGTTTTTTGTGCTCTTGTCATTGCTCACTCTACCCTGTCTTCGGCCCCGCCCCCCTTGACGCTGGCGGGCAAGCCTGAACAAGTATGCCTCGCTTATACAGTGCAGGTGGCCCTGGCCTCCAGCCCCCTAAAGACAAAGTTTGACCCATGCTGCTGCTGATCGACAACTATGACAGTTTTACCTACAACCTCGTGCATTATCTGGGCGAACTGGGAGCCCAAGTGGCAGTCCACCGCAATGATGCGCTGAATGTGCAGGAGGCGATGGCGATGAACCCTGCGGGGATCCTGCTGTCGCCCGGCCCCTGTGATCCCGATCAGGCGGGCATCTGTCTGGCACTGACCGAGGCCGCCGCCGAAACCCGCACGCCGCTGATGGGCGTCTGTCTGGGCCATCAGACCATCGGTCAGGCCTTTGGCGGCAAGGTGGTGCGCGCGCCCGACATCGTTCATGGCAAGATGGGCACGATGCAGCACACCGGCACCGGCCTGTTTGCCGGCCTGCCCACACCGTTCGAGGCCACGCGCTATCATTCGCTGATCGTGGACCGCGCCACCCTGCCCGACTGTCTTGAGGTCACGGCCGAACTGGACGACGGCATCATCATGGGCCTGCAACACCGCGAACTGCCGATTCACGGTGTGCAATTCCACCCCGAAAGCATCCGCTCGGAACATGGCCACGCCTTGCTCAAGAATTTTCTGGATCTGCTAAAGGTGCCTGCATGAGTGACGCCCTCAAACCCCTGATCGACGCCGCCGCCAATGGCCCGCTGACCCGCGCGCAGGCTGAAGCGGCCTTTGCCATCCTGTTCGACGGAGAGGCGACACCGGCCCAGATCGGCGGGCTGCTGATGGCCCTGCGCACGCGCGGCGAAACGGTGGACGAATACGCCGCCGCTGCCGCCGTGATGCGCGCCAAATGCAATCCGGTGCAGGCCCCGGACGGGGCGATGGACATCGTCGGCACCGGGGGGGACGGCAAGGGCACGCTGAACATCTCGACCGCGACGGCCTTTGTGGTGGCCGGCGCGGGCGTGGTTGTGGCCAAACATGGCAATCGCAACCTCAGCTCGAAATCCGGCGCAGCCGATGCGCTGACCCAGATGGGCCTGAAGGTGATGGTCGGCGCGCCCGTGGTGGAGCGCGCCCTGCGCGAGGCGGGCATCGGCTTTATGATGGCGCCGATGCACCACCCTGCGATTGCGCATGTCATGCCCGCGCGCACCGAACTGGGCACGCGCACGATCTTCAACATCCTTGGCCCTCTGACCAACCCCGCAGGCGTCAAACGCCAGCTGACAGGGGCGTACCGGCGTGACCTGATCCGTCCAATGACCGAAACGCTGCAACAGCTTGGCAGCGACAAGGCATGGCTGGTCCACGGATCAGACGGCACCGACGAGTTGACGATCACCGGCGTGTCCTGGGTGTCAGGGCTGGCAGACGGGGCCGTGACCGATTTCGAAGTACACCCCGAGGACGCCGGCCTGCCCGTGCATCCGTTCGCGGATATCGTCGGCGGCACCCCCGAGGAAAACGCCGTGGCGTTCCACGCGCTGCTGGACGGTGCGCCCTCGGCTTACCGCGACGCGGTATTGCTGAATTCTGCCGCCGCGCTGGTGGTGGCCGATGCCGCGCCCGACCTGAAAACCGGCGTCGAGATGGCCCGCGCCGCGATCGACAGTGGCGCCGCACGGGCAAAAATCGCCGCCGTCGCCAAAATCACCCACGAGGGCTGAGCGCCCCTGCCGCCCCTCAAGAGGACACCAACCGATGACCGATACAATTCTTGACCGCATCAAAGCCTACAAGCTGGAAGAAGTCGCCGCCGACAAACAGGTCAAAAGCCTGAGCGACGTCGAAGCCGAGGCCCGCAGCGCCAGCCCCGTGCGTCATTTTGCGCGGTCCTTGCAAATGGCATCGCGCGAAGGCTACGGGCTGATTGCCGAAATCAAAAAGGCCAGCCCGTCCAAGGGCTTGATCCGCCCTGATTTCAATCCTGCCGCCCATGCCAAAAGCTATGAAGACGGCGGCGCTGCCTGTCTGTCGGTGTTGACCGACACCCCCAGCTTTCAGGGCACCAAGGAATTTCTGGTAGAAGCCCGCGCCGCCTGTGCGCTGCCGGTTCTGCGCAAGGATTTCATGTACGACCCCTATCAGGTGGTCGAAGCCCGCGCGCTGGGGGCCGATTGTATCCTGATCATCATGGCCTCGGTCGGGGATCAACAGGCGATTGAACTGGAAACCACGGCAATGGACTGGGGCATGGACGTGCTGATCGAAGTCCATGACGAGTCCGAACTGCACCGTGCCAGCAGCCTGAAAAGCCCGCTGATCGGCATCAACAACCGCAACCTGAAAACCTTTGAAACCTCGCTGGACACCACCCGCACCCTGTCGAAACTGGTGCCCGAGGATCGCACGATTGTCTGCGAAAGCGGGCTGAACACGCCCAAGGAACTGGCCGAGATGGCGATGTACGGCGTGCGCAGTTTCCTGATCGGCGAAAGCCTGATGCGCCATGACGATGTTACCGCCGCAACCCGTGCCTTGCTGGCCAACCCGCTGCAACCTGGCGGGGGCATGTAACGTGGCCGATCACCCCGCAGGCAAGCTGTCGCATTTCGACGCCGAAGGTCAGGCGCATATGGTCGATGTTACCGACAAGGCCGTGACCGACCGTGTGGCCGTGGCCGCCTGTCACATCAAGATGGCGCAAGAAACCTTTGATATCATTAGAGAAGGCCGTGCGAAAAAGGGCGATGTTCTGGGTGTTGCGCGGCTGGCCGGCATCATGGGGGCCAAGCGCACATCGGATCTGATCCCGCTGTGTCATCCGCTGCCGATCACCAAGGTCGCGCTGGAGCTGACCCCCGACGCCACCCTGCCCGGCATCCGTATCACCGCGACCGTCAAGACCACCGGCCAGACGGGGGTGGAAATGGAGGCGCTGACGGCCGCCTCGACCGCCGCGCTGACGGTCTATGACATGGCCAAGGCCGTGGACAAGGCGATGGAGATCGGCGGGCTGCATGTGGTTCTGAAAGATGGTGGAAAATCAGGGCGGTACGAGGCGTCATGATCCCCGTTTCACAGGCGCTTGACCATCTGTTTGCCCTTGTGCAGCCCCTGCCGGTTGAAACCGTCCCGCTGCGCCGGGCGCATGGTCGGGTGCTGGCCGAAACGGTTCTGGCGCAACGCACCCAGCCGCCTTTTTCCGCCTCTGCCATGGATGGCTATGCGGTGAAATCTGCCGAGGTCGAAACCGACGCGCTGTTCAAGGTCATCGGGGAATCGGCTGCCGGTCACGGGTTTGCAGGCACCGTGGGTGCGGGGCAAGCGGTGCGAATCTTTACCGGCGCGCCCGTGCCGACAGGTGCGGATTTCGTTGTAATTCAAGAGGATGTGACCCGTCGCGGCGATCTGATCACCTTGAATCACAATCTGAGCAGCGGCAACAACATCCGCCCCGCAGGCACCGATTTTACCGCAGGCACCCCGATGCCCGCCCCGCGTCGTCTGTCGGCTGGCGACGTGGCGCTGCTGGCGGCGATGAATGTCGCCCGGGTGCCCGTCACCCGCGCGCCCGTGGTTGCCCTGATCTCGACCGGTGACGAACTGGTGATGCCCGGAGAGACACCGGGGGATGACCAGATCATCGTGTCGAACACCTTTGGCCTTGCTGCCCTGCTCGAAGACCTTGGCGCCATGCCGCGCATCCTGCCGATTGCCCGCGACACCAGAGCCGCGCTGCGGCAGGTTCTGGAACTGGCCGCCGGGGTCGATCTGATTGTCACCATTGGCGGAGCCTCGGTGGGCGATCACGATCTTGTGGCCGATGTGGCCGCTGAAATGGGCATGCAGCAATCGTTCTACAAAGTGGCGATGCGTCCGGGAAAACCGTTGATGGCCGGTGTGTTAGGGGGCGTTCCGATGATCGGCCTGCCCGGCAATCCGGTTTCGGCCATGGTCTGCGGCACCGTCTTTCTGACCCCCGTCATCCGTGCGATGCAGGGGCTGGGCGAAGCCCCCGCGCCACGTCGCCAGATGCTTCTGACCGCGCCGCTTGAGGCCAACGGGCCGCGCGAGCATTACATGCGCGCCGTGGCTGATGCACTGGGCGTTGCCGATGCCGGACGGCAGGACAGTTCCTTGCTGAGCGTGCTGGCCACGGCCAACGCGCTGATCGTGCGCCCGCCCCATGATCCGGCGCGTGCAACCGGCGACCTCGTGGATGTGATCGACATCTAGCAACGGTTGACACAAAACGGGAACATGCATAGAACAAACCCAAACCAACGGTGGCGAGGGACCTGTAAATGCTGACCAAAAAGCAACTGGATCTATTGGAGTTCATTCAAAAACGGGTTCAGCGCGACGGCGTTCCGCCCAGCTTTGACGAGATGAAAGAGGCGCTGGACCTGCGGTCCAAATCCGGCATCCACAGATTGATTACAGCCTTGGAAGAACGCGGTTTTATCCGTCGGTTGGCACACCGTGCGCGGGCTATTGAAATTGTTAAGCTGCCTGAGTCCATGGGGGGTGCGCCGACGTCCGGCTTTGCGCCGCGGGTGATTGATGGCGACCGGCCCGACAGCCCTGCCACGGCCCTGCCGGTCGCGGCGATGTATGCCACCGAACTGCCCGTGATGGGCCGTATCGCGGCAGGTGTGCCGATCGAGGCGATCCAGCAAGCGTCGCATTCCGTGGCGGTTCCGGGGCAGATGCTGAGCGGCAAGGGTGAACACTATGCCCTTGAAGTCAAAGGAGATTCCATGATCGAGGCGGGGATCAACGACGGTGATGTCGTGGTGATCCGCGAAACCTCGGTGGCGGAAAACGGCGATATTGTCGTGGCCCTGATCGAGGATCAGGAGGCGACGCTGAAACGCTATATGAAACGGGGCAATACCATCTTGCTTGAGGCGGCAAACCCGGCCTATGAAACCCGTGAATTCAGCGATGACCGGGTGAAGGTGCAGGGCAAGCTGGTCGGGCTGATCCGCACATATTAGGCGGATTGGTACATATTCGGCCCTGTCTGGTACATATTCGGGACCGCTGTTCTGGCGGGTTTTGGCCCGCAAAAAGGCGGTTTCGTACATATTTTGCGGTGTCTGGTACATCTTTTCGGGCGGCTCTGTGGGGCCGCCTTTTGCGTGGGGAATATTGGCCCGAAACGTCAAGCATTTCTGACCCAGACCAGACCTTCGGTGCGCCGTGGGGCAAGGTCGGCTTTGCGGACGAAGCCGCCGTTCGAAAATCGCAGGCAGATGTGTTATAGGTAGCTATGCTTGAACTTCATGACACCACCTCAATTGAGGTAAACGGGACCAATATTGCCGTTGTAGAGCGAGGCAGCGGCGATCCGGTCGTACTTGTGCACGGCGGTGTCTCAGATTTGCGCAGCTGGGCCCGTCAGGTGCCAGTTTTATCGAACTGTTTACGCGTTGTTTGCTACAGCCGACGCTATCACTCCCCGAACGCAGCCATTCCGCCTGAACAACCAGACAGCTTCCAAACGCACGTGGACGATTTGGCAGCGCTGATAAATCGGCTTGGCGTTGCACCCACCTATCTCGTTGGCCATTCATGGGGCGGCTTGATCGCACTCGCCCTCGCTTCACAACAACCTGACTGGTGTAAAAAGCTGGTTTTGATCGAACCACCAAGCGTATCTGTTCACATCCAAATTCCTCCCAAACCTCTGCAACTTTTGAAGCTCTTTTTGTCGAAGCCGAAACTTGCATTTTCGATAGCGAAACTGGGAGCAGGCACGTTTGCACCAGCTGAAAAGGCGTTTCGAAAAGGAGATGACGAGGCCGCCATCGCGTACTTTGGACGTGGCGTGTTGGGGGATCACACTTTCAAAGCTCTCTCCAAAGAACGGTACCAGCAGGTTTGGGATAACCGGGGAGCGGACAGAGCACAGGCTCTTTACCACGGGTTTCCGGATTTACGTGACGCGCCGCTTTCGCGTATTACAATGCCCGTCCTGTTGCTGAGCGGAGGTTCAAGTCCTATCGTCTTTCGACGGCTGAATAACGCCTTGGCTGAGATACTGCCTGATGCGACACACCGCATAATACCAAACGCTTCGCATATCGTTCACGAGGATGCCCCTGACAGTGTAAACGCCGAGATCATCCGTTTTCTTCAAAGGTAATTCTGGGCTCACTGCCGGCATTCGCGACACCCTGCGCGCAGGTCCGGTTTTCCATTTTGGGTCAGTGGATGACGTAAAGGCCAATTCCGTCTGACGTCTGACAGTCTTCGACATGACGGGTCGCACCACGGCCTGTCGATGCGCGGCTTTGCGGTCGATTGCGAACGGCAGCTCCCTCTGACACGCTCCATCACCGCGCCCAGCCTGACCACATCCGGTCGCCCGCCACCTGTCGCGCGGTGCGCAGGCGGATGCCGTTCCTGCCCTGAACCAGCGCAATCGCGCCCGTGGTGCGCAGACGTTCGGGGTCGTAGACATCGCAGTCGCCCAGCGGCGCTTCTGGGGTGACGCTGAGCACCACCAGCTGCCCCGGCATACACGGGCCGAACCCCGCCAGCGCCCGCTTGCCGATCAGGTGCACCAGTTCGACAGGCCCCACTGTCGCCAGCTTGGTGCGCGGCGCTTGTGGCGCTCCTTGCCAGCGCGCTGCCGCGCGTTGCTGGCCTGCGCCGTCGCCATCGTTTTCCAGCCAGTTTTGCGCGACGAACCCCGCGCCCTTGTCCTTGCTGAGTGCACGCCCCTGTGCGGTCATCACGCCGACAATGCCGCCATCCTCGGCAATCAGCGCCGCAGGGCGGTCGGCGCCGGCCCACACCGCAAATCCCAGCGCCATCGCCGCCAGACCGGCAAACCGTCCGCGCCCCTGCCACAGGATCACCACCAGCCCGCCCAGGGCAATCATCGGCAGCACCCAAGGCTCCGGCCCGGCCACATAGCCGCGCGCGCCGTCCAGCCCCGCGACCCAGTCGGCCACGGCCAGAATCCAGCGCAGGCCCAGCCCCATCAGCCACAGCCCGATCCAGTCGAGCCCGAGCGGTGCCAGCAACCCCGCCAGCACCGCCGCCGGCACCACCAACAGGCCCATCAGCGGCACCGAAGCCAGATTGGCCAGCAGCCCGAAATGCGACACCGTGTTGAAATGGGCCGCCCCGATGGGCGCAGTGGCCAACCCCGCCACCGCCGAGGAAATCAGGACCGCAACAAAGGGTTTCAGCCAACGCGGGCCACGGGTCAGCGCGCTGTCACGCAGCCAGCCAAAGACCGCCACCAACGCCACCGTCGCGGCAAAGGACATCTGGAAACCGGGGCCCAGCAAAGCCTCGGGGCGCAGGACCAGTACGATGATGGCCGCCATTGCCACCGCCCGCAGGCTGATGGCACGACGGCTCAGCATCACCGCGCAAAGGGCGACGGCGGCCATGACATAGGCGCGTTCGGTCGCCACGTTGCCCCCCGACAGCGCCAGATAGCCCGAGGCCGCGACCAGCGCGCCGGCGGCGGCGATCTTGCGCACCGGCCAGTGCAGCGCCGCCCCCGGAATGGCCGCCAGCACCAGCCGCAACAGCCCCAGCACAAAGCCGCTGAGCAGGCCCATGTGCAGGCCGGATATAGCCAGCAAATGCGCGGTATTGCTGGCCCGCAGGGTGTCCAGCGTGCGCAGGCTGATGCCGCTGCGATCCCCTGTGGTGACGGCGGCGGCGAAACCGCCCACATCGCCGGGCAAGGCCGCGCGGATATGGGACGACATCGCCATGCGCAGACGGAAGGTGGCCAGCGACCAGCCGTCCTGTGCGGCCACAAGCCCGACGAGCGGCACGCGGGTATAGCCGACCGCCCCAAGCCGCGCGAACCATGCGTGGCGCTGGAAATCAAAACCGCCCGGTTCCACCGGCCCGCCCGGCGGTGACAGGTGCGCCGTGGTCATCACCCGCATCCCCGGTTGCGGGTCAATGCCCACGGCATCCCCGTGCAAAGACACGCGCACCCGCAGGGGCGTGCGGGCGGGCGACACCCGTTCCAGCACAACATGGTCCAGCGTGACGCGCACCGCGTCCGAGCCGCTGCGGTCCAGCGCGACCACCCGCCCCTCGACCGCACCGTAATACCGCCAGCCCAGCACCGGCCCCGCCACATAATGCGCGCGCCCTGCGGCCAGCAGCGCCCCCGCCAGCACCAGCACCAGTGCAAAGGGAATCGGGCGCAACGCCTCTCCCATGTGCCGTGCCAGCAGGGCAAGACCAAGGGCGACCACCACAGCCCCCGCCAGCATCATCCCGTTTGGTTCAAACCGCAGGGTAAAGAAACCGCCGACCCCGATGGCCAGACAGACAGGCACCCAGTGAAACAGATGCCCGCGCTGCACCAGCATTGCCTGCTTGAATGCCCGTACCATGCGCATGCTTGCCCCTTGTGGGTCCACTGGATAGACAGACGCAAACTCTAGCCATCTTCTGGTTACTGAAAGGTAAACGCCCCATGTCCGACCAAGTCGTCACCCGTTTCGCGCCCTCTCCTACGGGGTATCTGCACATTGGTGGCGCACGCACGGCGCTGTTCAACTGGCTGTATGCCCGTGGCCGTGGCGGCAAGTTCCTGCTGCGCATCGAGGACACGGACCGCGCGCGCTCGACCCCCGAGGCAACGGCGGCGATTCTGCAAGGGATGGCGTGGCTGGGTCTGGATCACGACGGCGAAGTCATCAGCCAGTTCGAACGCGCGCCCCGTCATGCCGAAGTGGCGCTGGAGCTGCTGGCGCAGGGCAAGGCGTACAAGTGTTTTTCGACCCAGGACGAAATCGCCGCCTTCCGCGAGGCGGCCAAGGCCGAGGGCAAATCGACCCTGTTCCGGTCGCCCTGGCGGGATGCGGATGCGGCAAGCCACCCCGACGCCCCCTATGTCATTCGGATCAAGGCCCCGCTGGAGGGCAAAACCGTGATCCGGGACGAGGTGCAGGGCGATGTGACCATCGGCAATGAACAGCTGGACGATATGGTGCTGCTGCGCTCGGACGGCACGCCGGTCTATATGCTGGCCGTGGTGGTGGACGATCACGACATGGGTGTCACACATGTGATCCGGGGTGACGACCATTTGAACAACGCCGCGCGGCAGATGATGATTTACAACGCGATGGGCTGGGATGTGCCGGTCTGGGCGCATATCCCGCTGATCCACGGCCCCGACGGCAAGAAACTGTCGAAACGTCACGGGGCTTTGGGCGCGCAGGAATATCAGCTGATGGGCTATTCGGCGGCGGGTATGCGCAACTATCTGTCGCGGCTGGGCTGGAGCCACGGCGACGACGAGTTTTTCAGCGACGCGCAGGCGCTGGAGTGGTTCGACCTGTCGGGCATCGGCAAAAGCCCCGCACGGTTCGACACCAAGAAGCTGGAGAATCTGAGCGGGCAGCATATTGCGGTGGCGGATGACGCTGCATTGCAGCACGAATTGACGGCATTTCTGGCGGCTGCGGGCCGCCCTGCGCTGGATGAGGTACAAAATAATGCATTATCCAGAGCCATGCCATTTTTGAAAGAACGCGCCAAGACATTCCCGGAACTACTTGAAAAGGCTCAGTTTGCGCTTTGTGCGCGCCCGATCGAGATCGAGGAGAAGGCGGCCAAGTCACTGGATGCGGACACCCGCGCCTTGCTCGCGCAATTGACGCCGCATCTGCAAACTGATAGCTGGGACCGTGACAGCCTGGAGGCGAAACTAAACGGCTTTGCCGAACAGAACGACACAAAGTTCGGCAAACTTGCAGGCCCCCTCAGGGCGGCACTTGCTGGTCGTGCGGTGACCCCTTCTGTGTTTGACATGATGCTGGTGCTGGGGCGTGAAGAAACCCTTGCCCGTATCACCGATGTCGCTATCTGAGTTTGGTTAACCCGTTCTAAAGGATACGCGACGTAGCAATTGGCCCGGATCTTGGTTCGGGCGCCGCCGGTGGCTTTGATCGCCCGGGCGAAACTCAGGAAGGGACCGCATGGCCGACTCTACGAAAACTGCAAAACTCACGATTGATGGCAAGGATTTTGAACTGCCGATCTATTCGCCGACCGCAGGACCTGACGTTCTCGATATCCGCAAGCTTTATGCACAAGCAGGCGTTTTCACCTACGATCCGGGCTATACCTCGACCGCAAGCTGCGACAGCACCATCACCTTTATCGACGGTGACGAGGGCGTTCTGCTGCACCGTGGCTATCCCATCGACCAACTGGCCGGCAAATCGCATTACCTGGAAGTGTGCTATTTGCTGATGTACGGCGAACTGCCGACCCCCGCAGAGCTGGAAGATTTCGAAAATCGCGTGACCAATCACACGATGCTGCACGAGCAGATGATGAATTTCTTCCGTGGCTTCCGTCGCGATGCGCACCCGATGGCCGTCATGGTCGGCGTGGTGGGCGCGATGTCTGCGTTCTATCACGACAGCACCGACATCACCGATGAATGGCAGCGCGAAGTGGCGTCGATCCGTCTGATCGCCAAGATGCCGACAATTGCCGCGATGGCGTACAAGTACACCATCGGCCAGCCGTTCGAATATCCGCGCAACGATCTGGACTATGCGTCGAACTTCCTGCGCATGTGCTTTGCCGTGCCTGCGGAGGACTATGTGGTGAACCCGATTCTGTCGCGCGCGATGGACCGGATCTTTACCCTGCACGCGGACCACGAACAGAACGCGTCGACCTCGACCGTGCGTCTGGCGTCGTCCTCGGGGGCGAACCCGTTCGCCTGTATCGCGGCCGGTATCGCCTGTCTGTGGGGGCCTGCCCACGGTGGTGCCAACCAGGCCTGCCTGGAAATGCTGAAAGAGATCGGCACGCCCGACCGCATTCCCGAATTCATCGCCCGCGCCAAGGACAAGAACGATCCGTTCCGTCTGATGGGCTTTGGCCACCGCGTTTACAAGAACTTTGACCCGCGCGCGACCGTGATGAAGGAAAGCGCCGACGAGGTTCTGGAACTGCTGGGCGTCGAGAACAACCCGACCCTGCAAGTGGCCAAGGAACTGGAGAAACAGGCGTTGCAGGATCCGTATTTCACGGAAAAGAAACTGTTCCCCAACGTCGATTTCTATTCCGGCATCATTCTGGAAGCGATGGGCTTCCCCACGTCGATGTTCACCCCGATCTTTGCGCTGTCGCGCACCGTCGGCTGGGTGTCGCAGTGGAAGGAAATGATCGGCGATCCGCAGAACAAGATCGGCCGTCCGCGCCAGTTGTACCTGGGCGAAACCGCCCGCGACTATGTGGACATCGAAAACCGCTAAGCCGGGTCACAGACCAGCTGAAAAGCCACCCTTCGGGGTGGCTTTTTTCGTATTTCGGCACCAAATGGCCGAAATTGCGGCGACTGTTGCACATGTGAAGACAGTAAGCCCCCGCGCGCCTCAAAGACCAATTGACCGGATATCTACCCAGACCTAGCGTCTGATCCGTAACCATTTTTTCTGGGGAAACGATTATGGGTGCTTTGGTATTTATCCTGCCCGGCCTGCTGCTGAGCTGGGGCATTTTTGAATTGATCGACAACAATAATGATGACGATGACAACCAGGAGATCAACGGCACCGAACAAGCCGATGATCTGGACGGCAAGAACGGCAATGACCTGATCAATGGCGGCGCCGGCAATGACAACATCGAAGGCGGCAGTGGTGCAGACAGTCTGCGCGGTGATGACGGCGATGATGTGATCTTTGGCCAGCAGGGCGATGATGACATCGACGGCGGCGCGGGCGATGACGCCATTGTGGCCGGACGGGGCGCTGACACCGCGCATGGCGGCGCAGGCGACGACTGGGTCGAGGGCGATCAGGGCGACGACACGCTGGACGGTGACGCGGCCCACGATCTGCTGCTGGGCGGCAACGGGGCCGACACCCTGTCGGGTGGCACAGGTGACGATCTGTTGGTTGGTGGCAGGGTCAGCGGCCTGCCGCTGTCGTTCGAGCAGATGAAGATGCTGCGCGAAGGTGCCACGGTCGAGGATTTCGAGGACGAGATACCCCCCAGCACCTTCCAGTTGCGCGATGATGGCGATGTTGATGTGCTGAACGGTGGTGACGGTGCTGACGCCCTGTTTCTGGGTGCCGGTGACATTGGCGACGGCGGCGCGGGCATTGACGACTATATGATTTTGCAGAACCAGATTGGCGACGCCGGCCCTGCGATTGTACAAACCTTTGAAGACGACGAGGCCATCGGGGTTTTGTCCAACAGTGCCATTGACCCGGACATCACGGTCGACACCGATGGCGACGACGCGCTGGTGCTGGCGGATGATGTGATCGTGGCACGGGTGCTTGGCGCGGCAGGCCGCATCGATGCCTCTGACATCTTTGTCTACAACACCTCGGCAATCTATACGCTGGGCTGAGCCGGATCACCCAAACCGACCTTGGTGCGCAGTGCGGCCAAGGTCGGTTTGGAGCCCAGAGTTACCTCACAACACAGGGCAACGCCCGACCGCGGGTGGGCATCACCACATGGGTGGATGCCCCTTAATTTCTATGCTTTGGCGTGGGGATGAAGAAACGCAATACAGCGAAGAAGCGCCCGCCCATGGGGCGGTCGGGCGCTGCCCGGCGGCACTGCGTGCCTTGTCTCAGACTTTCCGTGGCTCTTCTGCGAAGGTGGAGCCGGTGCCAGCCACCTTTTGGATCGCAGGCACCGGCGACGGGTGGATCGTCTGCGGCCAGGTCTTCGAGGACCGTAATCAAGTGAGATCGCCCGTCGTCTTCGCATGAGGCCTGAACGGATACGCAGCAGCTCACAGGCTCTGCACGACAAGCAAAGGACATGACGAAGATGATCAACGATACCATCGGCATCGACATCTCGAAAGCGCATCTTGACGCGCACCGGCTCAGCACCGCAACCCACGCCCGGTTCGACAATACCGCGACAGGCCTGCGCGCCTTCGAGCGCTGGTTGGGGCAGACAACGCCGGAGCGCGTGGTCTTCGAGCCCACCGGCCCCTACCACCGACGCCTCGAGAGCCATTTCTCAGGCCGCCTGCCGCTCGTCAAGGTGAACCCGCTGCAGGCCCGCCGCTTCGCGCAGGCCCACGGCACACGCGCTAAGACCGACGCGGTCGATGCCCGCATGCTCGCGCTCATGGGGCGCGCGCTGGAGCTGGTTCCGGACCAGCCAACCGACCCCAAACAGCGTGAAATCAAGGAGTTGCATGTCGCCCGCACCGGGCTGGTGCGGGATCGTACCGCGCTGATGAACCGCCTTGGCACGCAACAGCTCGACGTGACCCGCCGCCTGACCCGGGCACGCCTGCGTCAGGTCAACCACCAGATCGACAGGCTTAACGCCGAAATCGAACGGCGAAACCGCGATTGCCCGGAACGCGCCAGGGCAATCGGCATTCTCACCTCGATCCCCGGGATCGGTGCCATCACCGCACGGGCGCTGCTCAGCGAATGCCCCGAGATCGGCACTCTGGGGTCAAAGCAGATCGCGGCGCTCGCAGGTCTCGCGCCGATCACGTGTCAGTCCGGTCAGTGGAGCGGAAAGGCCCACATCCAGGGCGGGCGCAGGCTCCTGCGCGAGAGCCTGTTCATGCCCGCCCTCGTCGCCATGAAGCGAAACCCCGATCTGAGCCAGAAATACGATGCCCTCAGAGCCGCCGGAAAACCCCACAAGGTCGCGCTCGCCGTCCTCATGCGAAAACTCCTGATCCTCGCAAACACTCTCATAAGCGAAAACAGAGAATGGACACCAAAACACCCTTGACCAAGACGGATACTTGATTCCGGGCTTTGGTATTTCGCAGCAGCCCGTTACCGTCCCTCGAATTTCGCCTGGCGCTTTTCGGTAAAGGCCACGACGCCTTCGACAAAATCGCGGCTCTCGGCGCATTGGCCTTGTTCGGATGCTTCCAGCTCAAGCTGTTCTTCCAGATCATTGGCCCAGCTTGACCGCAGCACCCGTTTGATCGCGCCATAGGTTTTGGTGGGGCCGTTGGCCAGATGGGCGGCGCGCGCCTTCCAGTGGCTGTCAAAATCGGCGTCCGGCACCGCTTCCCAGATCATGCCCCAGTCGTCGGCCTGTCTGGCGCTGATACGGTCAGCGAACAGGGCCGCGCCCATCGCCTTGGACATGCCCATGGTGCGCGGCAGCGTATAGGTGCCACCGGCGTCGGGGATCAGGGCGATGCGGGCAAAGGCCTGCATGAAATAGGCGCGCTCGGCGGCGATCACCACGTCGGCGGCCAGCGCAAGGTTGGCCCCTGCCCCCGCAGCGGCCCCGTTCACGGCGCAGATGGTCGGCACCGGGCAATTCACAATGGCGCGCAGCATCGGCGCGTATTCGTCGCGCAGGGTACGTTCGGTGTTTTCAGCCCCCAGACCGCCGGTGCCGTCGCCCAGATCCTGACCCGAGCAGAACGCCCGGTCGCCCGAGCCGGTCAGCACCACAACGCGCGCTTCCTTGCCGCCACGGGTCACGGCCTGTTCGATCTCGGCGCGCATCTGGCTGTTCAGCGCATTCATCTTTTCGGGACGGTTCAGCGTCACGGTGGCAATGCCGTCGGTCAGATCGTAAGTCAGCGTTTCGTAATGCATCCGGGGTCCCTTCCCATGTATCAGGGGCAATCAGTGTCGCGCGCAGCTTAGCAAACCCGCGCGCGACGCCCAGCGAAACCGCGCGTCAATCTTTCAGAATTTCGGCCAGCCGCCTGGTTTCCGCTTCGCTCAGCGCCTGTTCCTGCCGTCGCGGCGCGCGCGATCTGGCACGCAGGTAAAGCACAGCGGCCAGCAGCGCCAGCAGCAGCATCACCGGCCCCGCCGCCCACAGCAGCCAGTTGGCCCCCGTGGCTTGCGGGCGCAGCAGCACATATTCGCCGTAGCGCGCCACGATGAAATCCACCACTTCGGCGTCGCTGTCACCGGCCAGCAGACGGTCGCGCACCAGCAGGCGCAGGTCGCGGGCCAGCGGCGCGTGGCTTTCGTCGATGCTTTCGTTGCGGCAGACCAGGCAGCGCAGGCCCTGGCTGATCTCGCGGGCGCGGGTTTCGAGCGCGGGGTTGTCCAGCACCTCGCCCGGTTCGACCGCCCGGAGGGGGGTGGCCAGCAACAGCAGGATCATCAGCAGCCGTTTCATTCCGCAGGCACCGCTTGCGGTTTGCGCGCGCCTGCCGCCACACGGAAGCGCCGGTCGCTGAGGCTGAGACCGCCGCCAAGGGCCATCAGCGCACAACCGATCCAGATCCAGTTGACCAGCGGTTTGATATAGGTGCGCACGGCCCAGCCGCCCGCGTCCTGTTCGTCGCCGATCACCACATAGACGTCTCGGGCGAGCGACTGGTCGATCGCGGCCTCGGTCGTGGGCATTTGCGCCACGGGATAGACCCGTTTTTCGGGGCGCATCCGGGCAATCTCGCGGCCGTCGCGGGCCAGCGTGACAAAGCCGGTGGTGGCGAAATAGTTCGGCCCCTCGCTGTCGCGCACCGCGTCCAGCGTCAATGTATAGGCCCCGACGTCGAAGGGCTGCCCCAGCTGGGCGACGCGAATGTCCTCGGATTGCCATGCGGTCAGCCCTGCGATGCCGAAGACGGTCACGCCAAAGCCTGCGTGGGCCACGGCGCGGCCCCAGTCGGCGCGTGGCAGGCGGAACAGGCGGGCCATGCCGCTGCGTCCGGTGCGTGTCCACAGGTCGACCGCCGCCCCCATGACCAGCCACGCCCCCAGGAACAGGCCCACCGGCCCCAGCATGCTGCGCCCCGTCTGCATCATCCAGACCAGTCCGGCCAGCGCCAGCGCCAGCACGAACACCGGTGCCATCAGCCGCACGGCGCGCCCCAGTCTGGCGCGTTTCCACGGCATCACCGCGCCCACGGGCAGCACCAGCCCCAGCAGTACCATGAAGGGGGTGAAGGCCATGTTGAAGAACGGCGGGCCGACGCTGAGCTTGCGGTCGAGGAACATCTCGGCCACCAGCGGCCACATGGTGCCGACAAAGACCACGAAACAGGCCACCGCCAGCAGGATGTTGTTCACCAGCAGCGCGCTTTCGCGGCTGACCATGCCGAATACGCCCCGCGCCTCCATTGCCCCTGCACGCAGGGCATAAAGCGTGAGCGCACCGCCGACGAAGACCGCGAGGATGGCAAGGATGAACACGCCGCGTTCGGGGTCGTTGGCAAAGGCATGGACCGAGGTCAGCAGGCCCGAGCGTACGATGAAAGTGCCGATCAGCGAAAAGCCAAAGGCCAGGATCGCCAGCAGGATCGTCCAGGACTTCAGGCTTTCGCGTTTTTCCACCACGATGGCGGAATGGAACAGGGCGGCGGCCAGCAGCCATGGCATGAACGAGGCATTCTCGACCGGATCCCAGAACCAGAAGCCGCCCCAGCCCAGTTCGTAGTAGGCCCACCACGATCCCAGCGCGATGCCGATGGTCAGGAAGATCCACGCGGCCAGCGTCCACGGGCGCACCCAACGGCCCCATGCGGCGTCGACCCGCCCCTCGATCAGGGCGGCCATGGCAAAGCTGAAGGTCATGCTGAGGCCGACATAGCCCAGGTAGAGAAACGGCGGATGGAAGGCCAGCCCGGGGTCCTGCAACAGCGGGTTCAGGTCCTGCCCGTCGAAGGGGGGCACCGCCATGCGCAGGAACGGGTTCGAGGTGAAGAGGATAAAGGCGAAGAACGCCACCGCGATAGCTGCCTGCACCGCCAATACGCGCGCGCGCAAGGAAGGTGGCAGGTTGCCCCCGAACCACGCGGCCATCGCGCCGAACAGCGAGACGATCAGCACCCAGAGCAGCATCGACCCCTCGTGGTTGCCCCAAGTGCCGCTGATTTTATACAGCATCGGTTTCGCGGAATGGCTGTTCAGCACCACCAGCCGCACCGAGAAATCCGAGGTGACAAAGGCCCACATCAGCGCACCAAAGGCCGCCAGCGTCAGGAAGAATTGCGCCGCGGCGGCGGGTTCTGCCACCGCCATCCACGCCGCATTGCGCCGCTGCGCGCCGATCATCGGCACCACGGCCTGTACGATCGCCACCAGAAAGGCGAGGATCAGGGAAAAGTGACCAAGTTCTGTAATCATGCGGACCTTATAGGCCCGCAGGCGTCGCCTCACAATCCGCAGTGGGTGGCGTCGTCATTGTGTCGCATCAGATTTGTGTGGGGGGGCGTGACATTCCCACAGAGGGCAGCGCCTGACCGCGGGTGGGCATCGAAACGTCAGTGGATGCCACTTTATTTCTAATCTTTGGGGTGTGGGTGAAGAGGTGCTAGCCGGTGAGAAAGCGCCCGCCCATGGGGCGGTCGGGCGCTGCCCGGCGGCACTGCGTGCCTTGTCTCAGACTTTCCGTGGCTCTTCTGCGAAGGTGGAGCCGGTGCCAGCCACCTTTTGGATCGCAGGCACCGGCGACGGGTGGATCGTCTGCGGCCAGGTCTTCGAGGACCGTAATCAAGTGAGATCGCCCGTCGTCTTCGCATGAGGCCTGAACGGATACGCAGCAGCTCACAGGCTCTGCACGACAAGCAAAGGACATGACGAAGATGATCAACGATACCATCGGCATCGACATCTCGAAAGCGCATCTTGACGCGCACCGGCTCAGCACCGCAACCCACGCCCGGTTCGACAATACCGCGACAGGCCTGCGCGCCTTCGAGCGCTGGTTGGGGCAGACAACGCCGGAGCGCGTGGTCTTCGAGCCCACCGGCCCCTACCACCGACGCCTCGAGAGCCATTTCTCAGGCCGCCTGCCGCTCGTCAAGGTGAACCCGCTGCAGGCCCGCCGCTTCGCGCAGGCCCACGGCACACGCGCTAAGACCGACGCGGTCGATGCCCGCATGCTCGCGCTCATGGGGCGCGCGCTGGAGCTGGTTCCGGACCAGCCAACCGACCCCAAACAGCGTGAAATCAAGGAGTTGCATGTCGCCCGCACCGGGCTGGTGCGGGATCGTACCGCGCTGATGAACCGCCTTGGCACGCAACAGCTCGACGTGACCCGCCGCCTGACCCGGGCACGCCTGCGTCAGGTCAACCACCAGATCGACAGGCTTAACGCCGAAATCGAACGGCGAAACCGCGATTGCCCGGAACGCGCCAGGGCAACCGGCATTCTCACCTCGATCCCCGGGATCGGTGCCATCACCGCACGGGCGCTGCTCAGCGAATGCCCCGAGATCGGCACTCTGGGGTCAAAGCAGATCGCGGCGCTCGCAGGTCTCGCGCCGATCACGTGTCAGTCCGGTCAGTGGAGCGGAAAGGCCCACATCCAGGGCGGGCGCAGGCTCCTGCGCGAGAGCCTGTTCATGCCCGCCCTCGTCGCCATGAAGCGAAACCCCGATCTGAGCCAGAAATACGATGCCCTCAGAGCCGCCGGAAAACCCCACAAGGTCGCGCTCGCCGTCCTCATGCGAAAACTCCTGATCCTCGCAAACACTCTCATAAGCGAAAACAGAGAATGGACACCAAAACACCCTTGACCAAGACGGATACTTGATTCCGGGCTTGGGGGTTGGGGTCCGCGTTGGAGGATACCGCCATGAGCGGCAGTTTGTCGTCCCCCTAACCCGCCCGTTTCCAGACCTCCAGCGCCGCATTCCGGTCCGGCAGAATCGCCGCCGTGGTCAGGCGCGCGTCGTTGCCGGTGTCGGCGACGCCGACGCTGTCGGCGCGCAATTCACGCAGGGCGCGGATGTTGTCCATGACCTGCGGCACATGGGCCATGGTGCCGACGATCTGGCGCTGGAATTCCTGCGCTTTGACCTGATGGCGCGCGCCGAAATAGAAGGACACGATCACCCCCAGCAGCCACCACAGCGGTTCGGGCACCAGTGCGATGCCCTGCATCCGTTCGGCAAACCAAAGCGGTTCTACCATGGCCGAGATGAACAGGCCCAACGTGCCAAAGGCCAGCATCGGGCGCGGCAGGCGGTTCAGTCCGTCGACAAAGCGGTCGAACCACCCCTGCCGCGCCACGGCATATTCCGCGCCGAACTGGCGCATGGCCTGTACCTGCACGTCATGGGCGCGGGCGCTGCCGACCTCGGCGTTTTCGCGGAACACTTCGACCGTGTCGCGCACCACATTGCCCCCGTTGCCGAACAACAGGCCAAACATCCGTTCAATCATCCCCATACCGCCACCCGTGCGTTAAATTCTGCTGTTGTCATGTGAAAGGACGCGCTGATGAATTCCTCGGCCCGCCTGATCCAGCCGCCTTTGCCGCCTGCCCGCGTGCGCGCGTATTTGCGGCTGGCGGGGCGGCGGTCGGCGATGCGAAAGTAATAGTTGCGCCGCGCGATGCCGTAAGCGTCGACCATGGCCTGCGGGGCCGTGCCATAGGCCGCATGGGTCGCCTTGATCGACTGCGGCCCCAAGGCACCGTCCACGGCCACGGTGTGTCCCATCTCGCACAGCAGCCGTTGCAGGATGCGCACGGCATTGGCCCCGGCGTTCACATACATGTCGAAAACCGTTGCTTGCAGACCGCTGGGCAGTTCCGCAATCAGGGGGCGGTCGAAATAGTGGCGGATGAAGATGTCCACCGCCTGCGCCCGTGTCAGATGCTGCACGTCGGTCGCGTCCACATCGCCGTCTGCGTCCAGATCCAGCCCCAGCCGCCGCATGGTGTGAATGGTGACGCCGAATTTGGTCGCCCCGCCCGGATCGTCGGGGTCGTTCACATAGCCGCCCTCGCGGGCGACGATTTCATTTGCGATGTCTCTGACGGTTTGCATGTCCAACCCCTGTCCCTGCTGCAACTGGTGCAAAGAGTGGGTTGAAAATGGTTAACAGAGGTTGATCTGTGCGTGCGCTCAGCCCTCGGGATCCTTGTAGACGCCTTGTTCCTTCAGCGCGTCCACGACCTCTTTGGGCATGTAGGTTTCATCGTGTTTGGCAAGGATTTCAGAGGCTTCAAACACACCGTTGACGTAACGGCCGGTGCCGACCATGCCCTGATCCTCGGCAAAGAGGTCGGGCAGCACGCCGCTGAACACCACGGGCACGGATGCGCCGCCGTCGGTCACTTCAAAGCGGATCACCTCGCCCTGCCCGCGTTGCAAGGTGCCTGTGGCCACCAGCCCGCCGATGCGGAACACTTCGCCCGGGCGCGGCGGGTCGGCCACAACCTGGCTGGGCGCGCGGAAGAAATTGATGCCGTCGCGCATGGCAAAGCCGATCAGCGCGGTGCTGAGGGCCAGCGCCACGGCTGTGACCAGAATGATCTGGATGCGCCGTTGTTTCTTGAGGCTTTTCATCGCGGCTCCGTCTGCTTTTCCGCATGGAAAAGGTTCAGAGATATCTAGACACAAACCGCGCGCCAATCAACGCGCGCCGTTCGGCCGTAGTGTCGCACCTTAGAGCGCCCCTTAGAAAACCGGACCTATCCGCAGATCGCAGCGAAGGGCCGGTTCGAGCCCCGTTCAACTTTCCCCTCGTGCGGAATCAAGTATCCGTCTTGGTCAAGGGTGTTTTGGTGTCCATTCTCTGTTTTCGCTTATGAGAGTGTTTGCGAGGATCAGGAGTTTTCGCATGAGGACGGCGAGCGCGACCTTGTGGGGTTTTCCGGCGGCTCTGAGGGCATCGTATTTCTGGCTCAGATCGGGGTTTCGCTTCATGGCGACGAGGGCGGGCATGAACAGGCTCTCGCGCAGGAGCCTGCGCCCGCCCTGGATGTGGGCCTTTCCGCTCCACTGACCGGACTGACACGTGATCGGCGCGAGACCTGCGAGCGCCGCGATCTGCTTTGACCCCAGAGTGCCGATCTCGGGGCATTCGCTGAGCAGCGCCCGTGCGGTGATGGCACCGATCCCGGGGATCGAGGTGAGAATGCCGGTTGCCCTGGCGCGTTCCGGGCAATCGCGGTTTCGCCGTTCGATTTCGGCGTTAAGCCTGTCGATCTGGTGGTTGACCTGACGCAGGCGTGCCCGGGTCAGGCGGCGGGTCACGTCGAGCTGTTGCGTGCCAAGGCGGTTCATCAGCGCGGTACGATCCCGCACCAGCCCGGTGCGGGCGACATGCAACTCCTTGATTTCACGCTGTTTGGGGTCGGTTGGCTGGTCCGGAACCAGCTCCAGCGCGCGCCCCATGAGCGCGAGCATGCGGGCATCGACCGCGTCGGTCTTAGCGCGTGTGCCGTGGGCCTGCGCGAAGCGGCGGGCCTGCAGCGGGTTCACCTTGACGAGCGGCAGGCGGCCTGAGAAATGGCTCTCGAGGCGTCGGTGGTAGGGGCCGGTGGGCTCGAAGACCACGCGCTCCGGCGTTGTCTGCCCCAACCAGCGCTCGAAGGCGCGCAGGCCTGTCGCGGTATTGTCGAACCGGGCGTGGGTTGCGGTGCTGAGCCGGTGCGCGTCAAGATGCGCTTTCGAGATGTCGATGCCGATGGTATCGTTGATCATCTTCGTCATGTCCTTTGCTTGTCGTGCAGAGCCTGTGAGCTGCTGCGTATCCGTTCAGGCCTCATGCGAAGACGACGGGCGATCTCACTTGATTACGGTCCTCGAAGACCTGGCCGCAGACGATCCACCCGTCGCCGGTGCCTGCGATCCAAAAGGTGGCTGGCACCGGCTCCACCTTCGCAGAAGAGCCACGGAAAGTCTGAGACAAGGCCGAAGGCCGCCGCACATCGACGGGCCGCCCCACGGCACGGCGATTTGGCTGCTGTTGTGTGGAACAGATAGGTCGTAGGTGTTTGGCTGCCATTAAGTGGCAGACACAGCTGTAGGATCGCCGCACCTCGGCCCGTCGATGCGCGGCTTCATGCTTTTTGCAAAAGGCAGAAAAGTCCGCGCACCCGCCTTTGACCCGAACTGCGCGGAAGGGCCGGTTCGGGTCAGAAATGCGCGACGTTCCGCGCTTAGGGGAACAGCGGTGCCATCATCAGGCCGGCGGTTTCCGGCAGGCCCAGCATCAGGTTGGCGTTTTGCAGCGCCTGTCCGCTGGAGCCCTTGGTCAGGTTGTCGAGGGCTGCGACCACGATGCAGCGTCCGTCGATCCGGTCGCCCACCACGCCGATGTGGCAAAAGTTGCTGCCGCGGATGTGGCGCGTGCTGGGCGCCTCGCCTTGTGGCAGGACCTGAATGAACGGTTCGTTCTCATAGGCCGCGGCCAGCGTGGCGTGCACGGCATCCGCGTTGCCCGAGACGTAGCAGGTGGCCAGAATACCCCGGTTGGCGGGGATCAGGTGCGGGGTGAACTGCACCTGCACCGGGCGGCCTGCGACCTTGGAAAACTCCTGGTCGAACTCGCCCAAGTGCCGGTGCGTGCCGCCGACGGCATAGGCGTGATAGCCCTCGCTCAGCTCGGCGTGCAGCAGGTTTTCCTTGAGCGACCGGCCCGCGCCGGAGACCGCGCATTTCAGGTCCATGATGATGTCGTCCAGCCCGATCACACCGGCGGCAATCAGCGGGCGCAGGGCGAACTGGCCCGTCGCCGCGTTGCAGCCCGTGCCCGCCACCAGCCGCGCGGCGGCGATGTCGTCGCGGTAGAATTCGGTCAGGCCGTAAACCGCTTCGGACTGCATTTCGATGGCGGCGTGGTCGTTGCCGTACCATTTTTTATAGTCCGCCGGATCGCGCAGCCGGAAATCGGCGCTGAGGTCGACGATTTTCAGCGTCTTGGGCAGGTCGCGGATGACCTCCTGGCTGGTCTTGTGGGGCAGCGCGCAAAAGCACAGGTCGATGCCCGACCAGTCGATCGTGTCAAAGGCGACCATATCCGGCAGGTCCAGATGGCGCAGGTGCGGGAACACCTCGGCCAGCTTTTGACCGGCCTTGGAAAACGCGCCCAAGGCCTTGATTTCAATGGATGGATGTTCGGCGATCAGCCGGATCAGTTCGGCGCCAGTGTAACCGCTGGCCCCCAGGATTGCGACAGAATGGGTCATGTCAGACCTCGTATATTAGGAATTTCAAAGATGTTCAGGCAGAGACAAAGCTGATTTGTCGTCGCATGAACTGTGTCGCGCGGTCGCTGACCCGTTTGGGGTCGCCCGTGGTCAGATAGGCCGCCGAACCGCTGCCCATCTTGTCGGGGTGGCGGTCCAGATAGTCCGCAAGGCTTTCGCCAACCAGCGCGGCCTGCGAATAGACCTGCACATCTGCGCCCAGCGCCTGCTGGAAGGTCTCTTGCAGCAGCGGATAGTGGGTGCAGCCCAGAATCGCCGCCTGTGGTTCCGGCATCTTGCGTTTCAGCGCGTCCACATGGCTGCGCACCAGTGCCTCGGCCAGGATCATGTCGCCGTCTTCGATGGCATCGACGACGCCGCCGCAGGCCTGTGCCTCGACATCAACGCCGATGGCGCGAAAGGCCAGTTCGCGCTGGAAGGCGCGGCTGCTGACGGTGGCGGGGGTGGCAAACAGCGCCACATGTTTCACGGCCACTTCGCGCGGGGGGGAATTGTCGCCCCATTGCCGTTCGGTCATGGCTTCGATCAGTGGCACGAAGACGCCGAGTACCCGCTTGCCCTCGGGCACCCAGCTTTCCTGCATGCGGCGCAGGGCGGCGGCCGAGGCGGTGTTGCAGGCCAGAATCACCAGATCGCAACCGGCATCGAACAGCCGCTGCACGGCGGCGGTGGTCAGGTTGTAGATATCATCGGCGGTGCGCACGCCATAAGGCGCATGGGCCGAGTCTGCGAAATAGACAAACTCGACATCCGGCAGACGCTTTTGCGCTGCTTCCAGAACGGTCAGGCCGCCCAAACCACTGTCAAAAACACCAATTGCCATAACGCGTTAGCCCGTGCTCCCAAGGCACCGGTGATCTGCTCAGCGGTGCCGTTCCTCGAATTCATAGCCCAGATCAAAATGTTTGACCGGACCTGGATTGAGGTCATACGTCGCTTTGCGCAGGAAATCCATCATCTGTTTGCTGTCCCCTGCCAGCGGGTCCAGCACATCGCGCCCCAAGGGGTCGCCCACGACCACGCGCACGGGGGTGTCGACGCGTTTGCGGAACTCCTTGATCAGCAGGCCCAGCCGCAGGGTGTTGTGCATGTGGCTGGCCAGTTGGAACAGGCGGCTGGTGTGGCCGTCAAAGTAGACCGGCACCACCGTTGCGCCCGATTTGGCCACCATCCGCGCGGTAAAGCTGCGCCAGCGCGGGTCCATGGGGCGCGAGAACGGTCGGGCTGCCGTGCTGACGGTGCCGCCGGGGAAAATGCCGATGGCCCCCCCTTGCGCCAGATAGCCCAGCGCGGTGCGCCGTGTTTCGATGTTTTGCGCCAGCGCCTCGCGGGTCTGGTCAAAACTGATGGGCAGCAGCACGCGGTTCAACTCTTCGGCGCGGTTAAAGACCGCGTTTGCCAGAATGCGGAAATCGCCGCGCATGACCGACAGGATATGCCCCATCATCATGCCGTCGAGAATGCCGTAGGGGTGGTTGGCGATCAGGATCAGCGGGCCGGTGCGCGGAATGTTGTCCAGCGCGCCGCCGACCACGTCCAGCGACAGCCCGTAGCGTTCCACCATCACCGACCAGAAATCACGTCCTGCCGCGACCTCGTCCTGATAGCCGTCGGCGCGGCGGATCAGGTTCAGCCGGCCTGTCGAATTCTCAATCAGGCGGATCATCGCACGGCCACTGCGCGAAGTGGCCGAATGGGAATAGGTGATGTCACGCGCGATTGCGCGCTTGGACGGGGCCATTGTCATCTCCGTGACCAGAGGCGTGTCATTACTGCAAAGCCCAGTATCACACGCCCCCCGTTACAGGAATGTGACGATTGCGCCCTACTCGGCTGCTTTCGCCATATCCTTGCCGCCTGCGCGGATCACCGCAAGCAGTTCCTCGCGCCGTTTGGCGGCCTTGGCTTCGTTGGCCTGTTTCACGGGACCAAAGCCACGGATCGACTTGGGCAGTTCCGCCAGTGCGACGATGGCGTCGCGGGTGTTGTCGGTCAGCAGCGGCAGCACCTGCTTCATGTCGGCCTCGTACTGGGTGATCAGCGCGCGTTCCATCTTGCGTTCGGTGGTATAGCCGAACACATCCAGCGGCGTGCCTCGCAGGCCCTTGAAGCGTGCCATCAGCGCCAGCGGTTTTTCCAGCCACGGGCCAAAGGTGCGTTTGACAGGGCGGCCATCGCTGCCCATTTTGGTCAGGACCGGCGGGGCCATGTGGTATTTCATCGTGAAATCGCCGTCGAATTCCGCCTCGGCCTTGGCACGGGTGGATTGCAGCAGGCGCGCGACCTCGTATTCGTCCTTATAGGCCAGCACCTTGTGATAGCCTTCGGTCACTGCGGTGCGCACGGCCTTGTCTTCGATGGCTTCAACCAACTTGCGATAGCGTTTGGCCAGCCGTTTGCTTTGGTATTTCACCAGATGATCGGCGCGGTAGGCGATCTTTTCGTCCAGTGTCTTTGGCAGGGCCACGACCTTGGGCGTCAGGATGTTCTGCGCCTGTTCGGGGTACAGCACCGCCCAGCGCCCGATTTCAAAGGCACGCAGGTTGCGTTCCACAGCAGCACCATTGAGCGTGACCGCCTCGACGATGGCATCATGGGTCAGCGGCAGCAGGCCGCGCTGCCATGCGGCGCCCATCAGCATCATGTTGGAATAGATGGAATCGCCCAGCACCGCCTTGGCCAGGTCCGAGGCATCGAACATCGCCACCCGGTCCTGCAACCGTGCCTCAAGCGCCAGCTTGAGCCGGTCGGCCGGCAGGGTGAATTCGGTGTCGCGGGTGAAATCGCCGGTGATGATTTCGTGGCTGTTGACCACGGCACCGGTGCGGCCGGTGCTGGTCAGGCCCAGCGTCTTGGCCCCCGCACTGACCACCAGATCGCCGCCGATCAGCGCGTCGGCCTCGCCTGTGGCGACGCGGATGGCGCTGATGTCGGCAGGGTTGTTCGCCAGACGGCAATGGATGTGTACCGCCCCGCCCTTTTGCGCGAGACCGGCCATTTCCATCATGCCCGCTCCCTTACCGTCGATATGCGCGGCCTGTGCCATCACCGCACCCACGGTAACGACGCCGGTGCCGCCGACGCCGGTGATGACCACGTTGAACGTGCCGTCAATGGCGGGCAGCGTGGGGTCCGGCATCGCGGGCAGGTCCAGCTTGGTGGTGGGATCCTTGCGGACCTGCGCGCCTTCGAGGGTCACGAAGGACGGGCAGAACCCTTTGAGGCAGGAGAAATCCTTGTTGCAGGACGACTGGTCGATGGCACGTTTGCGGCCCAGTTCGGTTTCCTTGGGCACGATCGACACACAGTTCGACTGTACCCCGCAATCGCCACAGCCTTCGCAGACATCGGTATTGATGAACACGCGCTTGTCCGGGTCGGGGAAGCTGCCGCGTTTGCGGCGGCGGCGTTTCTCGGCGGCGCAGGTCTGGATGTAGACGATGGCGCTGACGCCCTCGACCTCGCGCAGGCGTTTCTGCACCGCGTCCAGTTCGGCGCGTTCATGGGTGGGGATGCCCTTGCCGAAGCGGGCAAGGTCGACGTCTTCTTTCTCGTCATAGACCACTTCGATGGTCGGCACGCCGATGGCGCGCAGCTCGTCCACGATCTTGTAGGCGCTCAGGCCGCCTTCGTTGGTCTGGCCGCCGGTCATGGCGACGGCGTCGTTGTAGAGGATCTTGTAGGTGATGTTCGCCTTGGACGCCAAGGCGGCGCGGATGGCCTGAATGCCCGAGTGGTTGTAGGTGCCGTCGCCAAGGTTCTGGAACACATGGTTCGTGGTGGAAAACGGCGCTTCGCCGATCCAGTTCGCCCCTTCGCCGCCCATGTGGGTGTAGCCCACGGTGTCGCGGTCCATCCACTGTGCCATGTAGTGACAGCCGATGCCCGCATAGGCGCGGCTGCCGTCGGGCAGTTTGGTGGAGGAGTTGTGCGGACAGCCCGAGCAGAAATAGGGCAACCGCGCCGCGAGGTCCTGTGCGTTGTCGTTGCGCCGTGCCTCGGACAGCGAGGCCAGCCCCGCCTGGATGCCGTCGGTGTTGCGGCCCTCTTCGATCAGGATCTCGCCCAGTTTTTCGGCGATCAGGATCGGGTCCAGCGCGCCGCGTGTCGGGAACAGTTCCAGACGGCGGCCATGTTCCCATGTGTCGCCCTTGTGCCAGCCATAGACGCGGCGGCCGTCGCGGTCATCAAAGATGGCTTCCTTGATCTGCACCTCGATCAGTTTGCGTTTTTCTTCAACGACGACGATCAGGTCCAGCCCGGCGGCCCATTCGTGGAAGGTGTCCATGTCCAGCGGCCATGTCTGGCCGACCTTGTAGGTGGTGATGCCCAGACGCTCGGCCTCGTTGGCATCAATGTGCAGCAGGTCCAGCGCATGCATCAGGTCCAGCCAGTTCTTGCCTGCGGCGACAAAGCCGATCTTGGCCCCCGGCTTGCCCCAGACACGCTTGTCCATGCCGTTGGCGCGGCTGAACGCCTCGGCGGCAAAGCGTTTGTGGTCGATGACGCGGGTTTCCTGATCGACGGGTGTGTCGACCAGACGGATGTTCAGCCCGCCCTTGGGCATGTTGAATTCGGGCACCACGAAATTCAGACGGTTGGGATTGCCGTTGACGACACTTGTGGCCTCGATGGTGTCTTTCATGGTTTTCAGGCCGACCCAAAGGCCGGAAAAACGGCTGAGCGCCCAGCCATAGAGGCCATAGTCCATGATCTCCTGCACACCGGCAGGCGAGACCACGGGCATATAGGCGTCCAGCAGCGCAAATTCGGACTGGTGCAGCACGGTCGAGGATTCACCGGTGTGATCGTCGCCCATGGCCACCAGCACGCCGCCGTGCTTCGAGCTACCCGCCATGTTGGCGTGTTTGAACACGTCGCCCGAGCGGTCCACGCCCGGCCCCTTGCCGTACCACAGACCAAAGACGCCATCGAATTTCCCCTCGCCGCGCAGTTCGGCCTGTTGGCTGCCCCACAGGGCGGTGGCGGCGAGATCTTCGTTCAGTCCGGGCTGAAAGGTCACATCATGTTCGGCCAGCGGTTTGGCGGCGCGCATCATCTGCAAATCAACGGCACCCAGCGGCGATCCGCGGTAGCCGGTGACCAGACCCGCAGTGTTCAACCCGGCGGCACGGTCGCGGACCTTTTGCATCATCATCAGCCGCACCAGCGCCTGCGTGCCGTTCAGCAGCACCGTGTCGCGGTCAAGGTCATAGCGGTCATTCAGCGAAATCTTCTGCGTGCTCATATCCGCACCTCCCCAGTTTGGATCATTCTATCGAATTTCAGCTCACAATAGGTCATAAGCTATGACCTGTATAGACATTAATGCGACTTTCCGCCACGCGCCTTTTGACGAGTGGTAGGTTTCCATGTCTTTTACTATAGGGTGATCTCAACGATCAGAAAGCAGTGTGATGGACTGGGACAAGCTAAGAATATTTCATGCCGTGGCAGATGCCGGCAGTCTGACCCATGCGGGTGACCGGCTGAACCTCAGCCAATCCGCAGTCAGCCGCCAGATTCGCGGGCTTGAGGAGTCGCTTGCGGCCACCTTGTTCCACCGCCATGCCCGCGGGTTGATTCTGACGGAACAGGGCGAACTGCTGTTCGACGCCACCAGCGCCATGACAAAACGTCTGGACGCAGCCGCCGCGCGCATCCGCGACAGCGAGGAAGAAGTCTTTGGCGACCTGCGCGTCACGACGACAACCGGCTTTGGCACCCTGTGGCTGGCCCCGCGCCTGCCCAAGCTTTACGCCAAACACCCCGACCTGCGTGTTGACCTGATGCTGGAGGAACGGGTGCTGGACCTGCCCATGCGCGAGGCCGACGTGGCGATCCGCATGAAAGAACCCAGTCAGGCCGATTTGATTCGCAAGAAACTGATGACGGTCAAGATGTGCCTGTTTGCCTCTTCCACCTATCTCAATTCAGAGGGCACCCCGTCATCACTGGATGATCTCAAGGATCATCGCCTGATCTGCCAGAATATCGATTCTGCGCAGGTGGGCGCCAGCGTGAGCCTTGTTCAGGAACTGTTGACCCATGAGGTCAGCTCGATGTTGACCGTCAACAACTATTTCGGCGTGCTTCAGGGGGTGCTGCACAATCTGGGAATCGGCGTGCTGCCCGATTATCTGGCCAACGATTTTCCCGATCTCATGCGCGTGCTGCCTGAGGTTGAGTCGACCGATATTCCCGTCTTCCTCGCCTATCCCGAGGAATTGCGGCATTCCAAGCGTATTTCAGCGTTTCGTGATTTTGTTCAGGAAGAGATCCTGCTGTACCGCAAACAGCTGAAAAGCAAACAAAAACCTTAGCCATGCATGAATTGCATAGCGGCCATTCCTGCGGGCGTTCACATTCTGCCTTGTTTGGCAGCAACGCTGCACCTAAATCGGTCTCGAAGGCGATGATCGCTTCTGGCGCATCATCTTCATACCTCCCTGTTGGACTTGGCCGAGCTTTATGCTCGGCCTTTTTTTTGGCCCGGATCCGGGCGCAATACCGGTTCATGCCGCGCTTGTAACCGGGCCTGCCCCTCCAACGGTTCGCGCCCTCCCTTGCATGTTTTCCCGAGTAGCACCGAACGCGCGCAATGCGTTCAGAGATGTTTTGTTCCGCCTTTCACGAAAAATTTTTCTGAAAAAACAATAGGAACCGATGGGCCGTTGGTCCCGTTGTCCCACCAGCAACGCAAAACGAAAGGAAATACAAATGACACGCAAGTTTTTGACAACCGCCTCGACGATCGCCGCTTTGATTGCCGTTCCGGCGCTGGCACAGACCAACGACCCGGCTTCGGACCTGCAAGGCAACTCGCCTGCCGTGACTGAAGGCGGCAACATGAACGAAGCCGCGTCGAACCAGTTCAAATACGACACTGAGTCGCCGCGCATTTCGAATGGTTACGCCGAATATGACACCAACCAGATCGCGATGTCCCAGTCGGCATTCCGCGCGCTGAGCAATGCACGCGGCGAGAACATGGAAACAACCGACGGCACAGTGATCGGGATGATCGAAAATGTGAATGTGTCCGGTCAGGGCAACCCTGAACTGGTGGTCGAACTGACCGACGATCAGGCAGAGAAATTCGACACCGACGTGCTGGTGGTTACCGTCACGCCCGGCAATGTTACCATGCAAGGCGACAAGCTGGCGCTGGCCACCACACTTGACGATCTGGTGTTGGCCGCCGAGCAAGGTGACAAAGGCTCGTATGCCGACCGCAAGTCGGTGACCTTGCCCTGATACCTGATAATCACGCCGCCCCCCTTGCGGGGGCGGAATGATATCGAAAGGCCGTGCTTTCCCTAGGCTCTGGACCCATTAATTCTATATACTCAGCGGCGATTTCGCGAAATTTCAAAGGTTTGGGGCGTGCAGCCAATAGTGGTTCTATTTGCAAGCGACCCAAGACGTTGAAATGAAGCGAAATCGCCGCCCTTCGGGTTTGACGGATTTTCCCGCAGCCTGCGGCGCATCTGCTTAAAATAGAACCACTATTCTTGCGCAAATGCTTCTTGTCTGCGAAAAAATCTGTCAAACTGAGTATATAGAATTAATGGGTCCAGAGCCTACCTCCAGGCACGGCCTTTCTTTTTGCCGCATAGAAATCCGGGCCTTCCCCCCTTTCCCCGCGCGCCAAGCTGCCATAAAGACAGGCCACCATCTGTCACGGGGGACATGGGCGCATGACCGAACCAGCAATTACACCTGACCTGATCGCCAGCCACGGGCTGAGCACGGACGAATACCAGCGTTTGCTGGAAATCATCGGGCGGGAACCGACATTTACCGAGCTTGGCATTTTCTCGGCCATGTGGAACGAACACTGTTCCTACAAGTCATCCAAGAAATGGCTGCGCACGCTGCCCACCGACGGCCCGCAGGTGATCTGTGGCCCGGGTGAGAATGCGGGCGTTGTCGACATCGGTGACGGCCAGGCCGTGGTGTTCAAGATGGAAAGCCACAACCACCCCTCGTATATCGAACCCTATCAGGGGGCTGCCACAGGTGTGGGCGGCATTCTGCGTGACGTGTTCACCATGGGCGCGCGACCGATTGCCTCGATGAACTCGCTGAGCTTTGGCGAGCCGTCGCACCACAAGACGCGCCAGCTGGTCAACGGCGTGGTTGCGGGTGTGGGCGGATATGGCAACTGTTTCGGCGTGCCCTGCGTGGGCGGCGAAGTGCGCTTTGACCCGGCCTATAACGGTAACTGCCTTGTGAACGCCTTTGCCGCCGGTCTGGCGGATGCGGACAAGATTTTCTATTCGGCGGCTTCGGGCGTCGGCATGCCTGTGGTGTACCTTGGCGCCAAGACCGGGCGCGACGGCGTCGGCGGGGCCACCATGGCCTCGGCCGAGTTTGACGACACCATCGAAGACAAGCGCCCCACGGTGCAGGTGGGTGACCCGTTCACCGAAAAGCGCCTGATGGAGGCGACGCTGGAGCTGATGGCGACCGGTGCGGTGATTTCGATTCAGGACATGGGGGCCGCCGGTCTGACCTGTTCGGCCGTGGAAATGGGCGACAAGGGCAAGCTGGGCATTCGCCTGCATCTGGAAAACGTGCCGGTCCGCGAAGAGCATATGACGGCCTACGAGATGATGCTGTCGGAATCGCAGGAACGCATGTTGATGGTGCTGCGCCCCGAGCTTGAGGCCGAGGCCAAGGCGGTGTTCGACAAATGGGACCTGGATTTTGCCATCGTCGGTGAAACAATCCCCGAGGACCGTTTCCATATCGTCTACAATGGCGAGACGATGGCCGACCTGCCGCTGTCGAAACTGGCCAGCTCCGCCCCCGAATACGACCGTCCGTGGGTAGAGACCCCAGCTGCCGCACCGCTGGCCGATGTGCCGGGGATCGACCCGATCGACGGGCTGCGCGCGTTGCTGGCCTCGCCCAACTATGCGGGCAAGCAATGGGTCTACGAGCAATACGACACCATGGTCATGGCCGACAGCGCCCGCACGCCGGGTCTGGGGGCGGGCATCGTGCGCATCCACGGCACCGACAAATCGCTGGCCTTCACCTCCGACGTGACCCCGCGCTATGTCAAGGCGAACCCCATCGAGGGCGGCAAACAGGCGGTGGCCGAAGCCTATCGCAACCTCTGCGCCGTGGGGGCCAAGCCCTTGGCCACGACCGACAACCTGAACTTTGGCAACCCCGAAAAGCCCGAGATCATGGGCCAGTTCGTGGGCGCGATCAAAGGCATCGGTGAAGCGGTTGCGGCGCTGGACATGCCCATCGTGTCGGGCAACGTGTCGCTCTACAACGAAACCGACGGCACCGGCATCCTGCCCACACCGACCATCGGCGCAGTGGGCATTATCGCCCACAGCGACGAGATCATCGGCTGTGATGTGCGCGAGGGCCATGTCGCCCTGTTGATCGGGGACACCACGGGCCATCTGGGCCAGTCTGCCCTGCTGGCCGAAGTCTTTGGCCGCACCGAGGGCGACGCGCCGCATGTGGATCTGGAGGCCGAGGCCAAGCACGGCCAGTTCATCCGCGACAACCGCGATCTGATCACCGCCTGCACGGACCTTTCCGATGGCGGCCTGGCGCTGGCGGCGTTCGAGCTGGCCGAGAAGACCGGCGTTGGCGTGACCCTGGACGCATCCGACACGCCGACGCTGTTCGGCGAGGATCAGGCGCGCTATCTGGTCGCCTGCAACTTTGACAAGGCCGAGGCGCTGATGACCGCCGCAGGTCGGGCTGGCGTGCCGTTGACCACGGTGGGCAAATTCGGCGGCGATCAGGTCAAGTTCGGGTCGGTGTCGGCCCCGCTGGCCGATCTGGCACAGGTGTTCCGCACAAGCTTTGCCGCAGCGGTTGCATGAAGTCGGGCGGGGCTGCGGCCCCGTCTGCTAATACTGTCCTATTTCCCCCAGTAGCAATTGGGTAAAGGCCGTGGGCAATAGCCAGCCCTGAAGCGAGGCCACGCGAAAGGTGATCGACCCCGCCAGATCCTTGGTCTCGGCTGTCTGTCGCCCGCCCCAGATGGCGCGGGTGGTGCCGTAGATAACATAGACCGCGATGATATTGATCAGGGCGATCCCGAGGCCCATGGCGAATTCGTGAAGATGCATGATGGTCTCCCACGGTGTGGTCGAAGCTTAGGCGGGGACGGTGCGCAGGTCTACTTGGATTGTGTGTGTGGGGGGTGAGCGGGACTTTGTTGCCGTTCGTCTTGAGGCAACGAAGGTCAAGCTTCGGAAGGATGCGTACTCCACGATAATGGCGGCGACAGTTGAGATGACGCGAAATCTAAGCGCAAAACCCTGCGTTCAGATTGAACCTTTGCTGGCTTCGAGGAATGCAAAGTCAGCATTTTTAGTATCAACACGTCTCCGCGCTTGGCCGCGCAAGTCTCAATCGGATAGGTGTTTGCCATTTTCTCGGCATTTGTAGAGTGGACAACCCCATCCGCATGGCTACCTACAGCGATTTCCATCGCACCGTTGGACCGATCAGTATCATCCAAGTGAACGCGAACAAAAAGCATGTCTTCCAAGACGGCTTGTGGCGGTTCGCAATGCCAAGTACCGGATTTATTGGTCCAATTCATGTATCCGGCGACATCCACCTTTTCCGCAACCGCGATGACCCGGTCTTGATGCCAAGGAACACCCCAGTTTGCGTTTTCCGATTTGTTGAACGCGACGATACGGACGGGCATAGCCTCGGGCGCAAGACGCCGGATAACACGAATTAGCGAGCTTTCCTCAGACAAGGCCGCATTCAATGAAACCGTCGCATCGAGTCTTTGTCCAGCTTTCGAGGAGACAGCAGCAGCGCGGTCGAAACACGCCAGGTCCTCTTCCGAGATGGCGTTTCTGAACCAGATGCGACCGCATTCTTCAAATTCATTGTGAAGTGATTGCTCCTGCACCGCCCATTCCTGTTCTTTGCCTGTGTAAAGCTGACATTAGCCGCGTTGCAGAACTTAGGGAAGTTGGGCTCAATCCAGACATTCGCCGCGACAACAAACGCCAGCCCCACCCACCAAGCCCGGAATCAAGGTGCGTAGCACCGCCGGCCTCTCGGTGTTCGCAAAGCGAACACCTGCCGGCAACACATTGCTTTGCAATGTGTGAGAGGCAGCGCCCGACCGCCCCATGGGCGGGCGCTTCTTCACCGTCTTGCGATTCAGCAGCCCCACGCCAAGGCATTGAAATTAAGTGGTTTGAACCAAGGTATCGGCGCCCACCCGCGGTCAGGCGCTGCCCTATGTGGCGCTCACTTCCCGATCAGCCCCATCAGCCGCGCCTTTTCGCCTACGTCGTCCTTGCGCGAGATCACTTCGGCCAGTTCTTCAAGCGAGGCGATCGAATGGCCGGCGCGAAAGCTGTCCACGTGGGGCAGCATGGCGGCGATGCCGCGCGCCTTTGGGGCGAATTCGTCCCAGCGCAGCAAGGGGTTCAGCCAGATCAGCCGTTTGGCCGACAGGTGCAGCCGCTGCATCTGCTTGGCCAGCACCTCGGGCGCGCCGCGGTCCAGGCCGTCGGTGATCAGCAGCACCACGGCACCCTGCCCCAGCACGCGCCGTGACCAGTCGCGGTTGAACGCCTCGATACACTCCCCGATGCGCGTGCCGCCTTCCCAGTCCTGCGCTTCGGCGCCGGCGGCGGCAAGGGCTGCGTCGACGTCGCGGTGGTCCAGATGGCGGGTGATGTTGGTCAGCCGCGTCCCAAAGGTAAAGGCGTGGACCTTTGCCCAGCCTGCCCCTTTGGCGTTGCTGACCGCGTGCAGGAAATGCAGAACCACCCGCGAATACTGGCTCATCGAGCCGGAGATGTCGCACAGCACCACCAGGTTCGGCCAGCGTTTGCGCGGCGCGCGGCGGGCGATGGTGCGGACCTCGCCGCCCGTGCGCATGGCGGCGCGCAGGGTTTTCGCGGGGTCGACGCGGCCCCGCAGCGCCGCCTGCATCCGGCGGGTGGGCATCGGTTCGACCGGCAGGCGCATCCGCGCCAGCATCCGCTTGGCGGCGGCCATCTCGGCGGTGCTCATCTGCTCAAAGTCCAGCGTTTTCAGCTTTTCCTGCGCCGAGGTGGTGAAACTGGCATCGACCTCTATCTGGGTTTCGCCGTCGTCCTCGTCCTGTTCGGGGTCAAAGTCGGGTGCTTCGGCCCCGTCCAGCAGCGCCTCGGCGGCGCGTTTCTCGCCTGCCTGGCCTGCGCGCTCTTCCTGCACCCCGCGAATGGCGGGCAGCATCGCGGCCATCATATGTTCCAGATAACGCGGATCGCGCCAGTACAGCCGGAAGATCTGGCGAAAGATCACGCGGTGTTCGGGGCGGTTCACGAAACAGGCGTGCAGGGTCCAGTAGAAATCGCGCCGCTCGGTAAAGCCTGCCACCTCGACCGCGCGGATGGCGTCGATGACGCGACCCGGACCGATGGGCAGGCCCGCGCGACGCAGGGCGCGGGCGAAATGGGTGATGTTGCCCGCAAGGCGCGGGTTTTCGGGCAATTCCAGGGGGAGGTGTTCGACCATGCGTCAGACCCCGGGGGCCAGCCCCCGGACCCCCGGGATATTTGGGGCCAAAAGAAGCATCAGGTCGGCTCCAGGCTGGCGCGGGCCTGATCCAGCAGGCGTTTGGCTTCGGAGCCTTGCAGTTTGGCGATGTCGTCCTGGTATTTCAGAACGGCCCCCAGCGTGTCGGCGATGACCTCGGGCGACAGGGTCAGCACGTCCAGCGCCAGCAGGCATTTCGCCCAGTCGATGGTTTCGGCCACGCCCGGTTTCTTGAACAGATCCTCGGTGCGCAATTGCTGGACAAAGGCCACGACCTCGCGGCTGAGGTTTTCCGCGGCTTCCGGTGCGCGGGCGGTCAGGATGTCCATTTCGCGGTCGAAATCGGGGTAGTCGACCCAGTGATAGAGACAGCGGCGTTTGAGTGCGTCGTGCACCTCGCGGGTGCGGTTCGAGGTCAGGATGACGATGGGCGGCTCGGGGGCCTTGATGGTGCCCAGTTCGGGGATCGTGACCTGAAAGTCGCTGAGCGCCTCGAGCAGGTAGGCCTCGAACGGCTCGTCGGTGCGGTCCAGCTCGTCGATCAACAGCACCGGCGCGCCGTTTTCGTCGGGGCGCATGGCGTCCAGCAGCGGGCGTTCGATCAGGAACTCCTTGCTGAACAGCTCGGCTTGCAGGGCGGCGCGGTCGGCGGTGCCTGCGGCCTCGGCGGTGCGGATGGCGATCATCTGGGCGGGAAAGTTCCATTCGTAGACAGCGCTCGAGGCGTCCAGCCCTTCGTAGCATTGCAGGCGGATCAGGCGGCGGCCCAAGGCTGAGGCCAGCGCCTTGGCGATCTCGGTCTTGCCCACGCCGGCCTCGCCTTCCAGAAACAGTGGGCGGCCCAGCGACAGTGCGAGGAACACCACGGTGCCCAGCGCGCGGTCGCAGACATAGCCCTCGGCCCCCAACATCTGCTGTACCGCGTCGATCGAGGTCGGTTTGGTCATTGTGGTCTCCCTTGCGCCTGTTGCGACAAACGTGCACCGCTGACCGGTCAGGTCAAGGGGCACGGGTGTGCCATCGTTGACGCAGGAAGACGCGGATGGCATTATATTTACGGAATAACAGAGGTTTTGCGGGCACATGTGCCTGACGGAACCCGATCAGAGGCGGATTAGGCAGATGAAGCGTGACCGAAGCCGGGACACAGCAGGGGCGCGCATATGCGCATAACAGCGGTGACATGTGTCAAGAACGAAGGCCCCTTCCTGTTGGAATGGATCGCCTTTAACCGCCTGCTGGGCGTGACGGATTTTCTTTTCTATTCAAACGATTGTACTGACGGAACCGACCGTCTGCTGGATGCGCTGCAAACGCGCGGCATCGTGCGGCACCTGCCCAACCCCGCCGAGGGGCGCAATTACCAGATGGAGGCGTTGAAAGACGCCAAGGGTCAGGACATCATTGCGGGCGCGGACTGGGTCTGGGTCGCGGATGTGGACGAGTTTCTGAACATCCATGTGGGCGATGGCACCATCCCTGCCCTGATTGATGCCTGCGGCAATCCGCAGGCGATCAGTGTGAATTTCCAGTTCTTTGCCAATGACGACGTGGACGCCTATGAGGACCGTCCGGTGATCGAACAGTTCACGCGCAGCCACAATCCCGATCTGTGGTGTGGTGAAACGGCCGTAGAGGTCAAAACGCTGGTGCGCGCCGATTTCCCCCTGCAATATTACGGCGCGCACCGTCCGTTCTTTCGCGAGAAACTGCCCAAGAAAAAACGCCCCGTCTGGACCGATGCGTCGGGGCGACCTGTGCAGCACCGGTTTCTGGTTGCCGCCAACCCGCGCCGCATTCGCAGGTTTCCGGCGCATGGGTCGCGCAAGTTTGCGACGCTGAACCATTATGCGCTGCGCTCGCTGGACAGCTATCTGGTCAAGAACGACCGGGGCGATGTGAACCGCGAGAACCGCGCGTTCGACGACACCTATTGGCGCGAGCGCAATGACGCGGCGTGGGAGGATACGTCGATCCAGAAATACCTGACCCCCCTGCGCAAAGAAATGGCCGCGCTGATGGCGGACGCTGAGATTGCCACCCTGCACGCCGAAGCGGTCGCGGCCCATATTGCCAAGCGGGACGCACTGCTGGCGCAGCCCGAATATCAACAGATGCAGGCGCAGTTGCGCGTGGCGTCAAAGCTGCCACCTCAGGAACAGGCGTTGATCGAGGCACTGGGACTGGAGCCTGTGACATGAGCCTGCGCGTCGTCAATCTGGGCCTGCCCAAGACCGGCACGACGACATTGGCGCGGGCGCTGAAGATGGCCGGTTTCAAGGTGGCCGACCACCGCGTGCGCCCCAAGCAGACAGATGTGAAATCCCTGCACAACCAATATGTTGCCGAGCTTCTTTATCGCGGATATTTTGAAACCGGCGACCCCGGCGTGCATCTGGACCCGTTTGAATGTGTATCGGAGATCAGCCTGTTGCGCGAGGGCAAGTCGCTGTGGCCGCAGATGGATTTCGGCCTGATCGAGGCGATCCGCGCCCATCATACGGGGGTGAAATTCCTGGCATCGAACCGCGATCCGTTCCAGCTGAGCCAGTCGATGCTGGCGTGGTCCGATCTGGGCGTGGCGCGATTGCCGCAGGCGGGTATTCCCGGCCTGCCCGAAGGCTATGGCGAGACGACCAAACAGCGTGAACAATGGATCAGCGCCCATTACGCGCATTTGCGTGCGCTGTTCGCGGGCCGTGACGATTTTCTGGAGTATGACGTGGCCGACGCGGATGCCCGCGACCGCATCGCCGCCTTTCTGGGCGTGCCGCTGCCGTGGTGGGGCCGCGCGAACCGCAATTCGAACAAAAAGGCGTCGTGATGCGCATACATCTGCATATTGGCCTGGAACAGGTCGGCGCCGACCGTCTGCAATCGGTCATGGCCGACAAACGCGAACAGTTGCTGGCCAAGGGCTATCTGTTTCCGCGCAGTTTGGGGCCGAAGAACCACACGCGCCTGTATATGGCGGTGACTGACCCCGCCCATGTGGACCCGCTGCGCTATAACCGTGGCTATATTCCGCAAGATAAACAACAGGTTCTCTATGACACCGTGGCCAGCGATCTGGCGCGGGATGTGGCCCAGCACAGCCCCAGTGATCTGATCCTGTCGGCCTCGCAACTGGGGGCCAGTCTGGCCCGCCCCTCCGAGATTGCGCGGCTGCACACGCTGCTCACGCCGCTGTCGGATGACATTCGCATCATCGCCCATGTGGACGAACAGGCCAGCCTGCTGACCCGCTGGTACGCCGAGCAAATCCTTGAGGGGCGCGGTGTGTCGCTGACGCAAGAGTTGGGTTTGGCGGGCAGCAAAACGTGGTGGGACGATTGTCTGGCCACCGCGCCCGTGATCGACCCGCAGGCGGGCGTGTTCATGGAAAATCAGGCGGCCCCGTTCTGGCTGGATTACAAGCGTTTGGTGACCCATTGGGAGGAGAGCTTTGGCGCGGGCAGTGTGAGCTTGCGGCCCTATGATGCCGAAGGGTTTGCCGCCGACACGGTTACGGAGGAAATCCGCGCCATGTTCGGGATTGACGCGGTGCTGGGCAAGGCAACGCCTGTCGAGGTTCCTGCGCCCACATCGGCGGCGGCGCTGACGCGCGGGCGGCAGATGAATGCGCTGTTGTTGCAGGTTCTGGCGGATCGCAAACGCATTTTGCCGCGCCAGTTGTGGCGGTCTTTTATCAATGAAATCAACGTCGATGGCGACCCTGTTGATGTGGCTTCGCTCTCGGCCATTTCAAAAACCTTTGCTGCCGACAATGCCGCCCTACTGAAAACGCAACCGGCACTGAGCAAGGACACCTTCAAGAAACCGCGCGCCAAGGGCACGTGGGAAGAGGCCGACCCAAAATTCGGCTTTCGCGCCACGCAATACCTGTTGGGCTTTATGTGGCGCATCGACAAGGCGACCCGCGAAGAGCGCAAGACCAAGGGCGCTGATCTGGATGCGGCCAAGGCCGGCAAGGCGCCGAATGGCGCGGCCCCTGCCAAAGCCGAACCCCGGTCGGACGGGCTGAGCGAGGTTGCGCGCAAGCTGATGCCGCCGCTGGCGATCCAGAACTTTGACAAGCTGAAAAACTCCTCCTTTGCACCCCACAACAAGCTGGGGGCGGTGGACGAAGAACAGCTTGCCGCCAGCTTTGTCCCGATCCCGCCGCGCGATCTGCCTGCGGGCAGCAGCGGCAATGTGATCGTCGGCTGCATGAAGAACGAGGCGCCCTATATCGTGGAATGGGTCGCCTATCACCGCGCCATGGGTGTGGATAATTTCCTGATCTATACAAACGGTTGCGAGGACGGGACCAGCGAAATCCTGGACCATTTGCAAGAAATGGGCGTGCTGCAACACCGCAACAATGACAACTGGAAGGGCAATTCGCCCCAGCAATACGCGCTGAACCAGTCGTTGAAAGAACCCGTTATCAAAAACGCCGACTGGATCATTCACATCGACGTGGACGAATTCATGAACGTGCGCACCGGCAACGGCACGCTTCAGGATTTCTTTGACGCGGTGCCCGATGCCACCAATGTGGCGATGACATGGCGGCTGTTCGGGCACAACGGGGTGACCGATCTGGCCGATGAATTCGTGATTGACCAGTTCGACCATTGCGCCCCGAAATTCTGCCCCAAGCCGCACACGGTCTGGGGCTTCAAAACCATGTTCAAGAACATCGGTGCCTATGAGAAAATCAGCTGTCACCGCCCCAACAAGCTGGCTCCGGCGTTCAAGACATCGGTGAAATGGGTCAATGGTTCGGGCAAGGACATGACCAAGGAAGCCGCCGAAAACGGTTGGCGGTCGTCGAAAAAATCCATTGGTTACGACCTGTTGCAGCTTAATCATTATGCGCTGCGCTCGGCCGAAAGCTTTCTGATAAAACGCCAGCGCGGGCGCGCGCTGCATGTGGATCGCTCTATCGGGATCAACTATTGGATCCGCATGGACTGGTCTGATTTCCGGGATGTCACCATCAAACGCAACCTGCCGCGCCTGCGCGCGGAATACGACCGGTTGATGCAGGACGACACCCTGCGCGGCTGGCACCAAAAGGGTCTGGACTGGCACAAAGCCAAAGCCGAAGAGCTGCACGCCATGCCCGAATTCGAGGACCTGTACAAACAGGCGCTCGAAGTGAAGCTGACAGAAGTCGAGCGTGTGGCCTATGCCCTCGCACTGGATATGGAGAGCTGACTGATGGACGGAACAACCGACGTAAATGCGCAGCCCAGCATCAGATCGCGCGGGCTGCGCTATCCCAAGGCGGCGTTCATGACGCCCGCTATCCGCACGGCCTTGCGCAAGGACACCTACGAAAACACCATGGTGACTGCGTGCAGCCGCACTGCCCTGCCCGAAGACACGGTGCTGGACATCGGCGCGGGTATCGGCGCAGTGTCGGCCACGCTGGCCAAACAGCAAAACGTCAAGATGGTTCATGCGGTCGAGGCAAACCCCGAACTGGCCGCCTATCTGACCAAGATGTTCGCCATGAACGGCATCGAAAATGCCGGCGTCATTGCGGGCACGCTGGGTGCGCGCAAATCCACCGCTGATTTCTATGTGCGCAAGAACCCGTCGATGTCATCGCTGGTCGAGCGCGAAGAAACGACCGCCTCGAAAGTCGAAAAGATCGACGTCTTGAACGCCAAGGCTCTGATCAAGGAGCTGTCGCCCACCGTTGTCATTGTCGACATTCAAGGCTCGGAAGCGGATCTGGTCCCCCAGCTGGACCTGTCAGGCCTGCGTGCCGCCGTGGTAAAACTGCACCCCAAATGGATCGGCCCCGAAGGGGTGAATGCGGTGTTTGCCGCGATGATGCAGGCGGGGCTGAACTACAACGCGCGCGGCTCGTCGGGCAAGGTGGTGTCGTTCCGCAGGGCGTGGCCCACCGCGTGAAGGTTCTGGCCGTCCTGTGTGTCCGCAACGAGGCGGCGTTCCTGCTGGAGTGGCTGGCGCATCACCGCGCCTGTGGGTTCACCGATTTCCTGGTGTTCTCGAACGATTGCGAAGACGGCACCGATGTGATGCTGGATGCGCTGGCCGATCAGGGCTGGCTGACCCACATCCGCAACGATGGCCCCTATGACAAGGGTGGCATCCAGTTCACCGCGCTGAAACACGCGCAAAAGCTGGACATCGTGCAACAGGCCGACTGGATTCTGCCGCTGGACGTGGATGAGTTCGTCAACATCCATGTGGGCGACGGCACCGTGCCCGCCCTGCTGGATGCCCTGCCCGAGGCCACCGCGATCACGCTGACATGGCGGCTGTTCGGCAATGGCGACCAGATCCGCTATACAGACACGCCCGTCACCGGCACCTTTACCAAATGCGCGCCTGCCGTGCTGCACTGGCCGTGGCGGGCGTCGATGTTCAAAACCCTGTATAAAAACGACGGCACCTATCGCAAACTGGGGGTCCATCGCCCGCGCAACCCCGATCCCGCGCGGCTGGACCGGTCCCGCTGGTTCGACGGTGAAGCGCGTGAACTGGACGCGCAGTTCAAAACCAAGCGGTTGTTCAGCAATTTCGGGCGGTCGAACACTGCGCTGGTGCAACTGAACCACTATCCGCTGGGCGCAATGGAAAGCTATGTGCTCAAGGCAGATCGGGGCCGCGCAGTGCATTCCGACCACGCCCTGGGGCTGGATTACTGGGTCGAGCGGAATTTCTGCTCGGATACCGACACCAGCATAGCGCGCATGGCCGTCACCAGTGCCCCCGTTCTGGCCGCCCTGAAAGCCGATTCAACCCTTGCCCCGCTGCACCAACAGGCCGTCGCCTGGCGCCACGCCCGGTTTGACGCGCTGATGCAACAAGAACCGTTTCGCGCCCTGTTCGGCCGCCTGTTGATGGCGGGCCCCACGCGGCCCGTGTCGCCAAGGGCCGCACGGTTCATGGTACAATACGCCAACCGCGCGCGCAGCAGCTCGAAATCCGCAACAAAGGCACCTTAACCGCAACAATTTTCCGCAATTTTGCCTTAATTCACGCGTAAATCCTCAACTCAAAGATGTGTGGTCCGCCCGCACGGTACTGGTATTGAGGACGCCCGATGCAGGATGCAGCCACCACATTCAACGCCGAGCTTGCGGGCCTCGCCAAAGCCGAATGGCTGACCAAACTGGCCGATATTGCCGAAGAACACGGCTATTTCGAACCCTTGGGAAAACGTCATTTCACCGCCTTTGTGGAACAGGGCACCACCCTGCTGGTCACATTCGAAACCATACAGGGCATGCGCGCCCTGTCTGAATCTGCGGTGCCGCTGGGCTGGGAGATGGTGCGCGATCACGGCTGGTCGCATCTGTGCATCGGATCAGACGGCGACACATGGTTTCGCGCCGATGCGCTTTATGCCTATTTCGACCGACTGATTGATGACGGCTTTTTTGACGAATTCGAAACAGTCCTGTTTTACGGTGCCGGCCCTTGCGGCTATGCGGCGGCGGCCTATTCGGTCGCTTCGCCCGGTGCCACGGTGCTGGCGATCCAGCCACAGGCCACGCTGGATGCACGGGTTACCGAATGGGACGACCGCTTTGTCGACATGCGCCGCACGGATTTCACCCAACGCTACGGCTATGCGCCCGACATGCTGGACGCGGCCAAACGCGCCTTTGTCATCTATGACCCGCGTGAAACCCTGGACGCCATGCACGCGGCCCTGTTCACCCGTGCCAATGTCCACAAATTGCGCACCCGCCATCTGGGCGATGCGATCCAGACCAACCTGATCGAAATGGACATGCTGAAACCGCTGCTGGAACAGGCGGCGATGGCAACCCTTGATGATGCCAGCTTTTTCACCCTGTGGCGGGCGCGCCGCGCCCATCCGCCCTATCTGCGCAACCTGCTCAGCGCGCTGGAAGCCGACAAGCGCATGCTGCTGGTCAAGGCGCTGTGCAAGAACGTGACAGCGCGCATGAACGCGCCACGCTTTGCCCGCAAGCTGAAAGAACTGGGCAACTGACGCTGGCGCGTTGTCGCGCCGCGTGCTAACGGCAGCGCATGACAGATACCCTTGCGATCCGCCGCCCCGATGACTGGCACCTGCACCTGCGCGATGGCGCCATGATGCGGGCCGTCCTGCCCCAAACCGCCGCCCATTTCGCCCGTGCGATCATCATGCCCAATCTGGTGCCGCCCGTGGTCACCGGCGCACAGGCGCAGGCCTATCGCGACCGGATCATGGCCGCCCTGCCCGCGGGCATGGATTTCACCCCGCTGATGACCCTGTACCTGACCGAGGACACGGATGCCGCCGACGTGGCTGCCGCCCATGCCTCGGGTCTGGTCAAGGCGGTCAAGCTGTACCCCGCAGGTGCCACGACCAATTCCGCCTCGGGCGTGGCCAACTTCGACAATGTGCGCCCGGTGCTGGAGAAAATGGCCGAGATCGGCCTGCCGCTGTGCGTACACGGCGAGGTCACCGATGCGGACATCGACATTTTCGACCGCGAGGCGGTGTTCATCGACCGCGTCCTCGACCCGATCCGGCGCGCGACGCCCGGCCTGCGGGTGGTGATGGAACATATCACCACGTCCGACGCAGTCGATTATGCCAGCGCACAGGACGACACCTTGGGCGCCACGATCACCACGCACCACCTGGTGATCAACCGCAACCACATCCTGGCCGGTGGCATCAAACCGCATTATTACTGCCTGCCCGTCGCCAAACGCGAAACGCACCGTCTGGCCCTGCGCCGTGCGGCCACTTCGGGCAACGCGCGCTTTTTCCTTGGCACCGACAGCGCGCCGCACACCGACGCCAATAAACTGCTGCCCTGCGGCTGTGCCGGCTGCTTTACCGCGCCCAACACCATGTCGATCCTGGCGCAGGTCTTTGAACAAGACAGCGCGCTGGACAAGCTCGAAGCCTTCACCTCGCTCAACGGCCCCGCCTTCTACGGCCTGCCCGCAAACGACACGATGATGACCCTGACCAAAACCGCACCGACCTACCCCACACACATCGACACCGACGACGGCCCCGTCACCGTGTTCGACCCCGCGATGCCGCTGGACTGGTCCGTGACCTGACCTTCATCTTGCCCGATAAACTCCCGCCGGAGGCTCCCACAGCTTCCACACGCCCAAACGCCCAAGGATGCACGCCATGATCCCCACCAGCTATCCCGACGCCGCCGAAATGGCCCGCCTGACCGCCCGCATGTTGCTTGAAATCGAAGCCGTGCACCTGAATGCCAAAGACCCGTTCACGCTGGCCTCGGGGCTGCCCAGCCCGACCTATATCGACTGTCGCAAGCTGATCTCCTATCCGCGCATCCGATCGACCCTGATGGATTTCCTGACCGTCACCGTCATGCGCAACGCGGGCTTCGAGGCCTTCGACAACGTCGCAGGCGGCGAAACCGCCGGCATCCCCTTTGGCGCACTGGTGGCCGAGCGGATGGCGCTGCCCATGACCTATGTGCGCAAGAAGCCCAAAGGCTACGGGCGCAACGCCCGCATCGAAGGTGTGATGACCGAAGGCCAGCGTGTTTTGCTGGTCGAGGATCTGACCACTGACGGCGGATCGAAGCTGTCTTTCGTCGATGCGATTCGCGAAACCGGCGCCACCTGCGGGCACACGGCGGTGATCTTCTACTATGGCATCTTCCCCGAAACCGAAAAGACCTTGGGCGATCATGGGGTTGCGCTGCACCACCTGTGCACATGGTGGGATGTGCTGGCCGAAGCCAAGGCACAGGGCACTTTTGATGATGCCACGCTGGAGGGCGTCGAAGCCTTCCTGAACGACCCGCGCGGCTGGCAGGAAGCGCATAAAAAGGCGTAAATCCGCCACATCATCTGGTTTAGTGCGCTGCGCATCTACACCAGATGATGTATACTCACCCCCAGATCAAGGTTATCCACAGGATTTCCAGATTGCCTGTGCTGCACGGTGCCGTCTAAGACAGGACACCCGCGGGTGACGGGTCAATAAACGGGGTGAGCAATGAACGAGATCAGCAGTATCCAGAACGCCGCGCCTGAGGTTCAGGCCGCCGAAACCATGCCGCATTCCATCGAGGCTGAACAACAGCTTCTGGGTGCGATTCTGACCAACAACGATATTTACGACCGTGTCGCCTCGATCATCGGGCCGCACCATTTTTACGACCCTGTGCACGCGCGCATCTACGACATCGCCTCGGCCCGTATTGCCAAGAACAACCTGGCCTCGCCGGTGACGCTCAAGGCGTTCATGGAAGACGACGAAGGCCTGAAAGAGCTGGGCGGCCCTGCCTATCTGGCCCGTCTTGCCGGTGCTGCGATCAGCGCCTTTGCGGTGCGTGACTATGCCCAGATGATTTATGATCTGGCGGTGCGGCGTGATCTGATCCAGCTTGGCCGCGACATCAGCGCCAAGGCGGCCAAGGTCGATGTGGCCTCCGAACCGCGCGAGCAGATCGTCGAGGCGGAACAGCAGCTGTACAAGCTGGCCGAACAGGGCCAGACCGAAAGCGGTTTCCAGTCGTTCCTGAAGGCGGTGACCGATGCGGTCAACGTCGCCAACGCTGCCTATCAGCGCGAGGGCGGTCTGTCTGGCGTTTCGACCGGGCTGATCGACATGGACAAGAAGCTGGGCGGGTTGCACCGGTCCGATCTGTTGATCCTTGCGGGGCGTCCGTCGATGGGGAAAACCTCGCTGGCGACCAACATCGCGTTCAACGTGGCCAAGGCGTACAAACGCGGCATCCTGCCCGACGGGTCAGAGGGCGCGATTGATGGCGGCGTGGTGGGCTTCTATTCGCTGGAGATGAGCGCCGAACAGCTGGCCGCGCGTATCCTGTCGGAAGCCTCGGAAGTGCCCAGCGAACAGATCCGCCGCGGCGACATGACCGAGGCCGAATTCCGCCGTTTCGTGGATGCAGCCAAGTCGCTGGAAGCCTGCCCGCTGTATATCGACGACACGCCTGCCCTGCCGATCAGCCAGCTTGCGGCGCGCGCGCGGCGGCTGAAACGGACGCACGGGCTGGACGTGCTGATGGTCGACTATTTGCAACTGGTGCGCGGCACCGGCAAATCCGAAAACCGGGTGAACGAGATTTCCGAGATCACCATGGGCCTGAAAGCCATCGCCAAGGAACTGGACATTCCGGTCATTGCCCTGTCGCAGCTGTCGCGTCAGGTGGAAAGCCGCGAAGACAAACGGCCCCAGCTGTCGGACCTGCGGGAATCGGGGTCGATCGAACAGGACGCCGACGTGGTGATGTTCGTGTTCCGCGAGGAATACTACAAGGAACGCGAAAAGCCCGGCGATCACGATCTGGAAGCGATGGCCAAGTGGCAGGAAGAAATGGAACGCCTGCACGGCCGCGCCGAGGTGGTGATCGGCAAGCAGCGTCACGGCCCCATTGGCACGGTCGAGCTGAGCTTTGAGGGACGGTTCACCCGCTTTGGCAACCTTGTACAGCCATGGCAGCAGAGCGCAGGCGAGCAGGAGTTTTAGGGAGGTGATGGGGGGCAAAGCCGCCGTTCACAAACGACCGCGAAGCCGCGCATTGACGGGCCGTGGTGCGGCGATCCGACCGTCGTGCATGGCACTTTATGGCAGCCAAATACATCCGAACTAACTGTTACACACTACAGCAGCCAAATCGCCGTGCCGGCGGACGGCCCGGCGATGCGCGGCGGCCTTCGGCCTTGACTCCGCGCAAAGGGAAGAACTGACAGGGCTAAAACCTGACATTCTTTGCGATCTGCACCAAGGTCCATTCAGCAACCTCAAACCAGACATTCACCGCCTATTCCGCCTTCTCCGACACCTTGAGCGGACGTTACACCTTGACCTCGGACCCAAACATGGCACAACGCCGCGCATGACATCAGCGACTTTGACAATCGACACCGGCGCCATCGCGCGAAACTGGCAATCACTTGACGCGCGCACCGAGGTGGAAACCGGCGCGGTGGTCAAAGCCAATGCTTACGGGCTGGGCGCGCCCGTCGTGGCACGGGTGCTGGCCCGCGCGGGCTGCCGCAGCTTTTTCGTGGCCACCGCCGAAGAGGGCGCCACCCTGCGCGCCGCTTTGGGCCAGGGGCCTGTCATCTATGTGTTTTCCGGCCATATGGACGGCGACACCGGTGCCATCCGCGAGGGGCGCCTGACGCCGCTGCTGAACTCGGTGGATCAGATGCTGCGCCATGTCGAGGCGCTGCCCGGATCGCCCTTTGGCCTGCAAATGAACAGCGGGATGAACCGTCTGGGGATGCAAGCGTCGGAATGGTCCGCCCTGCGTGACATCGCCATAGCCCAACGCCCCGCGCTGATCATGTCGCATCTGGCCTGTTCGGACGAACCCGACCACCCCATGAACGCCCAGCAACTGCGCACATTCCGCGAGATGACAGACGGCATCGACGCCCCGCGTTCGCTGTCGGCCACAGGTGGCACGCTGTTGGGTGAAGAATTCCACTTTGACCTGTGCCGTCCCGGTGTGGGCCTGTACGGCGGCCTGCCCTATGCCGAATCCGAGGCCGTCGTGACATTGGACGCGCCGGTCATTCAGGTGCGCGATGTGGCTGCGGGCGAGTCGGTTGGATACGGCAATATGTGGGTTGCACAACGCCCCTCGCGCATCGCCACCATTTCCGCAGGCTATGCCGACGGGCTGATCCGCGCCATGGGCAACGCAGGCAAGGCGCAGGTCTGGGCAGGTGACACCGCCCTGCCCATCGTGGGCCGCGTGTCGATGGATCTGATCACCGTGGATGTCACCGATCTGGGCCACGATCCGGCGCGCCTGCAACTGCTTGGGCCACACCAGAGCGTTGACGATCTGGCCACCGCCGCAGGCACCATCGGCTATGAGGTGCTCACCTCGCTGGGCCACCGCTATGCCCGCCGGTACACCGAATGAGATTTGTCGCCGCCATTGGTGCCGCAACGCTTGGGCTGCTGGCGGCGGTGGGCCGGGTCTCGCTTTATGCGGCGCAAACCCTCAGCCACCTGCTGCGCCCCCCCTTCTATTTTCGTGAACTGGCCATCGCGCTGCTGAACATCGGCTGGCTGTCGCTGCCTGTGGTCGGGTTGACGGCGATTTTCACCGGCGGCGCGCTGGCCTTGCAGATTTACGCGGGCGGCGCACGGTTCAACGCCGAAGCCGTTGTGCCGCAGATCGTCGCCATCGGCATGGTGCGCGAACTTGGCCCCGTACTGGTGGGCCTGATGATCGCCGCGCGCGTGACCTCGTCGATTGCCGCCGAGATTGCGACGATGAAGGTGACCGAACAGATCGACGCATTGGTCACACTCTCGACCCATCCGATGAAATACCTGACCGTGCCCCGCGTGCTGGCCGCAACCCTTGTGGTGCCCTTGCTGGTGGCGGTGGGCGATGTGATCGGCATTGCCGGCGGCTGGGCCGTGTCCACGGGAACCCTGGGGTTCAACCCGGCGGCCTATCTGAAAAACACGGTGAACTTCCTTGAACTGCGCGACGTGGTTTCGTCACTGGCCAAAGGCGGCGTCTTCGGCTTTATCGCCGCGCTCATGGGCTGCTATTTCGGCATGAATTCGGGCCGTGGCGCCCAAGGTGTCGGCCGCGCCACCAAAGGCAGCGTCGAGGCTGCCGCGATCCTGATCCTGGCCGCCAACTTCGTGCTGACGGGGCTGTTCTTCTCGCTATGATTACACTTGAAAACGTCCACAAATCCTTTGGCAGCAACCACGTTCTGCGTGGTGTGAACCTGCATGTGCCCAAGGGCACGTCGATGGTGATCATCGGCGGCTCGGGCACCGGAAAATCCATTACGATCAAGGCGGTGCTGGGCCTTGTCACGCCCGAACAGGGCAGCATAACCGTGGACGGAATCGACATCACCCGCACCGACCGCGACGCGTTTCTGGCGCGCTTTGGCATGTTGTTTCAAGGCGCGGCCCTGTTCGACAGCCTGCCGGTCTGGCAAAACGTCGCTTTCCGCCTGTTGCGCGGATCGCTGAAACGCCCCCGTGATCAGGCCCGCGCCATCGCCATCGAAAAGCTGCGCCGTGTGGGCCTGACCGAGGACGTGGCCGACCGCCTGCCCGCGGAACTGTCGGGCGGTATGCAAAAGCGCGTGGGGCTGGCCCGCGCCATCGCCGCCGACCCCGAGATCATCTTCTTCGACGAACCGACCACCGGCCTTGATCCGATCATGGCGGGCGTCATCAACGACCTGATCCGCGAAATTGTCACCGAAATGGGCGCGACTGCGGTGACCATCACCCACGACATGTCCTCGGTGCGCGCCATTGCGGACAACGTGGCGATGCTGCACGAGGGTGTGATCAAATGGACGGGGCCGGTGGCCGATATGGACGCGGCCCAAGATCCTTACGTCGACCAGTTCATCCACGGTCGCGCCACGGGGCCCATCGCTGCGGTCCGCTGATCGCGCACCGGCTTGACTTGAACCGCACCCTGCCCCCAAGTGCGCCCATGCTGCGCTATCTCAACCTTGCCCTGCTGGTCGCCTATCCCGTTGCGTGGTTCGCACCGCTGATGCGTGCGGGGCTGTTGCCCCTGTTCGGCCTGTCGGAAATCAGCGTGATGACCGGCCTGCAATCGCTATGGGCCTCGGACGTTTTCCTGGCGCTGATGGTCACGGTTTTTGCGCTGTTTGCCCCTTACCTCAAGACCATCGGCCTGGCCCTGCTGCACTGGAACCTGCTCAGCGCGCGCTGCCTGCCTGCGCTGCATCTTCTTGGCAAATTTGCGATGGCCGACATTTTCCTGATCGCACTGTATATCACCCTGACCAAGGGAATCGGCGTTGGACGCATTGAAGTGGCCTGGGGGCTTTATCTTTTCACCGCGTGTATTCTTGCCTCGCTCTGGATCGGCTGGCGCACAGAACAAAGGCGGCAACCGGCTGAAATTGTGTCAGAAATGGAAACACCTGCCGCGAAGATGCCGCAACACAACAACCCGGAAATCAGATAGCGGACATCGGGAACAAAAAATCTCCTTATGAGTTGCCTTCTTATCGGCGTATACTTGCCGATAAGAGGTTTTTCTGGGGGAAAGACATTTGACAAATTTTATTCGCTCGTTCGCATTTTTGATCCGATTCCTGATGCAGCGCGCGGCGCTGGCATTGTTCATCCTGACAGCGCTGGCCCTGCTGGGGGCAACAGCCATGTCATTGTCTGGCAAATTGCCCTGGGTCGACCTTCAGGTTGACTGGAACGGCGCGCCGGTGCCGCTGGCTGGCATGTACGCCCAGATTGGCCTGACCATCTTTGCCACCTGCCTGTGCTTTTTCCTGCCCAGTGCGCTGCGCACCATGCAACTTGAAAACGCCCACCGCGATTTCTCGGTCAACATGACCGACATCAGTCGCGCCTATGCCGCCGTTCACGCGGCAGATCGCGGCGATGTTTTCCGCTTTTCGACCGAATTCGATTCGATGCGCGAACGTCTGGAATACCTGCGCGACCATCCCGACCTGAGCTCGTTAGAGCCTGCACTGCTCGACGTCGCGGCCCAAATGTCGCATATTTCCAAAGAGTTGGCCGAGGTCTATTCGGACACCCATGTCGCCCGCGCCCGCGGATTCCTGGAACAACGCCAATACGAGGTGGACCAGTTCAACACCCGCCTGGAACACGCCAAATCCATCAGCTCCGAATTCAAGCACTGGCTGACCAACATCGAACTCGAAGAGGCGGTTGCAGCCGCCCAACTGGACCGCCTGCGCGGCGAAATGCGCGAGGTGCTGCCCGAGCTGGGCCTTGAAACCATTATCGCCACCGACAACACCGTCACCAAAATGGTGCCCAAAGCCGCAGAATAATCCGCCCGCTCCTTCATCTTGCCGGATAAACTCCGGGGGACGCGTCGCAGACGCGGGGGGCAGCGCCCCCTTTAACCGCTCCCAAACACCCCCACCCCGCATTTACCTTTTGACGCCCCCGCCCGCGTCAGGCACATCAGTGCCATGGCCAAATCACCCTCCTTCACCTGCACCGCCTGCGGCGCGACACATAGCAAATGGTCGGGGCGCTGCGACGGCTGTGGCGACTGGAACACCATTGTCGAGGACGCGGGGCTGTCCGCGGGCGGCAAGAAATCCCTTGGCGCAAATCGCGGCGCGGCCATCACGCTCACAGACCTGCAAACCGAAGAATCACCGCCCCCTCGCACCCATTCGGGCATCGACGAGCTTGACCGCGTGCTGGGCGGCGGGCTTGTGCCTGCCTCGGCGCTGCTGGTCGGGGGCGATCCGGGCATCGGCAAATCGACCCTGTTGCTGCAAGCGGCAGCCGAATTCGCCCGCGCGGGCGTCAAGACGATCTATGTCAGCGGCGAAGAAGCCACGGCACAGGTGCGGATGCGTGCCAAGCGTCTGGGCCTGTCGGATGCGCCCGTGCAACTGGCATCGGAAACCAACCTGCGCAACATCCTGACCACGCTCGAGGCCGAACGCCCCGGCCTTGCGATCATCGATTCGATCCAGACCATGTGGTCCGACACGGTCGACAGCGCGCCCGGCTCGGTCAGTCAGGTGCGGTCCGCCGCGCACGAGCTGACAACCTTTGCCAAGCGCAAATGCGTCTCGGTCATCCTTGTCGGTCACGTCACCAAGGACGGCCAGATTGCAGGCCCCCGCGTGGTCGAACATATGGTCGACACGGTGCTGTATTTCGAAGGCGAACGCGGCCACCAGTTCCGCATCCTGCGCGCGGTCAAGAACCGTTTTGGCCCTGCCGATGAAATCGGCGTGTTTGAAATGACCGGGCGCGGGCTGGAACAGGTCACCAACCCTTCGGCGCTGTTTCTGTCCGAGCGTGGCAGACCCAGCGCCGGATCGGTGGTGTTCGCAGGAATCGAAGGCACCCGCCCCGTGCTGGTTGAATTGCAGGCCCTCGTTGCGCCCTCGCCGCACAGCCAGCCGCGCCGCACGGTTGTCGGCTGGGACGGCGGACGGCTCGCGATGATCCTTGCGGTGCTCGAGGCACGCTGCGGCATCCCCTTTGCGGGGCTGGATGTCTATCTGAACGTCGCGGGCGGCATGAAAATCTCGGAACCCGCCGCCGATCTGGCCGTGGCGGCTGCGTTATTAAGTGCGCGGGAAGACGCCGCCCTGCCCGAAGGCGCCGTCGTTTTTGGCGAAATCAGCCTGTCAGGTGCCCTGCGTCCCGCACCCCAGACCGAAAACAGGTTGAAAGAGGCGCAAAAACTTGGTTTTACGACCGCACTTGCCCCTTCTGGTGGCAAAGCCATCGAAACATCGGGAATCAAAGTGCAACAGATGCACGACCTGACCAGTTTCGTGGGTGAAGTATTTGGCGCAGGTTAATGCCGCACAGACAAGGAACGGATGATGGACGGTTTTACAATCATTGACGGCGTGGTCGCCGTTGTCATCATCCTGTCGGCCCTGCTGGCTTACGGGCGCGGCATCGTGCGCGAAATCATGGCGATTGCAGGCTGGATTGCCGCCGCCATCCTCGCATTCCTTTTCGCCCCGCAGGTCGAACCGCTGGTGCGCGAAATCCCCGTTGTCGGCGAATTTCTGGCGGACAGCTGCGAACTCAGCGTGATCGGTGCCTTTGCACTGGTCTTTGCCGTGGCCCTGATTGTTGTGTCGCTGTTCACGCCATTGTTTGCCTCTCTGGTGCAACGCTCGGCTTTGGGCGGCATTGACCAGGGGCTGGGCTTCCTCTTTGGGGTGGCCCGCGGCATCCTGTTGGTGATTGTTGCGTTCTTTGTCTATGACACCGTCATCACCGGTCAGGAATTCACCGTCGTCGACGAAAGCCGCTCGGCTGCCGTGTTCGGCCGGTTCACCACCGACATTCAGGACCGCAAGCCCGAGCAGGCGCTTGGCTGGATCACCCAGCAATACGAAGGTCTGGTGGGCACCTGCGAACAATAATGTCGCCTTTGCGCTGCACTGCGGCGCGCCAAGGGTTGTACCAGGCCCCTCGCATCCCTATTCTTGTTACAGCTGCACCGGATTGTGTCCTCGAAAACAAACTGTATCGACACAATTCACACTCACGACCAAGATCCCTTAACTATTTCGGCCTCAAGGCGTGACACCACGCCATGGTCCCAGTATCACACCCACGACCAACCCCAGATTCGGAGCCATCCGCCCGTGACTGAACGCATGATGCCGCCCGCACATCCTTTCGACGACGACAAACTGAAAGAAGAATGCGGTATTTTTGGTGTGATCGGCACCCAGGATGCCGCGAATTTCGTCGCTCTCGGCCTGCATGCCTTGCAGCACCGGGGACAGGAGGCCGGAGGCATCGTCAGCCATGATGCCGAACAGGGTTTTCAATCCGCCCGCCGCTTTGGCTATGTGCGTGACAATTTCACCAGCCAGAAAGTCATGGAGACCCTGCCCGGCCCGCTTGCCATCGGGCATGTGCGCTACTCGACTTCGGGCAACAAGGGCCAGACCGCGATCCGCGACGTGCAGCCCTTCTTTGGCGAATTTGCCATGGGCGGGGCCGCGATTGCCCACAACGGCAACATCACCAACGCCAACGCCCTGCGCCGCGAACTGATCGAGCGCGGCTCGATCTTCCAGTCCTCCTCTGACAGCGAATGCATCATCCACCTGATGGCCCGATCGCTGCAGCGCAACATCCCCGAACGGATGGAAGACGCCCTGCGCCGCGTCGAAGGCGCGTTTTCGATCGTCGCGATGACCCGCACCAAACTGATCGGTGTGCGCGACCCCTTGGGCGTGCGCCCGCTGGTGCTGGGCCGTGTCGGCGACGGCTGGGCGCTCAGCTCGGAAACCTGCGCGCTGGACATCATCGGCGCCGAATTCGTCCGCGAGATCGAACCGGGCGAAATGGTGGTGATCACCGACAAGGGCGTCGAAAGCCATTTCCCCTTCCGCCGTGTCGCACCGCGTTTCTGTATCTTTGAACACGTCTATTTCTCGCGCCCCGACAGCATCCTGGGCGGGCGCAGCGTATACGAGACCCGCGAAAACATCGGCCGCGAACTGGCCAAGGAATCGCCGGTCGATGCCGATCTGGTCTGCCCCGTGCCCGACAGCGGCACCCCGGCAGCCATCGGTTTCAGCCTGCAATCGGGCATTCCCTATGCGATGGGCATCATCCGCAACCAGTATATGGGCCGCACCTTCATCGAACCGACCGAGCAGATCCGCAACATGGGTGTGCGCCTCAAGCTGAACGTGAACCGCGCGCTGATCAAAGGCAAACGGGTCATTCTGGTGGATGATTCCGTGGTGCGCGGCACCACCTCGCGCAAGATCAAGGAAATGATCCTTGATGCCGGTGCCGCCGAGGTACACTTCCGCATCGCCTCGCCCCCCACGGCCTGGCCCTGTTTCTATGGCGTCGACACCCCGCAGCGCGAAAAGCTGCTGGCCGCGACCATGTCCGAAGACGAAATGCGCGCCCATCTGGGGGTTGATTCCCTCAAATTCATCTCGCTCGACGGCCTCTACCGCGCCGTGGGCGAAGCCGAAGGCCGCAACAAAAGCTGCCCGCAATATTGCGATGCCTGTTTCTCTGGCGAATATCCGGTGAAACCGTCGGACATGCTGGAAAAAGGCTTTGAGATGAAAGCAGCGGAATAACCCCCGCTGCTTCATCTTGCCAGATAAGGGTGCGGGGGCGGTGCTCCTGCCGTGATATTGTCGAACGTTGAACGTCAGATAACCTTGATCTTCACGTCATGGACCGATTTGGAATGGAAAACCGGACGTTCGCTCAGGTGGCGGCGAATGGCGGGTTTGAGCCCAAATATACGACTTAGCTGATTGGAGACGACTTGTTGTGTCGTGCATAATATTTCATTCTCTGGTCCAAAAATAACAACCGTTTCTTGGAGCGACTGGGTGAAAATATATGGATACGCCAAAGGCGATAGTAGCGAGACACTGTTGGAGTTTGATGAAGTGTCGATTTGTCTTGAAGACGCAGAAGCGGCACGTAAATTTGCAGATTTTGCCAAGGCGTGCGCAGACGAGATGGCAGCTTTGGGAGATGACTACGACCACGTACACTTTGCTGGCGGAGAAACGCCAGACATAATAATTGCACGGTTGCCAGACGTTAACATATGACCTTGCGAGGTGGTTAATCTGAACGACAGCAAAGTCCCGCCTGGCATTCCTCGACCTTCATCACACCCAAGGCCCGCCCCCAACCAAAATGCACCTCGTCCCGCTGCTGCCAGCATCTGTCAGCAAACCGTGCTAACCTGCCTCTCATGGACCCGTTCACCCAGATCACCGCCCAATGGCCCGCACCCGCCCGCGCCCGTTTCGATGCCCTGCGCGCCATCATTCTGTCAGCGGCAGAGGATGCAAATGTCGGCCCACTCACGGAAACCCTGAAATGGGGCCAGCCGGCCTGGCGTCCTGTTGCGCCGCGCACCGGATCGACACTGCGGCTGAACTGGTCGCCCACGGCCCCCCACGCGCTGACCGCCTATGTCGATTGCAAAACCGATCTGGCACAGCGCATGGCCAGCCTGTACCCCGACCTGCCAAATGACGGTCGCCGCGCGCTGTCGCTGGCCCTGGACGGCACGCTTGCCGAGCAGCCCCTGTCCCATCTGGCGGCGATGACGTTCACATATCACCGCAAATCCTAGGGCCCAGACCCTGAGGCGCGGGCGATTCCCGCCTGCGCGCAAGCCCCCCGCCACAGAATGTCGCAGGGCTCGGCAAAGCTTGGCGTATCGGCGGGCGTCAAATGGCCGATGGCCGTTTTGCCGCTCTTGCGGCTGGCTGTGGCCGTGGTACGTCGCCGTCTTCGACTGGCCCCAAGGACCCCCTTTTCATGGAACAAGCTTCCCCCCAGACCAACCAACTGGCGACGCAAAAAAACGCGGTGCAACTGAGCAAGCCTGTGCTGCTTGGCATTTTCGGCGCGACCAGCGCCCCGCGCGCGATGATCCGCTATCCCAACGGGCGGATCGACACGGTCAAGACCGGCGACAAGACCCGTCTGGGTCAGGTTGTCGCCATCGACGAAGACGCGGTGCACATCGCCCATAATGGCCGCGCCAAGGTGTTGCGTCTGCCGCAACCGGGCGAAATCGTCAGCGCCCTGCGCCCCCACGCGCGCCCCAGTGCCGAGACCAACGCCGCCTGAACGCCGCACGCGCGCCTCTTGACCTTGGCGCGCATTCAGACCATCACGCAGCCCATGACAAATGCCCCCAAACTTGCCCTGATCACAGGCGCGTCGCGCGGTCTTGGTGCCGCTTTGGCCGAAGCCTTGGCCCCGACCCATCACATCGTTGCCGTGGCCAAGACCACCGGCGCGCTGGAAGAGCTTGACGACCGGATCAAGGCGCTTGGCGGCAGTGCCACGCTGGCCCCGATGGACATCACCGTGCCCGAGGCGATGGCCACCCTGTGCCGGGGCATTCACGACCGCTGGGGCAATCTGGACATCTGGGCGCATACGGCGATCCATGCTGCGCCCCTGACCCCGACCAGCCACATCGACAGCCGCGACATGGCCAAATCGGTTGCCGCCAATGTCACCGCCACCGCAACGCTGATCTCCTATGTGGCCCCGCTGCTGGGCACCGACGGCACCGCGCTTTTCTTTGACGATCCGCGCGCAGGCACCAAGTTTTTCGGCAGCTACGGCGCGACCAAGGCCGCCCAGATCGCACTGGCGCGCAGCTGGCAGACCGAGACCGTCAAAACCGGTCCCCGCGTGGTTATCGCCCGGCCCGAACCGATGCCCACAGCCACCCGCGCCCGTTTCTTCCCCGGCGAAGACCGCGCGCCGCTGGCAGACCCGCACGCCGAAGCCGCGCGTATTCTCGCGGCGCTCTAGCAACTGTATTTCTCAAGCGAGTTGAGTAGTCCATTTCTGCCGACTTTTGCAAAGGGCGTTCACGATTGTCACAAGCTTTCTTGCGACGGCGGTGATTATCACTTTGTGTGGTTTTCCGGCTTCGCGAAGGCGGTCTGCGAACGGCTTCAGGACGGGATTGTGGTGACTGGCGACGAGCGCCGCCTGGAACATAACGTGTCGCAGCGGGCGCCGGCCGCCTCCGATAGCGCGCTTGCCCCGCATCGCGCCGCTGTCATGGGCAATGGGCGCAAGGCCTGTCAGCGCGGCGGCTTGTTCGCCCGTGATCTGGCCGAGTTCCGGCATTTCAGCGATCAACATCGTGCTGGCGACCGGGCCAATGCCGGGAACTGAACGCAAGATGGCAGCAGTCGTGGCAAGGCCTTCCTCTGAGGCGATGATCTGTTCGATCCGGACCTCAAGTCCTGCAATCTGGCGATCCAGTAGGTCTTTCAGGTCACCATCCATGACGTCGAACAGATCATCCGAACCCAGTTTCGCATGCGCCTTGATTTGCGCCAAAAGCCGTTTGCGTGTTTCGACGAGCTGACCACGCTTGGACACCAAAGCCCTGAGAAGACGTATCTTTTCATGCGGCAAGGTCCGCCCTGCATCAGGCCGAAAGGCCATGAACCGCGCGATAAGCTCCGCGTCGATCCTATCCGTTTTCGCCCGCGTGCCCCGGCTGGCGGCAAAGGCTTTGATTTGCGCGGGCGGCAGTTGCCTGGTCGCGACCCCTGCAACGTCGAGGGCCGACCACAGACGCCATTCCTGCCCCCCTGTGGCCTCAAAACAAACCAGCGCACAGGCTGACTTTGCCAGGGCGCCCACGCGCGCATGCCCGTCCTCGGAATTGGGCAATCGAAGTCTCTGATTGCTTGGCAGGCAATGAATGTCCAGCCAATCGCGGCTGACATCTATGCCAAGGATTGCGTCTCGTGTTATCCTGTTCATGTTCTCTTCCTTCTGATCCGTGGTCCAAGCTGGCCACAAGCAACTGTTCGAGATGGATGAAGAGAGACAGTGCTGGCTCGCTAGCAAACGTGGTCCCAATTCAACTTGGGCCACAAGGCTCTGACGCCATACACCGTCCCGTCAGTGACCTCGGCCAAGGTCGCTGACGGGGGAACAATAACAGATCGGAGATACAGAAGGGTCTGGACCCTCCTCTTCTCTGGTTCAAGAAATCCTCCCCGAAGGGCCGGCTTGCCACAGCGCGCGCCGGTCAATGAGTCCTTCGCGCAACGCCAGAACGCCTTCTGCTACAAATCCGCCTTGCAGACCCCGCCTGCCCTTGCCGCAATGCTGCCGCCTGAATACTAAGGACAAAAGGGGCGACATATGCGTATTCTCATCACCAACGACGACGGCATTGCCGCACCGGGGCTGAAAACCCTGCACGCCATTGCCAAACAGGTGGCTGGCCACACCGGCGAGGTCTGGACCGTGGCCCCTGCCTTTGAGCAATCGGGCGTCGGCCATTGCATCAGCTACACCCATCCGATGATGATCTCGAAACTGGGCACCCGCCGCTATGCCGCCGAAGGCAGCCCTGCCGATTGCGTGCTGGCGGGCATTCACGACGTGATGGCCGACGCGCCTCCCGACCTGATCCTGTCGGGGGTCAACAGGGGCAACAATTCGGCGGAAAATGCGTTGTATTCCGGCACCTTGGGCGGCGCGATGGAGGGTGCCTTGCAGGGTATTCCCGCCATCGCCCTGTCGCAATATTTCGGCCCCGCCAATGCCACGCTGGAAGACCCGTTCGAGGCCGCCCTTGTCCACGGTGCCGACACGGTGCGCCGCATTCTTGACGCCACGCCGGCAGACACCGGCGATTACCACCTGTTCTACAACGTCAACTTTCCGCCCGTCGCGGCGGCAGAGGTCAAAGGCACCCGCCTGAGCCGCCAGGGCCGCCGCCCCGGCGTGCGCTTTTCCACCGAACCGCACGAAGCCCCCTCGGGGCGCAAGTTCGTATGGATCAAGGGCGGCAACCAGCAGGTGCACACGGCTGCGGGCACCGATGCTGCTGACAATCTGGACGGCTATATCTCGGTCACGCCGATGCGCGCCGATCTGACGGCCCATGACGTGATGGACCGTCTCGGGGCGCTGAACGTATGACCGAAGACGAGATCGCCCAACGCAAGATGCAGTTCCTGTACGCGCTGCGGTCCAAGGGCGTCACCGAAAAAGCTGTCCTGGAAGCGATGGAGGCCATCGACCGGGGTCCGTTCATACGGGGCCTGTTCGCCGCGCGCGCCTACGAAGACATGCCCCTGCCCATCGCCTGCGGGCAAACTATCAGCCAGCCTTCGGTGGTGGGGCTGATGACGCAGGCGCTGCACCTCAGCCCGCGTGACAAGGTGCTCGAAGTGGGCACCGGTTCGGGCTATCAGGCGGCGATCCTCAGCAAGCTGGCGCGCCGGGTCTATACGGTGGACCGGCACCGCCGTCTGGTGCGCGAAGCGCGGGCCATTTTCGAGACGATGCAACTGACCAATATCACCGCCATCACTGGCGACGGCAGCTTTGGCCTGCCCGATCAGGCACCGTTTGACCGCATTCTGGTCACCGCCGCCGCCGAAGACCCTCCCGGCCCCTTGCTGGCACAACTCAAGGTTGGGGGCATCATGGTGGTGCCCGTGGGCCAGTCAGATGCGGTGCAAAGCCTGATCCGCGTGCGCAAGACCGAAACCGGACTGGAATATGACGAATTGCGCCCCGTGCGCTTCGTCCCCTTGCTCGAAGGGCTGGGAAAAGATACATAATACGGCGGAAACATGCCGATAATCCCGTCCGGGCAGCCTGTGCTTGACGCTGTGTTGCATGGACCGACAAAACCGATGACAAGACCCATAACAAGGCCCCGAACCCGAATAACGGGGCGTGTGAAGAGGACGAGCCAGATGATCCGATACATTCCGCGCCACCGCGCGCCCTTGCTGCTGGCCACTTGTGGCGCGCTTGTTCTGGCGGGTTGCGATCAACCGCTTGATTTCGACCTGCGCGGCGGTGCCGGAGCCTTCTCGACCGCTGATGCAGCCCTGAATGCCACAACCCAGCGGCCCAGGCCGGACAACCGCGGCGTTATTTCCTATCCCAACTATCAGGTTGTCGTGGCCCGCCGCGGCGACACCCTGAACGACGTGGCCGGCCGGGTCGGTGTCAATGCGGGCGAGCTGAGCCGCTATAACGGGATTGCAACGGATGTGCCCCTGCGCACCGGCGAGATTATTGCCCTGCCGCGTCGTGTGGCCGAACCCTCGCCCGCCACGGGTGCCATCGGCACCGGACCGATCCAGCCCGCTGCGGTCGATGTGACCACATTGGCAAGCAACGCCATCGACAGCGCCCCCGCGACCACACCGTCAACCCCCACGGCGGCGCCTGCACCGGCAGCACCTGCGGCACCGGCCCAGACCGGGCAGGAACCGATCCGTCACAGGGTCGAGCGCGGCGAAACCGCCTATACCATCGCGCGGCTGTATCAGGTGCCGGTGCGTTCGCTGGCCGAGTGGAACGGTCTGGGCAGCGATTTCGCGATCCGCGAAGGCCAGTTCCTGCTGATCCCCGTGGCGCAGCAGGCCCCGCCCAAACGCACGGCGACCACCAGCGCTCCCGGCGTCGGGTCGCCCACACCGGTTCCGCCCAGTGCCGCCACGCCCCTGCCCAAGGATGACACCGCCAAACCTGCGCCCACGACGGCAAAACCGGCCGCCCCTGTGGCCGACATCGGCAAGCAAACCGTCAAACCCGACAGCAACACCGCGCTGGCCTATCCTGTCTCGGGGTCGATCATTCGCGCCTATTCCAAGGGGCGCAACGAAGGCATCGACATCAAGGCAGGGGCAGGCACCCCAGTGAAAGCCGCTGCATCGGGCAGTGTCGCCGCGATCACCCAAAGCGCCGAAGGCGTGCCGATCATCGTTGTGCGTCACCCCGACAACCTGCTGACCGTCTATGCCAATGTCGCTGACGTCAGCGTCAAGAAAGGCGATAATGTCAGCCGGGGACAAGGCATTGCCAAGCTGCGCAGCGGTGACAATGCCTATCTTCACTTCGAGGTCCGCAAGGGTTTTGACAGCGTGGACCCGGCCCCCTACCTGCCCTGATGTCCGCTGTGCGGACGAAGCTGTTGTTTGAAATGGAACGCGAAGTCTTGCATCGACGGGCCGTGGTGCGGCGGCCAGCGGCCATGACTCCGCGCAAGGAGCATGCGGTGACAGCGCGCTCCTGCCCTGCGCTGCGATCTGCGCGCTGGTCCGGCTTCCGCTTTGGGTCAGTTCATGGCGCAAAGGCCCAGGCCATCTGACATTCAAAACCACGCACGACGGGCCGGAGATGTTTTCGCATCTGGACCCAGGGCTGCCGGGTCTTCAATTGTGCGCCAGATTCCGACAATGTGACGTAAAAGCCATGATACCGCCCTAGCGGTGCCGCGTTGCCCATCCAGAAACAATTCGAACACACTTCGGATTGAGCGGAACGATGGCTGTCTACTACGGATACACAAACGTCATTCGCGGCACGCAAAGTACCGTCAACGGCAACCCTGTCGACTATGCCTATGCGCCAAACGGCACCTGGCGCTACACGGGCGAAGACACCTATTTCGTGGTCGAGGAAAACGACGGCGCGACGGTGTTCAACGGCGACGGGGATGTGAACGAATATGTCGACAGCGCCGAACGCTTTGGAGGCGCATGGGAACAGACTGTCAAGGTGGGCGGGATCGACCGGCAGGTGATCTGGGATTACACCTTTACCGTCACCGATGGCACGAACACATGGCGCGTGGGCGTTATTGATGTGGACCTGAACAACGACAACGATGTGCAGGACGCGGGCGAAAACGGATATTTTCTGGTGTTCCCCGATGGCATGCCCCCCGCCGACACCAACCTGACCACCGGCGGCATCACGGAAAACGACGACAGCACGCCCCATTTGGGGCTTGGCGGGTCCGTGGTCTGCTTTGCCTCGGGCACGATGATCGAAACCCCCGACGGCCCGCGCGCGGTCGAAGCGCTGAGCGTGGGCGATCATGTCATTACCGGCAGTGACGGCGCGCAGCCGATCCGCTGGATCGGGGCCACCACAGTTCTGTCCAGAAATGATCTGGCCCCTGTTGTCATCACCGCAGGCACCCTTGGCAACGACGCCGATCTGGTGATCTCGCCGCAACATGCAATCCTGCTGACCGACTGGCGCGCCGAGCTTCTGTATGGCCAGTCCGAAGTTCTGGTGCGCGCGGTTGATCTGCTGAACATGGACGGAGTCTATCGCCGCACCGGCGGGCTTGTGACCTATCACCACATCCTGCTGGATGCACACCACGTCGTACAGGCACACGGGATCTGGTCAGAAACCTTGTACCCCGGCGACATGACCAAGCAGGCGGTGAACCCGGTCGCGCGGGCCGAAATCGAAACCCTGTTTCCCAACCTTGTCACCTATGGCCTCAAGGCCGCACCCTGTTTGCGCGCCTATGAGGCAAAACTGCTGGCGGCGGTTTAGCGTCAAGACCCGACCGGACCTTGGGCGCAGTATGGGCCAAAGTCTGGAGTGCGGTACTTTGTGGCCATTCACCAAAGCCTGAAGTCAAGGCTCGATGAGCCACCCGTCGCAACGCGCTCAAACGCCAACCCCATCCACCTAAGCCCGGAATCAAGGCTCGAAGAGCCGCCGGGCAGCGCCCGACCGCCCCATGGGCGGGCGCTTCTTCACCGTGTTTCACCTCTTCTCCCGCACGCCAAAGACGAGAAATAAAGTGGCGGCCACTGGCATTCCGATGCCCACCCGCGGTCAGGCACTGCCCTGTGTGGGTAAGTCACTTTGGACTCCAAGCCGACATTCGTCGCATAGTGCATCGAAGTCCGGTGAGCGGACGAAGCTGTCTTTAGATTGTGGTCTTTGAACGTCTGCTTCTACGGTATCAAAGGTGTGCTGGTCCGATTAGGACAGGCTTCTTTTGAACAATTCCAAGACCACTGCAATGGCCAAGACCGTGGAGAATCCCACAGGAATGGCGATCCAGTGATAAAAGCCTATCCTTGCCAGTTTTTTGTGTGGGCCGCTTAAGGGATCTTCGGGTGTGCGTCGGTAAGCGGAGCGGAGGTTGTGCATATTCATGTTGAGTTTTTGCCCACTGGCTCGCAAGTCCGCGTATTCGTCGCGTTCAGTGCAGCGCCAAAAGGAAAACATCACCGCAGGAATAACCAAGAGTGCTGCTGTATTTATTAGGAAATCCAAGCTGTCGATCCTCTGAAGCAAGGTCTACGATAGGCGGGCTATCACATTAGTTTCTTTTCCATTCTTATGGAAAGCCGCCATTTGTGCAAGTTGCAGCATCGGTCAATAAGGGCTCGTTACTGCCATTCTCCGCGCCCCGCACGAACGTCCGGTTTTCCACTCGGGCTCAGATGTTGCCGCAAGGGCCAAAGTCATCCGACGGTCAACACCCCGCGGCCTAAAGCGTGACGCCCGAGCGGCCTGCAAGGTCGACGAAATACTGCCACGCCACCCGGCCAGACCGCGCACCGCGCGTGGCCTGCCATTCGATGGCCTGCGTGCGCAGGGTCGCGTCGTCGATCTCCACATCGTAAGCATCGCAATAGCCGCGGATCATCGCCAGATACTGGTCCTGATCGCAGGGATGGAACCCCAGCCACAACCCGAACCGGTCGGACAGAGACACCTTTTCCTCGACCGCCTCGGCGGGGTTGATGCCGCTTTGCCGTTCGTTTTCGATCATGTCGCGCGGCATCAAATGGCGGCGGTTCGACGTGGCGTACAGCACCACATTCTCGGGCCGCCCCTCGATCCCGCCATCCAGAACCGCCTTGAGCGATTTGTAGTGGCTGTCATCGTGGCCAAAGCTGAGGTCGTCGCAATAGAGCAGAAACCGCCCCGATGCCGCGCGCAGCAGGTTCAGCAGACGGCCCACGCTGGGCAGGTCCTCGCGTTGCAACTCCACGATCTTGAGCTGCGGATACTCTGCCTGAACAGCGCCGTGTACCGCCTTGACAAGGCTGGATTTCCCCATGCCCCGCGCGCCCCAGAGCAGCGCGTTGTTGGCAGGCAGTCCGCGCGCAAACTGCGTGGTGTTTGCCAGCAGCGTATCACGCGAGCGGTCGTTGCCCACCAGCAGCTTCAGCGGCACGCGGCTGATCTGGTGCACCGGCTCCAGCCGGTCCGGGCCAGTGTGCCACACAAAAGCACTGGCGGCGTCGAAATCGGGGGCTTGCAGCGGCGCGGGCGCCATACGCTCCAGCGCCGCTGCGATGCGGTCCATCGGGTCGTCGATCACTATTTCAGGTCCTCGTCGTCGCCGGTCAGAATGTCGTCCAGACCTTCTTCGTCTTCTTCGTCGTCGAAATAGCCTTCTTCGCGCAGACGCTTGTCGCGGCGGCGCTCCACTCCGCGCACCAGCCAGATCGAGATTTCATAGAGACCAAAGACCACCACGAACAGGATCAACTGCGTCACAACATCCGGCGGCGTGACCAGCGCGGCCACCACCAGAATGCCGACAATCGCGTATTTGCGCACATTCGCCAGACCTTCCGAGCTGACCAGACCGGCCTTGCCCATCAGCGTCAGCAGCACAGGCAACTGGAAACACAGGCCAAAGGCCACGATCATTTTCAGCGTGATATCAAGGCTTTCGTTCACCTTGCCCTGAAACACGATGTCGATGCCCTTGTGCGCCTCCTTGATCGACCCGTCTTGCATGATCGTCGACAGGATCGACGCCGCATCGGCAAAGCCCAGAAAGAACTTCATCGCCATCGGCACAACCACATATTGCGCAAAGGCCGCCCCCATCAGGAACAGCGCGGGCGAGGCTATCAGGAAGGGCAGAAAAGCCGACTTTTCATTCTTGTACAGCCCCGGTGCCACAAACCGCCACAACTGGTAGGCGATGATCGGGAACGACAGCGCCAGCCCCCCCACCATCGAAATCCGCACAAGGGTAAAGAAATACTCCTGCGGTGCAGTGTACTGCATCACCGGATTTGGGTTGCCCAGATCGCGCATGGTCTGTTCGATCGGGATCAACAGGAAATCCAGGATCGCACTGCCGAAGGAAAAGCAGAAGATCATCGCCACCACAAAGGCCAGCACCGACCGGATCAGCCGCGTGCGCAGCTCGGCCAGATGCTCGATCAGCGGGGCGCTGCTGTCTTCGATTTCGTCTGCGTGGCTCATGTGGTGCCTTTGGGTGTGTCGGATGTGTCATCTGCCGCGAGGGCCGCCTCGGCGGCATCGGCCGCCTTTCGGGCCTCTTCGGCCTCGCGCATTTTTCGGTCTGCGGCGGCGCGGGCGGTCGAGGCCTGTATCTTCTTGGCCTTGGCCGCACGCTCTGCGGCCAGCTTGCCGGTCTCGCTGTCACCGTCAATGTTGCGCAACGACGACGAAACATCGCGCGCCGCATCCTTGACGCCGTCCATCGCGCTGCCCAACGGGTTGGTGGCCGTCTTCAAGGTCTTGGAAATGTCGCGCACGCCGCTTTCGTCAGCCGCATCGTTCATGGCGCTGGTGAATTCACGCGCCATGCCCTTGGCCTTGCCGACGAACCGCCCCACCTGACGGAACAGCACCGGCAGATCCTTGGGGCCCACGACGATCAACGCCACGATGCCAATGACCAAAAGCTCGGTCCAGCCCATATCGAACATGGATCAGACCTTGTCTTTTTCGGTCTCGGGCGTGACGTCCTTGGCTTCTTTGATCTCGTCATCGTCCAGCGCGTTCTGGCCTTCGCTGACGCCTTTCTTGAAGCTGGTGATACCCTTGCCGACTTCGCCCATCAGGCTGGAAATCTTTCCGCGCCCGAACAGGACCAGCACCACAACAGCAATCAAAAGCAGACCCATCGGGCCAATATTGTTCAACATCTCAATTCTCCCGCAATACGCGCCCCGCGGCACGTTTCTGTGTCGATCCTTGTCTATGCAACCGAACCCCGCGCGAAAAGCCGCAAAGCCCCGGTGCTCCCTGTCTGCACCGCCAAAACCTGCCAGAAAAAACTGGCCATTTTCACAACTGACACTTATTTGTCAGTAATGGCCCGTCAATCACGTCTTCACGCCCTTCTTGAGGCCCTGCGCGGCGGCGCCACCCTGCGCGCTGCCGATCTGGCACAGCGGCTGTCCGTCTCGCAACGCACGCTATATCGTGACATCCAAAGCTTGCAGGCGGCCGGCGTTCCGGTTCAGGGCACGCGCGGCACCGGTTACCGGCTGACCGACCAGATCCGCCTGCCGCCGCTTGATCTGGCCCCTGCCGAGCTTGAGGCGCTCAGCCTTGGCCTTGCCATCCTGACGCAATCCGCCGATCCCGACCTGTCGCGTGCCGCCACCACGCTGGCGGACCGCATCGACGCCCTGTTGCCCGAGGCCACTATCGCCCCGGCAGAGGCCTGGAAACTGGAAAAGCAACCCTTTGCCGACGCCGCGCGCGGTGCCTCGCATATCCCGCGCATCCGCGCCGCGATCCGCGCCCGCCAGAAACTGCGCATCACCTACCATTCGCGCGGCGACCGTATCACCACGCGCACCATCCGCCCGCTCAGCCTCACCAGCTTGGGCCCCGTCTGGACCCTGACCGCATGGTGTGAACTGCGCACCGCCATGCGCGACTTCCGCCTCGACCTGATCGAGACAACCGAAGCCCTGCCCGAGCTGTTCCTATAGCGCCCCGCCTTAGGGTCAGGACCCATTCATCCTGCTGCGGTACGCGCTCTCGGGGCCATTGGCTATGTGATCTGTCTCAGGTTAAAGGCGGGACGCTTAAGAAGACAGCGCCTAACCCGTTCTTTTGGCTAAAAATATCCTGGGGGAGACGCGCAGCGTCGGGGGCAAAGCCCCAAATTCAACCCTTCAACCGCCACCCGGTCTGTGCCGGTAAAAACGCCTCGACCGCCGCCGTGGCCACCACGATCACCTCGTCCCCCGACGGCACGTCCATGCCGCCGAACACGGCCCGCACCTCGGCCCGCCCGCGTGGCAGCACCGCCACCAGCGCCGCGACATCCACCGCCTCGGGCTGTTGCACCGCCACGGTCACCTGCACGCGCATATCCGACGCATCCAGCCCCAGCGTGCCGAACAACGGCAGCGACGATCCGCGAAACGCGTCCTCGATGGCACGCCGCGCCGCTTTGGTATAGTCGCGTCCGTGCAGGTCGTTGCCCTGCCCCATTTCGATGATCACCCGCTGTTCAGCCATCCGCCCGCTCCATGTCAAAGGATACGGTCAGCGCCGCCTGCGCCATCACCGTCGGATTGCCCACACCTTCGGGGCGTGGCACGTCCAAGCCGCCCTGCACCACCTCGATCTGCGCTCGGCCATAGGGGAAGATCGCCCGCAGCACCTCGACATCCACCTGATCCGGCTGCTGCACCGCCACCCGCACGGCGATCTGCATCGCCTCTTTGGGAAAGCCGAACAGTTCGGCCAGGTTGATCGAATTGCGCCACAGCGCATGGCGCACCGCCTTGGCCGCCGCATCGGTATAATCGGCACGGCGCAGCGAGGTGCCCAGACCGAATTCGATGATCAACGGCCCACTCATCCGATCATCCCCGCCGGAAAGACAAAGCATTTGTCGCGCCGCACGCGCAGCCACATCACCGTGCCCGGTTGCGGCAGGAACACCCCCGGCACCGTGGATTTCATCACCGTCCCGTCATGATCCAGCCGGAATTCCACAAGGCTTTCGTTGCCCATGAATCGCGCGCGCTCGACCACAGCCCGCGCCGCCGTGCCCTCGACGGCGGTGGGCACAGGTCCCACGCCCGCACGGTCAAAGTCGATCCGCACATGCTGCGGGCGAAACACGATGTCCACCTCGGTGCCATCGGCAATGCCCGGCGCCAGAAACCGCCCGAACGGTGTCATCGCCAACGCGCCCTGCACTTTAGAACGGCGCACATTCGCATCCGAAAAGAACGCCACCGAGGCGCGGTCCAGCGGGCGCGTATAGACGTTATAGGGCGCGCCCTGCTGAACGATCCGCCCGTCGCGCATCAGCGCGATTTCGTCGGCCATGCGCATCGCCTCGTCCGGCTCGTGGGTGACCAGCAGCACAGCCGTATCCTCTTCCTTGAGGATGCTCAGCGTCTCGTCACGAATGCCGTCGCGCAGCCGGTTGTCCAGCCCCGAAAACGGTTCGTCCATCAACATGATCCGCGGCTGCGGCGCCAATGCGCGCGCCAGCGCTACGCGCTGCTGCTCGCCGCCCGACAGCTGGTGCGGATACATGTCGATAAACCGCTGCATATGCACGCGGCCCAGCATTTCCTCGACCCGCGCGCGCTTTTCGGCGCGGCTGCCACGCAGGCCATAGGCCACATTGCCCTCGACGCTCAGATGCGGAAACAGGGCAAAGTCCTGAAACATCAACCCGATCTCGCGCCGCTCGGGCGGCACGCGCGTGACCGTGTCACAGATCAGCTTGCCATCGGCATAAATTTCGCCGCTGTCCTGCATCTCGACACCCGCGATCATCCGCAAGGTCGTGGATTTGCCGCAGCCCGACGGCCCCAGCAGGCAGGTCACCTGCCCCGGCATGATGCTCAGCGACACGCCGTCAACAACGGTCCGCCCGTCAAAGCTGCGCCGCAGGTCGCGGATCTCCAGTCTGGGCACCTCGGTCAAAGGCTCTCTCCAAGTCTGATAAAATCGGTCGGACTTGGGCTATCAGGCCCCGCGCGCGCCCGCAAGCAGCACAACGTACCGCCCCAAGCTTCATCTTGCCAGAGAAACTCCGGGGGAGGCGCACAGCGCCGGGGGCAGCGCCCCCCAAAACATAACCTTCGCGCCAGCGGCCATCAGACCAGCGTGAACCCTACCCGCGCGCGATCCACGCCGTTCACCTGCACCACCATCTCATGTGCGCCGGGATACAGGGTAAAGGTGCTGGCCCCGCCTTTCATCAAATGTGCCTTTGACATCACCAGCGCCCGCCCTGCCTCCAGCTTGCCCGCCTTCAGCTTGAACACCTTTTCGCGGCCCCGCCCCGGTCCGGCAAAACAGATGCGGTAATCGACCAGCACCGGCAGCCTGGTATCCGCCTGCAACATCACGTCAAAGCGCAACCAATCGCCGATTGCCACCGCGTCGGCCTCCAGCCGCACCTGCACGTCCACCTCGGCCCCGGCCGCGTAGCCCAGATAGGCCATCGCCCCCGCATGGCCTGCCTTGATCCGTGTGCGCAGGGCATGGCGCGCCATCCACGCCAGTTCCTGCGGGTCTTGTACGCCCGCCTCTTGCCAGCCCCGCAGCCGGTCCAGAACCGCATCCGTGTCGGTTTTAGATATATCGTTCAGATGGTTGGCCACCGACCGCGTCACGAACCGCGTTGGATCAGCGTGCAACCGGTCCAACAGCGGCAGTGTTTGCGCAGGGGTCAGCGCAATCGCCCGCCCCCACGGCAGCTTGGGCCGCGTGCCCTCGCTGACCAGCCGGCGCACATGGTAATTGTCATCCTCCGCCCAGACCGCCATGCGTGCCAAAGTCTCCTCGGGCCAGCGGTTCAGAAAGGGGCGAATGGAGAACTCCATCGAAAACCGTTGTGTCGCCGCGTGGATCAGGTCCAGCGCACGTTCGCGGTGTTGTTCCAACCCGTGACGCACCGCCAGAATGCCCGGCACCGCGTGGATGAACCGGCCAAAGTCGTCATCGCGCCGCGACGGATCCAACGGCGGTGGCATCATCGCCTTCAACTGCTCCGCCATCGCCGGAAAATCCGCTGACAGATGCGGCTCAAGACAATCCGCAAACCAGTCGAGGCACGCCATCAATGTGCGCTCAGGCACGCCTGACAGCGCTTCGTGCGCGAAACCGGCCCCGTCGAACCCTGGCAGACCGGCGGCATATTCCGCCCCCAGCTGCCCCAGTGACTCTGCATTAAACAGCTGATCTTTCAGCGAATATCCCTGCGCCATGCCCTTACAGCGTCGCGTTGGTGGCACCACCATCCAGCAGCAGGTTCTGCCCGACGATAAAGCCCGCATGGACCGAGCACAAAAACGCGCAGGCCTGGCCGAATTCCTGCCGCGTGCCATAGCGCCCCGCCGGAATCGTCGCCGCCCGTGCGGCGCGCGCTTCCTCCATCGAAATGCCCCTGGCCTTGACCACACCGCCATCCAGCGCCACTGCGCGGTCGGTGTCATGAATGCCCGGCAACAGGTTGTTGATCGTCACACCACTGGACGCCACCTGTCGCGCGGTGCCTGCCACATATCCGGTCAGGCCGGTGCGCGCCGAGTTCGACAGCCCCAGTTGCGCAATCGGCGCCTTGACCGACTGCGAGGTGATGTTGACCACCCGGCCCCAGCCGCGCTCCATCATCCCCGGCATCAGCGCCTTCATCATGGCAATCGGGGCCAGCATGTTGGCATCCAGCGCCTTGATGAAATCCGCGCGGTCCCAATCAGACCACAGACCCGGAGGCGGCCCGCCCGCGTTGTTGACCAGAATGTCAATCTGCCCTGCGGCCTCCAGCACCCTTGCCTGCCCTTCGGCGGTGCTGATGTCGGCTGCCACGGTGACCACATCCACGCCATAAGCGTCACGGATGGCCGTCGCTGTTTCCTCCAGCGCCGCGGCCCCGCGTGCGTTCAACACAAGGTTCACGCCCGCTTCGGCCAGCGCCTCGGCACAGCCGCGTCCCAAGCCCTTGGACGACGCGCAGACCAGCGCGCGTTTACCAGAAATTCCCAAATCCATGCGATCCTCCTGTCATCGGTTTCGCCATGCCTAACACCCCGCACAGAGGGGATGCCAGAAAAACACCGGCCCGTTGACCCGCTGTTGCCTTAATTCTACGGTAGCGCCTTGATCACCCCGCAAAATTCCAGATTTGAATGCGACCACACCACATGCGCAAAACCACCCTTCCGCTGACCCCTGCACATTTTGTGCCCGTTTTTGTTGCCCGGAATTTCACGGCAACGGATGGTGCAAATTTGGGCGACGCGCTGTCTTTCGCAGACGAGCTTGAGCTGGACGACACCTATTCGCTCACCCCCGGTGCGCAACCGATACAGCTGGCCATTCAGGTGCTGGACGAGGGGTTCGAGATTGCCGCCGAAAGCCCCACAGGCACGACAGGGGCCGCGCTGCATCTGGATTGCGCCCTGACGCTGATGTCGCCGGACGGGCAAACCACGGACGCCATCGTGGTGGTCGAGACCGACACCAAGGGCAATGTTGCGCAAATCTACCTGCTGCCGCTGGCCAGCCTTGCGCCACGCACCGATTATGCGCTGGTGGGCATCGACACCACCAATGCCGTCGAGAAATTTGGCGAGGTCGCCTGTGCCCGCTTTACCCGTGGCACCCACATCACGCTGGCGTCGGGCGCGCAGGTGCCGATTGAGGACCTGGCCGTAGGGGACCGCGTGCTGACCCGTGATGACGGCCCGCAACAGGTGCGCTGGATCGGCCAGTCGACCGTGCGCGCCGTGGGGGATTTTGCCCCCATCTGCATCCGTGCCGGTGCGCTGAACAACTTTCACGATCTGGTGGTCAGCCCCGACCACCGCCTGTTCATCTATCAACGCTCGGACCAGTTGGGCGCGGGCCGCTCCGAGCTGCTGGTCAAGGCGCGCCATCTGGTGAACGGCGACACGGTGATCCGCCAGGACGGCGGCTTTGTCGACTATTTCCAGCTGCTGTTCGACGCCCACCAGATTATCTATGCCGAAGGGATTGCCGCAGAATCGACGCTGGTCGACACCCGCACCCGCGCCACTGTGCCTGATGAGGTCACCGCGCAATTGCTGGCCAACGGTGTGGGCGATCACGCCGGCACCGGCCTGTCGGGGCTGGATGTTCAGGAAAACCTGCTGAACCGTCCCGATGCCGCCGAACTGCTGCGCAAGGCCAGCACACGTTAGGGTCAGGACCCTAAGCATCCTTGCGCAGCACGCACCCGCAGAATATACGCCGCAACATGCTGGATATTGCCCCCAACCGCCCCGATCTGCCGCCCGAGATTGCGCGTCGTCGCACCTTTGCGATCATCTCGCACCCGGATGCCGGTAAAACGACATTGACGGAAAAATTCCTGCTGTTTGGCGGGGCGATCCAGATGGCCGGACAGGTCCGCGCCAAGGGCGAGGCGCGGCGCACGCGCTCGGACTTTATGGCGATGGAAAAGGACCGCGGGATTTCCGTGTCCGCCTCGGCCATGTCGTTCGATTTCAAGAACTTCCGGTTCAATCTGGTGGACACGCCCGGCCACTCGGACTTCTCCGAGGACACCTATCGCACGCTGACGGCGGTGGATGCCGCCGTGATGGTGATTGATGGTGCCAAAGGTGTGGAAAGCCAGACGCAGAAACTGTTTGAGGTTTGCCGGATGCGCGACCTGCCGATCCTGACCTTCTGTAACAAGATGGACCGGGAAAGCCGCGATACATTTGATATTATTGACGAAATTCAGGAAAACCTGGCCATTGACGTGACACCTGCCAGCTGGCCCATCGGTGTGGGCCGCGATTTTGTCGGCTGCTATGACATGCTGCGCGACCGGCTTGAGCTGATGGACCGCGCCGACCGGAACCGCGTCGCCGAAAGCATCCAGATCGACGGGCTGGACGATCCCAAGCTGGCCGAACATGTGCCCGCGCACCTGCTGGAAAAGCTGCGCGAAGAGGTCGAGATGGCCCGCGAACTGCTGCCCCCCATGGACCACGCCGCCATGCTGGAAGGGTCGCTGACCCCGATCTGGTTCGGCTCTGCGATCAACTCGTTCGGGGTCAAGGAACTGATGGACGGCATCGCCACCTATGGCCCCGAGCCGCAGATCCAGTCGGCCGAACCGCGCCAGATCCTGCCCGAAGAGAAAACCGTGTCCGGCTTTGTTTTCAAGGTTCAGGCCAATATGGACCCCAAACACCGCGACCGCGTGGCTTTTGTCCGCCTCGCCTCGGGGCACTTTCACCGCGGCATGAAGCTGACCCATGTGCGCACGAAAAAACCGATGGCGATTTCCAACCCCGTGCTGTTCCTGGCGTCCGACCGCGAGCTGGCCGAAGAGGCATGGGCCGGCGACATCATCGGCATCCCCAACCACGGCCAGCTGCGCATCGGCGACACGCTGACCGAAGGCGAGGCGATCCGCGTGACCGGCATTCCGTCCTTTGCCCCCGAACTGCTGCAAGGCGTGCGCGCGGGCGACCCGATGAAGGCGAAACATCTGGAAAAGGCGCTGATGCAATTCGCCGAAGAAGGGGCCGCCAAAGTGTTCAAACCGGCCATCGGATCGGGCTTTGTCGTGGGTGTGGTCGGGCAGTTGCAATTCGAGGTGCTGGCCAGCCGGATCGAGCTGGAATACAGCCTTCCGGTGCGGTTTGAACCGTCACAGTTCACCTCGGCCCGCTGGGTGAACGGTGCGCGACAAGCCGTTGATAAGTTTATGGAAGCGAACAAACAGCACATCGGCTATGACCACGACGGCGACGTCGTCTACCTGACCCGGCTGCAATGGGACATCGACCGCGTGGTGCGCGACTATCCCGACATTCGCCTGACCGCGACCAAAGAAATGATGGTGTAGACGCGATGCGTTGGGGCAAGCCGGACAAGGCGCCCGAGCGCGCCAAGACGACGCTGATCGCCAAGGACATCGTCACCGACCCCGCCGTGCTGCGCTGGGGCACGGTGTCGACGATCAAGGCCCCGGTTCACCAGATCGCCCGCTTTATCGCCTACCATCTGGAGGCGAGTGCCGCGCAGATGGACATCTTTCTGGATGTGCCCGACGCAGAGATTGCGCGACAGCTGGCCCACCCCAAGGTGCGCTTTCACCAGTGCAACGATGCCTTTTGGGCTGACAAACCGGACAAGGCCCGCGAAAGCCACCAGTTGCGGCAGGCGTCCAACGCCTCGCAGGCCTACAAGGCATCGGATCTGGACTGGCTGGCGCATATCGACGTGGATGAATATATTCTGACGGATCAACCGCTTGCGCAGCACCTTGCCGCAGTGCCCGCAGACATGGCCTTTGCCCGGATGCAGCCGGTGGAGCTGATGGCCTCGGACGATCCGTGGACCGGCCCCGCCTATTTCAAACGCACCCGCAAGGCGGCGAAACGCAAGACCGCTGACCTGATCGACATCTATCCCACCTTTGGCGCCTATGTGCCCGAGGGGTTCATCAGCTATACCGGCGGCAAGAACATCGTGCGCACCGGCTTCAAACGCATCCGTCTGGGCATTCATGCGATGATGCAGGCCGGGTTCAAAGTGTCCAATGGCGCTGTGCTGGACACGGTGCATGTGGGTCACGCCCATGCCCCCGATTGGGAGACCTTCCAACGCCATTTCGACTTTCGAATGACCCACGGGTCGTACCGGAAGAAAACAAATGGAAACATGATCCTGAATGATGTTCTTCAAGTATTGATCGAAGAAGAAGGCGACACCGGCCTGCGGCGTTTCTACGACGAGATGTGCGCCGCAACGCCTGAACGTCTGGGCCTGCTGCGCAAGCACGACATGCTGGTCACCGCACCGCTGGATCTGGACGCCAAGGTCGCGCGGGTGTTTCCATCACAGGAGCCTGCCGCATGACCACCTGGGGCCTGTCATCCACCATCCTCGCACCCGCCCGCGACATCCTGAGCTTTGCCGCCTATCATATCGAGGCTGGCGCGCACCGGCTGTATATCTATCTGGACGACCCCGACAGCGATGCCTTTGCCCCGCTCAAGGCGCATCCGAAAATCCGCGTCACCCGTTGCGACGCGCAGCACTGGCAAAAGCTGGGCGGCAAGCGGCCCGAAAAACATCAGGTGCGCCAGAGCCGCAACGCCACGCATGCCCATGCCCGCCGCGCCGAGGTCGACTGGCTGATCCACATGGACGCCGACGAATTCCTGGTCTCGGACCGGCCTGTCGGCACAGCCTTGGCCGCCCTGCCCGACACGGTGCAAACCGCCCGCGTGCGCCCGATGGAGCAGCTTGCGGGCGACGGGCAACATTTCAAGGCGTTTATACCCAACGGACCGGAGCGCGCGCCAATCGTGAACCGGCTTTACCCGACCTATGGCGCACATATCAAAGGCGGTTTCCTGTCACATGTGGCGGGCAAGCTGTTTGCACGCACCGATATGGAAGGGCTGGACGTGCGCATTCACAATGTCTTTCTGGACAAGGTGATGAACCCCAGCGAAGTCGAGCTGACACAGGTTGATCTGGCCCATTGCCATGCCAAGACATGGGAGGACTGGCTGGCCGCCTATCGCTACCGTCTGGAAAAGGGGTCGTACCGCGCCGAACTGGCGCCGGCCACCCCGCGCGACGCCGGCGGGATGAGCCTGCACGAACTGTTCCGGTTTATTGAAGCCGACAGCGGCGAGGACGGTCTGCGCGCGTTCTATCGTGAAGTGGCCGAAGACAGCGCCGATTTGCGCACCCGACTGGACAATGAAGGGCTGCTTCGCACGCTACAGTTGAATTTAGATCAATTATTGTCCCGCCACTTCCCTGATTTCATGACATGATTTGACCCCGCGCCCGCGCTTTGGTATGGGCAGATCAATGTCGCGGCCTTTGGGCTGCCTTTGGGCCATGCGGGCCGACATTTCAAAGCTGCCGCGGGCCAAGTCAGTGTCCGCAAACTTCGGACATACATGACAAAATTCTCAGATCTGAACCTGAATCCCAAAGTGCTGAAAGCCATCGAGGAAGCAGGATACGAAACCCCGACCCCCATTCAGGCCGGTGCGATTCCCCCCGCCCTGGACGGACGCGACGTTTTGGGCATTGCCCAGACCGGCACAGGCAAGACCGCAGGTTTTGTTCTGCCAATGATTACCCTGCTGGCCCGAGGCCGCGCCCGCGCGCGGATGCCGCGCAGCCTGGTGCTGTGCCCCACCCGCGAGCTGGCCGCACAGGTTGCCGAAAACTTCGACACCTATACCAAGCACCTGAAACTGACCAAGGCGCTGCTGATCGGCGGCGTGTCGTTCAAGGAACAGGACACGCTGATCGACAAGGGCGTGGATGTGCTGATTGCCACACCGGGCCGTCTGCTGGACCATTTCGAACGTGGCAAGCTGATCCTGTCGGACGTCAAGGTCATGGTCGTGGACGAAGCCGACCGGATGCTGGACATGGGCTTTATCCCCGATATCGAACGCATTTTCGGCCTGACACCGTTCACCCGCCAGACGCTGTTCTTCTCGGCCACCATGGCACCCGAGATCGAGCGGATCACCAACACTTTCCTCAGCAACCCCGCCCGCATCGAAGTGGCCCGTCAGGCCAGCGCCTCGGAGACCATCGAACAGGGTGTGGTGATGTTCAAAGGGTCGCGCAAGGATCGTGAGGCATCGGAAAAGCGCAAGGTTCTGCGCATGCTGATCGACGCCGAAGGCGACAAGTGCACCAACGCGATCATCTTCTGCAATCGCAAGACCGATGTCGACATCGTTGCCAAATCGCTGAACAAATACGGCTATGACGCGGCCCCGATCCATGGCGATCTGGACCAAAGCCAGCGCACACGCACACTGGACGGTTTCCGCGCCAACAAGCTGCGCTTTCTTGTGGCATCGGATGTGGCCGCGCGCGGTCTGGACGTGCCCAGTGTCAGCCATGTGTTCAACTTTGATGTGCCCAGCCACGCCGAGGACTACGTTCACCGCATCGGCCGTACCGGGCGTGCGGGCCGTGACGGCAAGGCCATGATGATCTGCGTGCCGCGCGACGAAAAGAACTTTGAAGACATCGAACGGCTGATCCAGCGTGAAATTCCACGCCTTGAAAACCCGCTGGGTCACATCGGTGCCGAAGCGCAGGGCGATGCCCCCGCCGCAGAGACAACCGAGAAGAAGCCCAGCCGCTCGCGGTCCCGCTCGCGCAGCCGCAAGAGCGATGATGCGCCACAGGTCGACGCCAGGGCCGAGAATACAGAGGCCAAACCCGACGCGGCCCCCAAGCCCGTGGAAGCGAAACAAGCCCGCGCAGAAAAGCCTGCCGAGACGCAGGCCAACAAAGCGCCGGACAGCCGCACTGCTGACCAGCGCAACGACACGCGCGCTGACAATCGCTCTGACAACCGCAACGACAATTCCGACAGCAAACGCAACGCATCAAGCCGTTCGCGCGGTGGTCGCGATGATCGTGGTGGCAACCGTGTGACAGGTCTGGGCGATCACACGCCCACCTTCATCGAAAAAAGCTTTGCCGAACGCTACGACGGCTAAAACAAGGCAGTAAGACGAAAAAATGCGCGTCAGGCCCGGTGCCCGACGCGCATTTTTTATGGGTACAGACCGGACTTATGCCATTTAGGCCAGCGTCGCATCCATGGTGATTTCAACATTCAGAAGCTTCGAAATCGGGCAGTTTGCCTTGGCCATTTTGGCACATTCGTCGAATGTCACCTTATCCGCACCGGGGATGGTTGCGCTCAGGTCCAGATGCACCTTGGTCACTTCAAACCCGGTGTCTTTCTTCTCCAGCGACACGGTCGCCTTGGTCTCGATACTGTCGGCCTTCAGCCCCTTTTCCCCAAGGATCATGCTGAGCGCCATCGAGAAGCAGCTCGCATGGGCCGCACCGATCAGCTCTTCGGGGTTGGTGCCCTTGCCCTCTTCGAAACGGGTGTTGAACCCATAGGGCTGATCACTCAGCACACCGGATTCAGTCGAAACATGGCCTTTGCCGGATTTCAGATCACCCGACCACTTTGCAGAACCGCTTTTCTTGATCATGAAACTCTCCTTTGCATGTGAAAACGGGGCGCAGCCCGTGCGCCCCCGTTCATGATCAACGCGGTAAGAAGCGGTTCGGTTCCCTCAGGTCAGACGGCTGATGATCACGCTGACTTCGGGCTTTTTGCCAATCTCGTCCTGTGCGGTCTTGCGCACGGTCCGCCGCAAGGCCTGCTCCAACGCTTCGTCATCGCGCAGGGTCTTGGGGTCGGCACGGCCCAGGAACTGGCTCAGGTCCGCTTCCAGCACTTCGACCAATGCGGCCTTGCTGCTGCCCGTTTCCGGCAGGCCCATGGTTTCGCACCATGGATCGCCCAGCGGCTCGTCCTGTTCGTCGATGATCAGCGTCACGATCACATGGCCATTCAAAGCCATGCGAATGCGGTCGCGCACAACGCCGTCCAGCGCGCCGATTTGCACCGAGCCATCCAGATAGGTGCGGCCCGTTTCGACATATTCCGCAACCTTGGGTGCGTTGCCCGTCAGGTCGATCATCATACCATTGACCGCAAGAACCCCTTGCAGGCCCTTGGCATCGGCAATCTTGGTATGTTCGCGCAGGTGTCGGTGTTCACCGTGCATGGGCACCAGAATTTGCGGTTTGACCACCGCGTGCATCTCTTCCAGATCGGGACGGTTGGCGTGGCCGCTGACGTGATAATGGCCGCTGTTGTCATCCACAACATCCACACCGATTTCAGAGAATGCGTTCATGATCTGGATCACACCGCGTTCGTTGCCGGGAATGACCTTGGACGAAAACAGGAATGTATCGCCCTTCTTCATCTCCAGCCCCATGTATTTGCCACGCGCCAGCTGCGCGCTGGCCGCACGGCGCTCGCCCTGGCTGCCGGTGACCAGCAGCAACAGGTTCTCGCGCGGGATGCTGCGCGCATCTTCGGGGGCGATCACAGGGGGGAATTCGGTCAGCACACCGGTTTCGACCGACGCCTCGACCATGCGCTTCATCGCGCGCCCCAGCAGAACGATTGACCGCCCCGCCCGTTCGCCCGCTTCGGCCAGCGTTTTCACCCGTGCCACGTTCGACGCAAAAGTGGTGGCCACGACCATACCGTTGGCCGCATTCATCAACTTTTCAATTTCGGGACCAACGGTCACTTCGGACCGTCCTGCGTGGGGGGAAAACACGTTGGTGCTGTCACAGACCAGCGCCTTGACCCCGCCCTTGGACACATCCGCCCACAGGTCTGGATCCCATGCCTCGCCCACCAGCGGTGTGCGGTCCAGCTTGAAGTCGCCCGAATGGATCACACGGCCCGCAGGGCTGTCGATGACCAATCCCGAGCTTTCGGGGATCGAATGCGAAATCGGCAGGAAACCCACCTTGAACGGGCCCGCATCCATCTGGTCGGGCCAGGCCTCGACCACGGTCACGGCATTGGCAGGATGGCCATGCTCGGCCATTTTGCGTTTGGCATGGTTGGCGGTAAAGGCACGCGCGAAAATCGGCGCTTCCAGACGGCCATAGGTGTGGGCAATCGCGCCGATGTGATCCTCGTGCGCGTGGGTCACGAACACCGCCTCGATGCGGTCGCGCCGCTCTTCCAGCCAGCTGATGTCGGGCAGGATCAGGTCCACCCCCGGCGTGCTGTCCATGTCGGGAAAGGCCACGCCGATGTCGACGACAATCAGGCGTTCCTTTTCAGGTTTGCCGTAACCGTAGACATAGCAATTCATGCCAATTTCGCCCGCCCCACCGAGGGGCAGGTAGATCAATCTTTCACTGCTCATAAGTCAGTTATTTTCCTTGTTGTATCGATAAATCACGGTCAGCCCGTGCATCGTCAAATCATCATGAAATTCGTCAAACAGGTCTTCAGTCTGCTGGAACAATGGTGCCAGTCCGCCGGTCGAGATGACTTTCATCCCGCGCGCCCGTTCGCCCTTTATCCGCGCACATATCTCTTTCACCAGTCCGACGTAACCCCAAAAGACGCCGGATTGCATACAGGCAACAGTGTTGGTGCCAATCACCCGTTGCGGTTTGGCGATGTCCACATGGGGCAAGGCGGCAGCCGCGTGGTGCAGCGCTTCAAGGCTCAGGTTCACACCGGGGGCAATCACCCCGCCGATATAGGCGCCATCCTCGCTGACCACGTCAAAGGTGGTGGCGGTGCCGAAATCGACCACAATCAGATTGCCGCCATACAGGTCATGCCCCGCAACCGTGTTCACCAACCGGTCCGGGCCCACTGCCGTGCCCGCGTCCACGCGCACATCCACTGGCAGCAGGCAATCGGGTTTTCCCACCACAATCGGGCGGGTGTTGAAATAGCGATCCGCCAGCACACGCAGGTTGAACACCACACGCGGCACGGTCGAACTGATAATCATGTCGGTGATGTCTACGTCGATCTTCTGAAACTTCATCAGGGTCGACAGCCAGACATAATACTGGTCCGCCGTGCGCTGCCATTCTGTCGAAGTGCGCCAGGTGGCAATGAAACTTTCGCCGTCCCAGATCGAGAAGACCGTATTCGTATTGCCGCAGTCGATGGCCAGAAGCATGCCCTGCCCCCCTTAGAAATAGACGTCTGCCGCCGCGATTGCCACGCGGCCCTTGGGTGTCTCTAGTACAAGATTGCCTGCTGCGTCCACCTCGGCAAAGGTGCCGGTGGTCTCGTCGCGGCTGGTACGGGCGGTGATGACCTCGCCCAGACGGGCGGCATGGCTCATCCACGCGGTACGGATCGGCGCAAAACCGTATGTGGTGAATTGCAGCTCGAAACGTGCATAGGCGTCTGCCAGAAGGTCCAGAAACGCCTCGGACGTGATCACGGTGCCCAGGACACCTTTCAGCGACACAGGGCGCACCGCCCCGGCCTCAACCTCGTCAACCGCTGGTGCCGCCACCAGATTGACACCGATGCCGATGGCCAGATGACGCATCTGCCCGCCCTGTCCCGCGCTTTCCAGCAGGATACCGGCCAGCTTGCCGCCGCGCAGCAGCACATCGTTGGGCCACTTCAATTCAAAATCGTCTGCACGTCCGGTCGCTGCCACCAGCGCCTCGCGCAGGGCCAGCGACGCCACAAAGGACCGCAAGGCAACCTGCCCCGGTGCTTCGGAAACAGGCAACAGCAATGTCGCCGCGAAATTGCCCGCAGGCATCGACCACGGCCGCCCGCGCCGCCCGCGTGCTGCTGTTTGCTGTTCGGCCATGATCCAGACCGGCCCCGACGCACCCGCCGCCATACGCGCTGCTTCGGACAGGGTGGAATCCACGCTGGCCAACACATGCCGCCCGTACCCGTCAGGCCAGCCGGTCATGTCTTCTCTGGTTCTGAAAAATCCCCGCCGGAGGCTCCCGCAGCAGCCACCGGCGTCACCGGATCAATTGACAAGAGACGCAGCCGCCGCAGCCGCCGCACCTTCGACACCGAACATGTTGACGATGCCCAGGATCATCACAACAGCCGAAGCCATCAGGAAACCCCACAGCACGGGCGATTTGCCGCCATCCAGACCTTCGGCATTCTCGTCACCAAAATACATGTAGAACACGATGCGCAGGTAGTAGAACGCCCCGATCACCGAGGCGACCACACCGGCAACAGCCAGCCATGCCAGCCCGCCCTCGTAAGCTGCGCGCAGAACGTAAAGCTTGCCGAAGAAACCCAGCATCGGCGGCACGCCCGCAAGGCTGAACAACAGCACCAGCATCGCCAGCGCCTTGCCCGGTTCCCGTTTGGAATACATGTTCAGCGACGCGATATCGACCACCGGCTGCCCGTCCCGCTCCATCATCAGGATAAAGGCAAAGGTGCCGACGTTCATCGTCACATAGATCGCCAGATACACCAGCATCGCCTGCACGCCAAAGACGGTGCCAGACGCCAGCCCCATCAGCGCATAGCCCATGTGGGCAATCGACGAATAGGCCATCAGGCGTTTGATGTTGGTCTGACCGATGGCGGCAATGGCGCCCAGGAACATCGACAGAACCGAAATCAGCGCCACCACCTGTTGCCAGTCGCTGACTGCATTGCCAAAGGCATCGTGCATCACACGGGCAAACAGGCCCATTGCGGCGACTTTGGGGGCGGTGGCGAAAAAGGCGGTGATCGGTGTTGGTGCGCCCTCATAGACATCGGGTGTCCACATGTGGAACGGCACCGCAGACACTTTGAACGCCAGACCCGAAATCAGGAACACCAGACCGAACAGAAGACCAACCGACACATCACCCGCTTGCGCAGTCTGGATGATGCCAGAGAACAGCGTGGTTCCGGCATAGCCATAGACCAGCGACGCGCCGTACAGCAGCAGCCCCGAGCTCAGCGCGCCCAGCACGAAATACTTCAGGCCCGCCTCGGTCGACTTGATCGAATCGCGCCGCAGCGAGGCGACCACATAAAGCGCCAGCGATTGCAGCTCCAACCCCATGTACAGCGACATCAGATCGCCCGCGCTGACCATCATCATCATGCCAACCACGGCCAGCGTGACCAGGATCGGGTATTCAAACCGCAACAGCCCGCGTGCAGCCATGTACCCTTCGGACATCGCCAGAACAGCGGCGGCGGACAGCAGCAATGTCACCTTGGCAAAGCGGGCGAACCCGTCGTCAATGAACATGCCGCCAAAGCCCGTGTGGGTTTCCGGTGCGGCCAGCCCGACCCAGAATGCAACCAGCACGAACAACGCCGAGGTGGCCCAGACCAGCGCCGGGGCCAGTGCGTCTTTGCCCGTATACACCGCGCCCAAAAGGCCCAGCATCGCAAAGACGGCCAGTACGATCTCGGGAAGAATAAGCGTCAGATCAGCGGACATGGGTCCCGTTCCTTTATCAGTGTCCGGCCATTTGGGTCGCGGCAGATGCCGCGGCCGTGGCCGTGTCGTAGTTGTTGACCAGTGCGGAAACCGACGGCCCGATGATGTCCAGCACAAGCGCCGGATAGATGCCCAGCAGCAGCGTCATGGCCACCAGCGGCGCAAAGATCAGCTTTTCGCGGCGGGTCATGTCAGTGATGGCTTTCAGGCTTTCCTTGATCAGATCGCCCAGAACCACGCGGCGGTACAGCCACAGCGCATAGGCCGCCGAGAAGATCACGCCCGATGTCGCCACGGCTGCAACCCATGTGTTGACCTGGAAGGTGCCCATCAGCGTCAGGAATTCCCCGACAAAGCCAGATGTGCCCGGCAGGCCCACGTTGGCCATGGTGAAGAACATGAAGACCAGCGCATAGGCAGGCATCCGGTTGACCAGACCGCCATAGGCGTCGATCTCGCGGGTGTGCATACGGTCATAGATGACGCCCACGCACAGGAACAACGCACCCGAGATGAACCCGTGGCTGACCATCTGGAAAATCGCACCGTCCACGCCCTGTTGGTTGGCGGCAAAGATCCCCATGGTGACAAAGCCCATGTGCGCCACCGACGAATAGGCGATCAGCTTTTTCATGTCTTCCTGCACCAGCGCCACCAGCGACGTGTACACAATCGCAATCGCCGACATCCACAGCACCAGCGGCGTCAGCACCTCTGCCCCCACGGGGAACATCGGCAGGCTGAACCGCAGGAAGCCATAGCCGCCCATCTTCAACAGGATCGCGGCCAGAACCACCGAGCCCGCCGTCGGCGCCTGAACGTGCGCGTCGGGCAACCAGGTGTGCACGGGCCACATCGGCATTTTCACCGCGAAGCTGGCAAAGAAGGCCAGGAACATCAGCGTCTGCATCCCACCAACGATCTGGATGCCCAGCAGGCTGAAGGTGTCCGATTCAAACTCGTGGCTCAGCAATTGCACGATGTCGGTGGTGCCCGCGTCCGAGAACATGGCAACCATCGCCACCAGCATCAGCACCGAGCCGAGGAAAGTGTAAAGGAAGAACTTGAAGCTCGCATAGATGCGGTTCGCCCCGCCCCAGATGCCGATGATCAGGAACATCGGGATCAGACCGGCCTCGAAGAACAGGTAGAACAGCACCAGGTCCAGCGCCATGAACACGCCCAGCATCAGCGTTTCCAGCAGCAGGAAGGCGATCATGTATTCCTTGACCCGTGTTTCCACGTTCCAGCTTGCGGCAATCACCAGCGGCATCATGAAGGTGGTCAGCATCACGAACAGAACGCTGATCCCGTCAACGCCCATCTTGTATTGCAGACCCAGCAGCCATTCGCCCTGTTCGACGAACTGGAACCCGGTGTTGCTGGGGTCGAATTCGAACAGGATGAACAGCGACACAAGGAAGGTGGCCGTGGTGGCGAACATCGCCACCCACTTGGCATTGCGCTGCGATGCGGCATCACCACCGCGCAGGAACACAGCCAGGATCAAGGCCGCTGCGGCCGGAATAAACGTGGTGAAGGAAAGCAGGTTGTCCATCAGTTTGCTCCTCCGAGGGTCATCCAGGTGATAAGTACGGCAATCCCGATGACCATCGCGAAGGCATAGGTGAAGATATAACCAGACTGCGCGCGCCCGGCGAGACGGGTCAGGAAGGGCACGATGCCCATCGCCACACCGTTCAGCGTGCCGTCGATCACGTTGCCGTCGCCCTTTTTCCAAAGCTGGCGGCCGATCCATTTGGTCGGGCGCACGAAGACAAAGTCGTACAGCTCGTCAAAGTACCATTTGTTCTTGAAGAACAAATAGATCGGACGCTGGTTTTCCGCCAGACGTGCGGGCAGTGTCGGGTTCCAGATGTAGAACCACAGCGCCAGAATGAACCCGCCCAGCATCGCGATGAACGGCGAAACCTTGACCCAGGCAGGCGATGCGTGTGCGTCTTCCAGAACATGGTTGTCGGGGCCGATATACAGCGCGCCCTCGCCCGGCTTGCCTGCGAATGCGACGTGGTGTTCGCCCGCAGCAGCACCATGCCCGCCTTCGGCCTCGTGACCGGCAGCAGCGGTTTCGCCGTGGCTCTCTTCGGCACCCTCGACATGGGCCGTGCCACCTGCCGAAGCTTCGGCAACGGGAATGCCATAGAATTCACCGACTTTGTCGGCATGACCGAAAAAGCTGTTGTACCAGATCATCCCGGCAAACACCGCACCCAGCGACAGAACGCCCAGCGGGATCAGCATGACCTTGGGACTTTCATGGGCGTGATCGTGGGTGTGCTTGTCACCGCGCGCTTCGCCATAGAAGGTCAGGAAGATCAGACGCCAGCTGTAGAAACTGGTCATCGCGGCGGCAATCACCAGCATCCAGAAGCCGTACATCGACCCGCCGCCATAGGCGCTTTCGATGATCGCATCCTTGGACAGGAAGCCCGCGAAACCGATGTGGGTCAACGGAATGCCGACACCGGTGATGGCCAGCGTGCCGATCATCATCGCCGCAAAGGTATAGGGGATCTTTTTACGAAGGCCGCCATAGTTGGTCATGTCCTGCTCGTGGTGCATCGCGTGAATGACCGAACCGGCGCCCAGGAACAGCATCGCCTTGAAGAAGGCGTGCGTCAGCAGGTGGAACATCGCCGCCGAATACATGCCAACGCCTGCGGCCACGAACATATAGCCCAGCTGCGAACAGGTCGAATAGGCAATCACACGCTTGATGTCGGTCTGGACCAGACCCACGGTCGCGGCAAAAAAGGCAGTCGTCGCACCGATAAAGGTGATGAACATGGTCGCCTCGGGGGCGAATTCCATGATCGGCGACATGCGGCAGATCAGGAACACGCCAGCGGTCACCATGGTTGCCGCGTGGATCAGCGCCGACACAGGTGTCGGACCTTCCATCGCGTCGGGCAGCCAGGTGTGCAGAAGCAATTGCGCCGATTTGCCCATCGCACCGATGAACAGCAGGATCGCAATCAGGTTGGCCGCATTCCATTCGCCCCACAGGAACGACAGTTGCGTTTCGGCCAGACCGGGTGCGGCGGCAAAGATGTCGTCAAAGCGGATGCTGTCGGTCAGCATGAACAGCGCAAAGATCCCCAGCGCAAAGCCGAAGTCGCCCACGCGGTTGACCACAAACGCCTTGATCGCGGCGGCGTTGGCCGACGGCTTGCGATAGTAAAAGCCGATCAGCAGATACGAGGCGACGCCCACGCCTTCCCAGCCAAAGAACATCTGGACAAGGTTGTCGGATGTCACAAGCATCAGCATCGCGAAGGTAAAGAACGACAGATAGGCAAAAAAGCGTGGCTTGTAGCTTTCGTCGTCTTTCCACTGCGGATCGTGGTCCATGTAGCCAAAGGAATAGAGATGCACCAGGCTGGACACCGTGGTGATGACGATCAGCATGATCGCGGTCATCCGGTCCAGACGGATCGCCCAATCGGTGCTGAGTGATCCGCTTTCGATCCAGCGCAAAATCTGGATGTGTTCGGTGACGCCGTCAAAACTCAGGAACACGACCCACGACAGCAGCGCCGACAGGAACAACAGCCCCGTCGAGATGCACATCGCCGCCGTTTCGCCAAAGACGCGCCAGCCAAAGCCGCACAGGATCGCGCCGACCAGAGGGGCAAACAGGATAGTCAGTTCCATGAATTCAGCCCTTCATCACGTTGACGTCTTCAACCGCGATGGTGCCACGGTTGCGGAAGAAACACACAAGGATCGCAAGGCCGATCGCGGCCTCGGCGGCGGCGACCGTCAGCACGAACAGGGTGAACACCTGCCCGACGAGATCGCCCAGGAAACTGGAAAAGGACACAAGGTTGATGTTCACCGCCAGCAGCATCAACTCGATGCTCATCAGCAGGATGATCACGTTCTTGCGGTTCAGGAAAAGCCCGAAGATGCCGATGACAAACAGCGTGGCTGCCACTGTCAGGTAATGTTCAAGTCCGATCATTCTCGTCCCTCGGCTTTTTGTTTTATGTCAGATCCGGTGCGGATCGTTGCCATCGCGGCAAGATCCCCATCGGCGGTCAGCGCAAAGTTCATTACAGCCCCTGCCCCGATTTCACGTCTTTCAGTTCCATCGCCTTGGCCGGATCACGCATCATCTGTGCGACCACGTCCTGACGCTTCACATCCTTGCGGTGGCGCAGCGTCAGCACGATGGCCCCGATCATCGCAACCAGCAGGATCAGGCCGGCCAGCTGGAACAGCAGGAAATACTGGTCATAGAGGATCATCCCCAGCGCTTCGGTGTTGTGCCGGTCGACCGGGATCGCCTGTGCGCGCAGCCCTTCGGCGGCGGCGTTGGCTTCCCATGCGCCAAAGGCCATGACGAATTGCATCAGGATCACCAGCCCGATCAGCAGGGCCAGCGGCATATAGCGCGCCATCTCGGCCTTGAGCTCGGCAAAGTCGATGTCCAGCATCATGACGACGAACAGGAACAGAACCGCAACCGCGCCGACATAGACAATGACCAGCAGCATGGCGACAAATTCCGCGCCCAGCAGCACGAACAGGCCCGCAGCCGACAGGAACGACAGGATCAGCCACAGCACCGAATGCACGGGGTTGCGGCTGATGACCGTGAACAGCCCACCGGCGATCACCGAGATCGCAAACAGGTAAAAGGCAAAAACGCTCATGTCTCTTTGTCCTCTTTCATGACGGCCTGCGCGATCTCCATCGCCTTGGTCGTTGCGGGGATGCCTGCAAACATCGACATCATCGCTATCGTTTCGCTGATATGCTGGTCGGTGGCGCCAGCCTCGACCGCATGGCGCACCGTCTGGCGCAACCCGATTTCGTTCTGCGCACCCTGCATGACCAACCCGGCCAGCGTCAGCAAAAGCCGTGTCCGCGCGTCCAGACCGCCTTCGTTAAAGGCGTTGCCGAACATCGCTTCCATCATCTCTTTGGGCATCGTCGGGAACATGCCCTCGAATTTCTTCAGATCAAAAGCTTCCATCGCCGGAAAGGTTTTCGCCATTTCCTGCATCTGGGCCATCATTGCGGCAAAGGGGTTGGTGGGATCACTCATCGGTACGGTGCATCCAGTTCCAGGTTGCGGGCAATCTCGGCTTCCCAGCGGTCGCCGTTTTCCAGCAGCTTGGCCTTGTCATAAAACAGCTCTTCGCGGGTCTCGGTCGAGAATTCAAAGTTCGGTCCCTCGACAATCGCGTCCACCGGGCAGGCTTCCTGACAGAAACCGCAATAGATGCATTTGGTCATGTCGATGTCATAGCGCGTGGTGCGGCGGCTGCCGTCCTCGCGCGGTTCCGCGTCGATGGTGATCGCCTGCGCGGGGCAGATTGCCTCGCACAATTTGCACGCGATGCAGCGTTCCTCGCCATTGGGATAGCGGCGCAGGGCGTGTTCCCCCCGGAAACGCGGGGACAGCGGCCCCTTTTCGTGGGGATAGTTCAGCGTCGCCTTGGGCCGGAAGAAATATTTCATCCCCAGCTTCATGCCGCCCCAGAAATCCTGAAGCAGGAAATACTTGGCCGCGCGGGTATAGTCGATCTGGGTCATGCTTAGCCCCCTACAGTCCAGCGCGCGTAAACGCCCCAGAACCATTCAAATTTTGCAGCAAATGCCACGAAGACCACCCAAACCAGGCTGAACGGCAGGAACACTTTCCAGCCCAGACGCATCAGCTGGTCATAGCGGTAGCGCGGGGTGATTGCCTTGACCATCGAGAAGATGAAAAAGACAAAGCCCATTTTCAGGATCATCCACAGGATGCCATCGGGCAGGAACGGCACGGGCGACAGCCAGCCACCGAAGAACATCAGCGAGATCAGCGCGCACATCAGCACCACGGCCACCAGTTCACCGATCATGAACAGCAGGAAAGGCGTGGACGAATATTCGACCTGATAGCCGGCCACCAGTTCCGATTCCGCCTCGGGCAGATCGAACGGCGGGCGGTTGGTTTCGGCCAGTGCCGAGATCAGGAACAGGAACAGCATCGGGAAGTGCGGCAGCCAGTACCAGTTGAACACGCCCCAGTCGCCATCCTGCGAGGTGACGATGTCGCCAAAGTTCATCGAACCGGACGAGATAATCACACCGATGATAATCAGACCGATGCTGACCTCATAAGAAATCATCTGCGCGGCAGACCGCAGCGACCCAAGGAACGGATATTTCGAGTTCGACGCCCAGCCGCCCATGATCACGCCGTAAACCTCCAGCGAGGACACGGCAAAGACGTACAGGATGGCAACGTTGATGTTGGACAACACCCAACCGTCGTTGAACGGGATCACCGCCCAGGCGATCAGCGCCATAACCAGGCTGACCATCGGCGCCATAAAGAACACCGTCTTGTCGGCACCGGCGGGCACAACGACCTCTTTGACGATATATTTGCCAAAGTCCGCAAAACTTTGCAGCAGGCCAAAGATGCCCACGACGTTGGGGCCACGGCGCATCTGGACAGCGGCCCAGATCTTGCGGTCGGCGTACATCAGGAACGCCAAGGCGACCAGAAGCGGGATCACCAGCAGGAAAATCTGCCCGATGATCAACAGGGCAATGCCCAACGGATGGTTCATGAAAAAGTCAGCCATAGGTCCTCACACCGTCGGTATCCCTTTTTCCGCACAGTTGGCAGCCACGACTTCGGCGTCGATGGTGCGCAATCCGCGCGGCAAGGATGGCGAGATGGTGTAAACAGCATCTGCCTGCCACACGCCACCCTCTTCGTTTACATTTGTCCGCACATGACGCGCAAATCCGTATCCACGGATCAGCGCATAACGGGCTGCGGCACATTGCGCATAGTCAGACACGTCTTTGGTGCTGAGCGCATTTGTCATTTCCACATCGAACTGCACCAGATCGTTGTCCAGCAGCGATGTCTGCACGCCCCGATAATCGGGAATCAGACGCTCGGCCGTGATTTCCGGTTCGGTGCAGGCTGCCAGCGGCGCCAAGGCTATGATGCCCAGACGGATCATTCTGCGGCCATTGCCCCTTCGGTGCGCGCCTTGGCGTTGGCGCTCAGCTCGGCCATCAACTGGCTGGAACGTGCGATCGGGTTGGTCAGATAGAAATCGGACACCGCGTTGCGGAAAGACGCCGTACCCAATTTGCCAGCGGCCACCGGCTGCCAGGCGTTTTCCGGCACTTCGTCCAGATCGGCAATATGTGGGACCGCCTCGACCAGCGCCGTGCGCAGGGTGGCCAGATTGTCATAGGGCAGAACCGCCTCCAGCTCGCCCGACAGGGCGCGCAGGATGGCCCAGTTTTCCTTGGCCATGCCGGGGGCAAAGCTGGCGCGTTGGGCCAGTTGCGGGCGGCCTTCGGTGTTGATGAACACGCCGCTTTCCTCGGTATAGGCGGCACCGGGCAGGATCACGTCGGCGCGGTGTGCACCACGGTCTCCATGGCTGCCCTGATAGATCACAAACGCACCTTCGGCGATTTCGACTTCGTCCGCGCCAAGGTTATAGATCACGTCGGCCTCGGCCACGGCGTCCATGCCACGGTCGTTGACCGCGCCCACATCCAGCGCACCCACGCGGGATGCGGCGGTGTGCAGAACCATGAATTTCGAATTGGTGTCCTCGGCCAGCTTCATTGCGGCGGCCAGAACGGCCGCGCCATCCGCCTCTTGCAGTGCGCCCTGCCCCACGATCACGATCGAAGGTGCGTCCAGCACAGCGCCGTAATCCTTGCCCAGAAGGCTGTCCAAAGCGGCACGGTCGGTGCCGACGTGGGCGTAATCATAGGTCAGATCAACAGATTCACCCACCAGACCCACGTTGGCCCCAGCAGACCACGCCTTGCGGATACGCGCGTTCAGCACGGGGGCTTCGGTGCGGGGGTTGGTGCCGATCAGCTGGATGAACTTGGCGCTGTCAATATCCTCGATCCGCGCGGTGCCGGCATAGGACGACCGGTTGCCTGCCTCAAGCTTGGCGCCATCGGTGCGGCATTCGACAGCACCGCCCTGCCCTTCGATCAACTGCTTCAGCGCAAAAATCGCCTCGACCGGTGCCAGATCACCGACCAGACCGGCCAGCTTGTCCGCGCCCTTGATCCTGGAGGCCGTCAGTTGCAGCGCTTCGCCCCAGTCGGCTTTGCGCAGCTTGCCGTTCTCGCGGATATACGGCGTGTCCAGACGCTGGCGGCGCAGACCGTCCCAGACGAAACGGGTCTTGTCCGAAATCCATTCTTCGTTCACGCCGTCATGGTTCAGCGGCAGGAACCGCATCACTTCGCGCCCCTTGGTGTCCACGCGGATCGACGATCCCAGCGCATCCATCACGTCGATGCTTTCCGTCTTGGTCAGCTCCCACGGGCGGGCGGTAAACGCGTAGGGTTTCGACACCAGCGCGCCCACGGGGCACAGGTCGATGATGTTGCCCTGCATGTTCGAATCAAGCGTCTCGCCCAGATAGGACGTGATCTCGGCATCCTCGCCGCGCCCGGTCTGGCCCATCTGGGTGATACCCGCCACTTCGGTGGTGAAGCGCACACAACGGGTGCAGGAAATGCAGCGCGTCATATGGGTTTCGACCAGCGGCCCCAGATCCAGGTCCTCGGTCGCGCGTTTGGGTTCGCGGAAACGGCTGAAATCAACGCCGTAGGCCATCGCCTGATCCTGCAGGTCGCATTCGCCGCCCTGATCGCAGATCGGGCAATCCAGCGGGTGGTTGATCAGCAGGAATTCCATCACGCCCTCGCGGGCCTTCTTGACCATCGGGCTGTTGGTTTTCACCACAGGCGGCTGGCCTTCGGGACCGGGGCGCAGATCACGCACCTGCATCGCGCAAGACGCCGCAGGCTTGGGCGGACCGCCGACAACCTCGACCAGACACATCCGGCAGTTGCCCGCAATCGTCAGCCGCTCGTGATAGCAAAAGCGCGGAACCTCGACCCCGGCCTGCTCACAAGCCTGAATCAGGGTCATCGCCCCGTCTACTTCGATTTCGTGGCCGTCGATGATGATCTTGCGAAGGTCGCTCATGCGTCAATTCACCCTGAGTAACGAACCGATCTGGCTCGATTTTTCGATTTCTTTGCGCCCAAGCGCGCAATACGTCTCTGGCTGTCCGACGACAACCCCATTGGCAGCCAAATATGCCGCACCGCGCGATTTCAGCCGCGCCTTTTCCGTGCCGGATTTCCGATAGGCGTCAATTTCGGCGTCGGAATAGCCCATTGCATGGGCCTGACTTTTCAATCCGCTAAGATAGCCAAGCGCCTTGAGCATCCGTGCCGAGATATCGGGACAGCCACTGCGAATCTCGTCGGCAAGGCCAACCGCCAGCAAACCGTCGTCAATCGGCGTGTCCCGCAGATGCGGTTTGGCACCGGCTGAGGTTGCGGTGGCCGCCGACAGCGCAAGTGTTGCGCCCAGAACAAAGGTCTTCAGTCGCATAGTCAGGTCTCCTGTGCTGCGAAACGGGGCCCGCACATGCGCAAGCCCCTCTTCGCAAATGGGAAACCCGCGCCCTGATATGCAATAACAGGGCAGCCCCGAGACGGGAACAGGGCGATATGTCGCCACAGCGTTCATAGAACGTCGCATGTCCCTTGCAGCAAAAGCGTGTCGTTGGTCACCGACAATGTTCCGTCTGCACCATCCGGCCCCCACGTCCACGCGACGTTGGAGGTGCCGAAATTTTCGATGCAATATTTTGTCGCCGCATGACGCCCGGCCTCGCGCGCGCCTTCCAGACTTTGCGATACCGGCTTGATCTCGGACTGGAACACCGCGCGGTCATCGCCGACCTTTTTGGTCTTGGCGCGGTAATAATGGCCGTCAAAGGCGATGCCCTTGTCGCGCTGCGAACACCCTGTCACAGCCAGTGCCGCCACCAGCAACAGAACCACCCGCATCAAAACGCCTCCCAGATTGCCATGATCGCAAGCGCCAGAACCGACAGCATGCTGATCGACCAGAACAGGCTGCGCATCGGCTGGTTGGTGGTGGCGATGTGCACATAGGCCATCACGATCCGCGCGGTCAGAAAGACCGAAGCCAACAGGTTCACCCAGAACGGGCTGGCCCCCATCAGGATGGCCGCGACAACGGCCGCGATGAACGGTCCTGCACTCTCGACGGCATTCGCATGTGCGCGCCCCTTGCGGTACATCGCATTGGCATAGTCGCGTTTGACCTGCCCGCAGTCGCACCGCATCGCATCGGTACGACCCGTGGCCGACAAAGCCGTCAGCACGATCATCAACACGGCATATCCGCCCATGGATGCGATGGCGTGGGAATAGAGTTCCATTGTCATGTCCTATTCCGCGGCAACGGCGCTGACGCGGCCCGTGCGCTTGTGTTTGATACGGTCCTCGATTTCATCGCGGAAGTTGCGGATCAGACCCTGGATCGGCCAGGCCGCCGCATCGCCAAGCGCACAGATGGTGTGGCCCTCGACCTGTTTGGTCACGTCCAGCAGCATGTCGATCTCTTCGACCTCGGCATCGCCTTTGACCAGACGGTCCATCACGCGCATCATCCAGCCGGTGCCTTCACGGCAGGGCGTGCACTGGCCGCAGCTTTCGTGTTTGTAGAACTTGGCCAGACGCCAGATCGCCTTGATGATGTCGGTGTCCTTGTCCATCACGATCACCGCCGCCGTGCCCAGACCCGACCGCTGCTCGCGCAGGTAATCGAAATCCATGATTGCCTCGCGCATATGCTCGCCGCGAATACAGGGCACGGACGAGCCGCCGGGGATCACAGCCTTGAGGTTGTCCCAGCCGCCGCGAATGCCGCCGCAATGCTTTTCGATCAGCTCTTCGAACGTGATCGACATCGCCTCTTCGACGACGCAGGGGTTGTTCACGTGACCGCTGATCGCAAACAGCTTGGTGCCCGCGTTGTTGGGGCGGCCAAAGGACGAGAACCAGTCCGGCCCGCGCCGCAGGATCGTCGGCACCACGGCGATGGATTCCACGTTGTTCACCGTGGTCGGGCAACCGTACAGACCCGCACCCGCAGGGAACGGCGGCTTCATGCGCGGCATGCCCTTCTTGCCCTCAAGGCTTTCCAGCAGCGCGGTTTCCTCGCCGCAGATATAGGCGCCGGCACCGTGGGCCACATAAATGTCGAAATCCCAACCGGATTTCGCGGCGTTCTTGCCGACCAGACCCGCGTCATAGCATTCGTCAATCGCCGCCTGCAGGGCCTCACGCTCGCGGATGTATTCGCCGCGAATGTAGATGTAGCAGGCGTTGGCGTTCATCGCGAAGGACGCAATCAGACAGCCCTCGATCAGCGTGTGCGGATCGTGGCGCATGATTTCGCGGTCCTTGCAGGTGCCCGGTTCGGATTCGTCCGCGTTCACCACCAGATAGGCCGGGCGACCGTCGCTTTCCTTGGGCATGAACGACCATTTCAGACCGGTCGGGAAACCCGCACCGCCGCGCCCGCGCAGGCCGCTGTCTTTCATCTGGGAAATGATCCAGTCACGACCCTTCTTGATGATCGCGCCCGTACCATCCCAATGGCCACGCGCCTGCGCGCCTTTCAGCGTGCGGTCATGCATACCGTAGAGGTTGGTAAAAATCCGGTCCTTGTCCTGCAACATGTCCGTTCAGCCTTTGTCTTTCTGGCGCGCGCGCCAGATGTTGAAACCCATCCACAACGCCCAGCCGAAACCGGCCAGCGCTGCAAGGTCAAAAAGAGCCTGCGTCCGGCTTGTCCAGCCGAGATAGCCCCCTGCGATTGTCGTGCCAAGCCAGAACAGCGCCACGCCGACAATCCACAGCGCCAGACGCTGCCCTGTCTTGTTTGTGCTATCCTGACCCTGCATCAAATCTGTCGGCGTTTAGTAAACGCCGCCTTTCTTGACCTTATTCGAAAACTCTGTGCTGCCACCCTTGGCCAGCACCTTGGCCTGTTTGACCCATTCATCACGGCTGACCCGACCTTTGAACCCCACAAGGTTCTGGTCGGCCCATTCGACTTCTTTCTTGCGCCATCCGGCCACCTGCGAAAAGTGGTAGATGCCCATCTCGTTCAGCAAGGCTTCCAGCTTGGGGCCGACACCTTTGATCTGCTTCAGATCGTCCGCCCCTCCGGCGCGCGGGGCGTCCAGCATCTCGGGCTTGCCATCGGCAGCAACGGGTGCGCGCGCTGTGGTGGTGCCTGCATCCTTGTTGGCAGCGTTTTTCTTGGCCGGTGCTTTTGACGCGACGGGTTTGGGCGCAGCGTCCTCGGCGGGCTTTTCGTATTTCCAGCTGCCCTTGCGCGCGGCCAGTTCTTCCTGACCGGCCAGACGGGCGCTGGGTTTGACCAACACCCTGGCTTCGGGGGCTGCGGCAGCGGCAGATACCGCCTGTTCTGCTGTTGGCGCTGCGGCCACGGGAGCCTTTTCAGCCGCGGGGGCTGCGTCGGTTGCCGGCGCTGGCTTGGGGGCCGGTTGCGTCGTCGTGCCAGACGCTTCAGCGTCCACAGAGCCACATTGCACGGACTTCAGAAGAAAACCACCGACCGCGAACACCACAATCCCGGCCAGAATCGAGCCCCAAAAGCCCCATCCGGCAAAGGCGAGCAGCAGTATGGCCAAAACCACCCCCGCTATCGCCGCCAGCATCCAGCACTTTCGTGCGCAATGCTGCATCGTGTTGTCGTCGTTCATCATGGTCCCTCTCCTGAAATCCTATTTATTCGTTATAGATACCGTCCTTCTTCGCACGGGTGGAAAATTCGGTCTCTTCACCAGCGGCGAGTTTGACAGCCTGTTCAACCCAGCTGTCACGGCTGACGCGCCCCTTGAAACCCACAAGGTTCTCGTCGGCCCATGCCACTTCGGCATCACCCCATTTGGCGATCTGGTCGAAATGGTAAATGCCGATGTCGTTCAGCAAACCTTCCAGCTTGGGACCGACACCTTTGATCAGCTTCAGATCATCAGCCCCCGCCTTGCGCGGCGCTTTCATGGTGCGGGGCTTTTTGCCCGCATCCGCCTGTGGCGCGGTCTCGCTGCGCTTGGGCTTGGCTTTGGACTGCGTTTCCGAGGCAGGCGCTTTTGCAACTTTGGCCTTGGTTTCGGCCACTGGCGCCGACGGCGCGGTGCGCGCTTCGGGTTTCGCAGGCGGTTTCGACGCGGCATTGGCCGCCTTGCCCTGCCAGGGTGCGGTCAACGGTACTTCGGTGCCGTCAATACGCTTGATGGTGTCACCGATATCTGTCGCCAACTGGGCGCTGGCGTTGTATTGTGTCTTGCCGCTGTCGTATTCGGTCAGCGAGGTCAGACCGCTCAGCGGTTCCGACGCATAGCGCCCGTTTTGCGGACCGGGCACGGGCACGCGGCCTGCGGCCATCTCGTCGATGATCTCGGCCATGCGGTCGGTTGTCAGATCCTCGTAATAATCCTTGCCGATCTGGGCCATGGGCGCATTGGCGCAGGACCCGAGGCATTCGACCTCTTCCCACGAAAACTTGCCGTCCGCCGACAACTCATGCGGTTTCGCCGCGATCTTGGACTTGCAGACTGCCATCAGGTCCTCGGCCCCGCAGATCATGCAGGAGGTGGTGCCGCAAACCTGAATATGTGCCACAGAACCAACCGGTTGCAGCTGGAACATAAAGTAGAACGACGCCACTTCGAGACCGCGAATATAGGCCATGCCCAGCATCGACGACACATGTTCAATCGCAGGGCGGGTCAACCAGCCTTCCTGCTCTTGTGCGCGCCAGAGCAGCGGGATGATGGCGCTGGCCTGACGGCCCTCGGGGTATTTGGTAATCTGCGCTTCGGCCCAGGCCTGGTTGGCGGGGGTAAAGGCAAAGCTTTCGGGTTGGTCAGGGTGCAAGCGGCGGAGCATCAGTTCGACTTTCGGTTCGCGTGGCCAAGGCAGGAGCCTCCGGCGGGAGTTTTCTGGGCAAGATGAAGCGCGAGGGAAACCATCACCGGTCGATCTCTCCGAACACCACATCCATGGTGCCGATGATCGCGGCGACGTCGGCCAGTTGGTGACCACGGCTCATGTGGTCCATCGCCTGCAAGTGCAGGAACCCCGGCGCGCGGATCTTGGCGCGGTAGGGTTTGTTGCTGCCATCGGCCACAAGATAGACGCCGAATTCACCCTTGGGGGCTTCGACAGCGCAGTAAACTTCGCCCGCAGGAACGTGGAACCCTTCGGTGTACAGCTTGAAGTGATGGATCAGGCTTTCCATCGAGGTTTTCATATCCGTCCGGCTGGGCGGGGTGATCTTGCCACGGGCCAGAATGTCGCCTGTGGCTTCGCGCAATTTGCCGATGGCCTGTTTGATGATGCTGACCGACTGGCGCATTTCTTCCATGCGCACAAGATAGCGGTCATAGCAGTCGCCGTTCTTGCCCACAGGAATCTGGAAATCGAACTCGTCATAGCATTCATAGGGCTGTGACCGGCGCAAATCCCATGCCAGACCGGACCCGCGCACCATCACACCGGAAAAGCCGTATTCCAGAATGTCCTCTTCGGTCACCACGCCAATGTCGGCGTTGCGCTGTTTGAAGATGCGGTTTTCGGTCAGCAGCCCGTCGATGTCGGCCAGAACGGCGGGGAATTCATGCGCCCACTGCTCGATATCGTCCAGCAGCGCATCGGGCAGATCCTGATGCACACCGCCGGGACGGAAATAGGCCGCGTGCAGACGCGCGCCACAGGCCCGCTCGTAGAAAATCATCAGCTTTTCGCGCTCTTCAAAGCCCCACAGCGGCGGCGTCAGCGCGCCGACGTCCATGGCCTGCGTGGTCACGTTCAGCAGGTGGTTCAGCACGCGCCCGATCTCGGAATAGAGCACACGGATCAGCGACGCGCGGCGCGGCACCTCGACGCCGGTCAGCTTTTCGATGGCCAGACACCAGGCGTGTTCCTGGTTCATCGGCGCCACATAATCCAGCCGGTCGAAATAGGGCAGGTTTTGCAGGTACGTCCGGCTTTCCATCAGCTTTTCGGTGCCACGGTGCAGCAGGCCGATGTGCGGATCGCAGCGTTCGACAATCTCGCCGTCCAGCTCCAGCACCAGCCGCAACACGCCGTGCGCCGCCGGGTGCTGAGGCCCGAAGTTGATGTTGAAGTTGCGGATTTTCTGCTCGCCCGTCAGGGCGTCTTCGAAACCTTTGGAGCCGTCCATCATCCCGCTCTCTCCTGCATGTGTTCGTGCCACCGCAGCGGCAGCGCGCCCTTGGCGGGCACGACAAAGTCATAGTCTAATTGCAAATTCGCGCCCATCAGCGTTTTTCCAGATCTTGCAGCCGCAGTCCGATCCACCACAGCAACGCGATGGTGCCAAACGGAACAACACATGCCGCAGCCCAGTATTTGTTGATCCCGAAGAACGGCAGCAGTTTCAGCATCGGAATGGCTGTCAGCGCCGACAGGATGAGCCACCAGACGCCGCCCATCACTTGGCATCCTTGCCGTCTGCGGCCTTGTCATCCCCCGGCAGGATGTATTCCGCACCCTCCCACGGGGACATGAAATCGAACTGGCGGTATTCCTGCACCAGGCTGACGGGTTCGTAGACCACGCGCTTTTGCGCCTCGTCATAGCGGACCTCGGTATAGCCGGTGGTCGGGAAATCCTTGCGCAGCGGATAGCCGCGGAAACCGTAATCGGTCAGGATACGGCGCAGGTCGGGGTGGCCCGAGAACAGAATGCCGAACATGTCGAAAATCTCGCGCTCGAACCAGTTGGCCGAGGGGTGCACGTCAACGATCGACGGCACCATCGCGTCCTCGCGCACCGAAACGCGCAGGCGGATGCGGTGGTTCTGGTACATGCTGAGGAAGTGATAGACCACGTCAAACCGCTTGGCACGGCCTGTGTAGTCAACCGCCGTGATGTCGACCAGCGACGAGAACCGGCAGGTTGCATCGGTTTTCAGAAACTCGACCAGCCCCACGATGTTGTTAGGTGTGACGTCGACGTTCAGCTCGCCGTGGCTGATGTCCCATGCCAGAACGCAGCCCGGCCGCTTGGCCTCGATGTAGGTTCCCAGTTCTTTCAGTGCATCGCTCATCGGTTATCCTTACCCGAAGTCTGTCTGTGTGGTGCGGTCTGTCCCGCCCCTGCCCGCCGTGGCGGGTGAATATCGCAGCGTCCGCCTCAGCGGACGATTGTTCCGGTGCGGCGCATCTTGCGCTGCAATTGCATGATTCCGTACAGCAACGCCTCGGCCGTGGGCGGGCAGCCCGGCACATAGATGTCGACCGGCACGATACGGTCACAGCCGCGCACCACCGAATAGCTGTAGTGATAGTAGCCGCCGCCATTGGCGCAGGACCCCATCGAGATCACATAGCGCGGTTCGGGCATCTGGTCGTAGACCTTGCGCAGGGCCGGTGCCATCTTGTTGGTCAGCGTGCCGGCCACGATCATCAGGTCCGACTGGCGTGGAGAAGCGCGCGGCGCGGTGCCGAAGCGTTCCAGGTCATAGCGGGGCATCGAGGTGTGCATCATCTCGACCGCGCAGCACGCCAGACCGAATGTCATCCAGTGCAGGCTGCCGGTGCGGGCCCAGTTGATCAGATCCTCGGTCGAGGTCAGCAGAAAACCCTTGTCCTGCAACTCGGCGTTCAGGCTCTGGGTTGCGACCTCGCGGTCGGCCCCCGCAGCGTTCGGTGATGTGGCAATTGACATATGCGCTTCGCTCCAGCGTTTTGTCGGGATGACGGGCTGCGATAATCCGCCGACCCGCATGTTGGTCTTGGGTGTAGCCCAGCCCTGCCAGAGCGTCAACGCGACATGCTTGCCCGATCACAGGGAAAACGTGGTCAAGTTGCTCTGATGGCTGGAAAACGCCCCGGAAAGCGGCGCCCGACCTGCCCGCCCCCTGAAATGACAAAAGCCGCCCCGTTGCAGGGCGGCTTTTCAAATCGGCGCTCATCAGTGGCTTACTGCCACTCAAGCGCGCCTTTTTTCCATTCATAGGCAAAGCCTGCGGTCAGAACGCCCAGAAACACCATCATCGACCAGAAACCTGCCATGCTGATGTCTTTGAACGCAACGGCCCATGGAAACAGGAAAGCGATTTCCAGATCGAAGATGATGAACAGGATCGACACAAGGTAGAACCGCACATCGAATTTCATCCGCGCATCGTCGAATGCATTGAACCCGCATTCATAGGCGCTGACCTTTTCGGGGTCGGGGCGGCGCACGGCGATGACCAAAGCGGCGAGGATCAGAATCAGGCCCAGTGCAATGGCAACGGCCAGAAACACCAGAATGGGAAGGTATTCGCGCAGCATCTCGTCCACGTTTGGTTCCTTTGCTTTGCCAGCGCACAGGATCGCGCGGCCCTAAAAGACTGCCGCAGGTTTACGCGCGCGCGCGGATGAGGTCAACCGAGGCGCGCAAGGGTTTCGACATTGATGCGCGGGGCACCACAGCCCGTGGGCGACGCTTGCTCTTCGCACGCCCTGCCCCGGTCCGCCCTCGGTCTGGCCCCGGCCGGCAGTCATGATTTTTCAGGTTTTTTCAAAGTCGGGCGCGCGCTGTGCTGTGGGGTCCGCTGGCGGCCGCGCTGCATCAGGTGCGCCCTCAGCGCCCTTTGCGCTGCCCGTGTCCTCTGCGGCCTCGGTTTCCGGCACAGTTTCCGCCTCTAGCTGCACCTGGCCGCCAAAGCCATTCCAGCCATTGGGATCGAACTCATCAAGATCAAAACTCTCCTCATGATCCGGTATTCCCGTGACATGGGTCGTTCCTGTCTCCTCGTCATAGGCCAACCCATACGTCATTTTGCCTTCTGAATTGTAACGCCTGTATTCGTGAACCACCGCATATACAAAGGCCACCACGAATGGCAGCAGGATAAGAATTGCGATCAGTCGGGGTTCCATCCAGGTCTCCTGTACGGTGAAAATCATATCCGGGACTTGCGCGACCCGCAGGACGGCAGCCTGCCGGATATGCGTTTGTGCATCTGTTCTGACCATGCGGCAGCGGTGAAAACGACGCTTTTACGACGCCCGAACGACACATGGGGTGGTAAAGTTGACCTAAGGGCACGCGGCGCATCTGGTGCCCGTGCTGCACGCAGATCACAGGGCACAGGCTGATGGCCAGCTCTTTTTCGACTCCGCAGGACACATGGTCGTGACCTTGGGGGCCTGACCCGGGAAAAACGGCTTGTGCAGGCTGCGCGTCTTTTGTATTTGTTATGATATAACATATTATACAGGACTCATCCATGACCGACAACCGCCTTCCCGTCACTGTTCTGTCCGGTTTTCTTGGTGCCGGCAAAACCACGCTGTTGAACGATGTTCTGAACAACCGCGACGGGCGGCGCGTGGCCGTGATCGTCAACGACATGTCCGAAGTGAACATCGACGCCGATCTGGTGCGTGATGGCGGCGGCGACCTCAGCCAGACCGACGAGAAACTGGTCGAGATGACCAACGGCTGCATCTGCTGCACCCTGCGTGACGATCTGCTGATCGAAGTGCGGCGTCTGGCGGCGGAAAACCGGTTCGACTACCTGCTGATCGAATCCACCGGCGTGTCCGAACCGCTGCCCGTCGCAGCGACATTTGAATTTCGCGATGCCGAAGGTCAAAGCCTGTCGGATGTGGCGCGGCTGGATACGATGGTCACCGTGGTCGATGCGGTCAACCTGCTGAAAGACTACGCCAGCCACGATTTCCTGCGCGACCGCGGCGAAAGTCTGGGCGATGGCGACGACCGCACGCTGGTTGACCTGTTGGTTGACCAGATCGAATTTGCCGATGTTGTTGTGCTGAACAAGGTGACCGACGCCGGAGCGGACCGCACCACCGCCGCGCGTCTGATCATCACCGCCCTCAACCCCGATGCAAAAATTGTCGAAACAGACTATGGGCACGTTCCGCAACAACAGATCTTCGACACCGGGCTTTTTGATTTTGAAACCGCGCATGACCACCCTTTGTGGGCCAAGGAACTGTACGGCTTTACCGACCACATCCCCGAGACCGAAGAATACGGCGTTTCCTCTTTTGTCTATCGCGCACGGCGGCCGTTTCATCCGCAAAAGGTACACGATGCGCTGAATGGTCCCCTGCCCGGCGTGATCCGCGCCAAGGGACATTTCTGGATCGCCACCCGCCCCGACTGGCTGGCCGAATTCTCGCTTGCCGGCGCGCTGAGCAAAATCGCCCCCCTTGGAACATGGTGGGCCAGCGTACCGCCCGAACGGCGACCGGATCACCCGCAAATGCGCAGCTATCTTGCGAAAAACTGGCAAGACCCCTTCGGTGACCGGCGACAAGAGCTGGTGTTCATCGGGTCAGGCATGGACAGGGCCGCGATCACGGCCACGCTGGATGCTGCACTGGTGGATGAAACAGATATGCAACCCGCCCTGTGGGCCGGTCTTGCCGATCCTTTCCCGGGCTGGCGCAAAACAGGCGAAGCCGCGTGAGGGCGCAGAGGATGAAACCGGCCCGCGCCTCGAACACGCGGAGCACGTTGAAGCGCAAAGCCCGCAAGGGTTGCAAAATGGCCGCCTTCGACGGGCTGCCACCCCCCTTGCGCCACTGGGTTGCGCAAGAGGCCGTTTTGCCATGGTCGCCCCGATCCGTTCTGAGGGTCTGGCAAAGGGCCATGCAAGAGACAGGTGGCGACGACGCAAAGGCACGGGCAAAGCTGCGCGAGGTGGAACGCAGAACGCTGGCCGCAGACCTGCGCCGGACACCCCCTTTTTCCCGGCGACCTGACATTGCGGACATGAAGTCCGGGCGCAGTGAAGGTCCGGTTTGAGCCCTGATTGACCAATGCTGGATAAAACGTGAATGTCTGCTATTCGGACCGATGAAAAGTGTGATGAGGCGCAAACTATGTCTGACAATTGGATTTTGATCGTTCCCAAACAACCGGAGCATATTCCTTCACAGGACGAAGCTAAGGCTGCACTCGAACTCTTGGAAAAATCGATGCCGGATGCCGAGGAATTCGAAATCGTTCAGAGCGAGCACATCCAATTCTTTGACTGCGGTGCGAATCTTGAAACGATCACATGCCCACGGTGCAGCGCCGATATCGACTTTGACTGGTGGGGCGAGGCAATGTCGTCAGACTTTGACGAAACGTCAGGTTGCCAGCTAAATGAATACCCAATGCCCTGCTGTTCTGCGTCAGCTTCGCTTGATGAGCTAAGCTATGAATTCCATCAGGCCTTCGGTCGTTTTGCACTGAGTGCTATGAACCCGAACCTAGCGAAAATGCCGGATGAGACCGTAAGCGAAATCGAAGCCGCTTTGGGCTGTGGCGTGTCAGTCGTATATCAACACATTTGAACGCTGTACACTTTAGCCGACATTGGCGGATCAAAGGTCAAAGTCAGCTTTGTCCGCATAGCCGACACCCAGATTGCGCAGCCTGAGCGTCGATTTGGCATTTCTGTAGGCTTGGTCTGGATTGACCAACCATGATCAACGCATAGGGCCAAGGTTGCCGGCTTGCTGTTCACCGGCAGCTGTCGACCAACCCCGTGCAACGTCACCCCATCCACGCCGCCTTGCGCTTGTCGAAAAACGCGCCGATCCCCTCGGCGGCTTCCTCGGTCTCCCAACGCTCTTTCAGCGCCTGAATGGTCATGTCGATGGTGCCCGCATCAATGCGCGGCCCCAGGGAACGTGCCAGCGCCTTGGCCGAGGCGACGGCGCCGGGGGCCGTGCTCAGATAGGGCAGCACTTCGGCCTCGACTGCAGCGGCCAGATCATCCGCAGGCACCACCCGCGCCAGAAGGCCCAGATCGACCGCTTCGGACGCATCGAACAGGCGGCCGGAAAAGAACACCCGCCGCGCCCGCCCCTCGCCCATGCGGGCAATGACATAGGGGCCGATGGTGGCGGGAATAATGCCCAGACGTACTTCGGTCAGGCCCATCTTCAGATGCTCCGCGCCGATGGCCACATCACAGACCGACGCCATGCCGACCCCGCCGCCGAATGCGTTGCCCTGCACCATGCCGATCAGCGGCTTGGGCATTGTGTTCAGCGCCTGCAACATATGCGCGAGCTTGCCTGCCTCGCGCGCCCGTGTCTCGGGATCGGCGGCCATCTGTTCACGCATCCAGTCCAGATCGCCGCCCGCACAGAACGATTTGCCCGCGCCGGTCAGCACCACCACACGCACCGCGTCATCCGCGCCCAGCACGGCCGCCGCTTCGGTCAGTTCGGCCAGCATCTGCGCCGACATCGCGTTGTGCTTTTCTGCACGGTCCAGCGTCAGCGTGGCCACACCGCGTGCGTCCACGTCGATCGAAATCGTCTTGTACATATTCCCGTCCTTTTTGTACGTTTAACTGCGCAGGCTCCTGGCAAAGGCGGCCGCCTCGGCAATCACATCCGCGTCCAGCCCGGTCTGATAGCCCAGCCGTTTCAGGTGCGCGGCCACGGCCTCGGTTGCCACGTTTCCAGCGGCACCCGGGGCATAGGGGCAACCGCCCAAGCCCCCCACTGCCGCATCGAACACCCGCACGCCCATCGCCAAAGCCGCGTCGATATTGTCCATCGCCCGCCCGTTGGTGTCATGGAAATGCCCCGCCAGACGGCCCACAGGCACCACGTCGCGCACTGCCAGCAACATGCGGGCCACCGCGTCGGGCGTCCCCTTGCCGATGGTGTCGCCCAGGCTGATTTCATAACACCCCATGGCGAACAGCTTGTCCGCCAGATCGGCCACGGCCTGCGGCGCAACCGCCCCGTCAAAAGGACATTCCACAGCGCAAGAGATGTAGCCCCGCACCGGCAGATCAATATGGCGCGCGGCCTCGATCACTGGCGCGAACCGTTCCAGAGATTCCGCAATGGTTGCGTTGATATTGGCCTTGGAAAACCCCTCCGAAGCCGAGGCAAACACCGCGATCTCGTCCGCACCCGCCGCCTGCGCATCCTCGAATCCACGCATGTTGGGGGTCAGCGCCGCATAGCGGATGCCGTCCCCACGGGTGATTCCCGCCAGCACCTCGGCGCTGCCTGCCATTTGCGGCACCCACTTGGGGCTGACAAATGACGCACATTCGATGCGGCTGAAACCGGCACGGCTCAGCAGATCGACCAAAGCAACCTTATCGGCCACCGAAATCTCGTTGACTTCGTTCTGCAACCCGTCGCGCGGACCAACTTCGAAAATCTCACAAGCACCTAGACTCATAGCAATTCCTCCCTTGCTGAAGCCAGCCTAGGCTTCCGGTTCCAATTGCACCAGTGCCGCGCCGGCCTCGACCTGCGCGCCCTCGTCCACCAGCACTTCGGCGACGATGCCATCGCGCACGGCCAACAGGCTGTGCTCCATCTTCATCGCTTCCAGAATGGCCAGCCGCTCGCCCGCCTTGACCGCCTGCCCCGCCTTGGCAAAGACCGCACGCACCAGCCCCGGCATCGGTGCCTCGATCAGGTTGCCATCGCCGCCTGCGGCACTGGCGCGTTCCAGCGGATCAACAACGCCATAAGCCAGCCCATAGCCGTCAAAAACGGTGATCTGCGCACCCGCCCGCGCCACGTCAGGCGCCACCTGCCCGTCGATATGCCACAGCGCACCCACACGGCGCACCGCGACGGCGGTGCCGTCCACCACCCAATCCTGCGCTGTCGCACTTAGAACATCGACCGTCAGGGCAATATCCGCGTCGCCATGCACCAGCGTCAGGCTGCGCCGCAGCGGTGCCCACAGGGCAAAGCCTGTGTCGCCCGCAGGCCGGTCCAGCCCCAGCGCGACCATCCCCGCCGCCACCGCATGACTCGGCGCGGCTTGCGGGGCGGCGACCAGATCGTCCAGATCACGCGCGATCAGGCCGGTGTCGACCTCGCCCCGGCCAAAGCCCTTGTGCCCGGCCAAGGCCCCGAGAAAGGCAAGGTTGGTGACCGTGCCGCCCACCTGCGTGCCCGACAGCGCCGTGCGCAGGCGCGCCAGTGCGACGTCACGCGTGGGGCCATGCACGATCACCTTGGCGATCATCGGATCGTAAAACGGGCTGATCACATCGCCCGCCCGCACACCGCTGTCGGCGCGGCATCCGTCGGGGAACTGCAGATGCGTCAGCGTACCGGTCGCGGGCAGGAACCCCTTGGGCACATCCTCGGCATAGAGCCGCGCCTCGAAAGCATGGCCGCTGATGCCCAGATCCTCCTGTGCCGCCGGCAGCGCCTCGCCCGCCGCAACGCGCAACTGCCATTCCACCAGATCGACGCCGGTGATCGCCTCGGTCACGGGGTGTTCCACCTGCAACCGCGTGTTCATTTCCATGAAAAAGAAGCCGTCGGCGTTCAGCCCGTTCGACCCGTCGACGATAAATTCCACCGTGCCCGCACCGGCGTAACCGATGGCCTCGGCCGCACGCACAGCGGCCGCCCCCATGGCGGCGCGTATCTCGGGCGTCATGTCGGGGGCCGGTGCCTCTTCGATCACCTTCTGGTGACGGCGCTGCAACGAACAATCGCGTTCGAACAGATGCACCGCACGGCTGCCGTCGCCAAAGACCTGCACCTCGATATGGCGCGGCTTGCTGACGAATTTCTCGACCAGCACGTCGGCATTGCCAAAGGCGGTCTTGGCTTCGGACCGCGCCGAGGCCAGCGCCTCGTGAAAGCCCGCCGCCGTGTCGACCTGACGCATCCCCTTGCCGCCGCCGCCCGCGACGGCCTTGATCAGCACCGGATAGCCGATCTTCTCGGCCTCTGCCGCCAGCAGATCATCCGACTGGTCCGCCCCGTGATAGCCGGGCACCACGGGCACGCCCGCCTCGACCATCAGCGCCTTGGCCGCGTCTTTCAGCCCCATCGCACGGATCGCGCTGGCAGAGGGGCCGATGAACACCAAGCCCGCCGCCTCCACCGCCTCGACAAAATCCGGATTCTCGGACAGAAAGCCATAGCCGGGATGGATCGCCTGCGCCCCTGTATCCAGCGCAGCCTGAATGATCACATCGCCGCGCAAGTAACTGTCCGCAGGTGCCGCCCCGCCAATGTGTACGGCGCGGTCGGCCATCGCCACATGCTTGGCCTGCGCATCCGCATCCGAATAGACCGCCACACAGGCCACGCCCATGCTCTGCGCTGTTTCCATCACCCGACAGGCAATCTCGCCCCGGTTCGCAATCAGGATCGTGTCAAACATCATTCCCGTCCTCTAAATCTTTCACTGGGCCATTTCTTTTGGCCAAAAATATCCCGGGGGTCCGGGGGCTGGCCCCCGTCCACCGCCGGCAAAACTCACATGCGGAACAGACCAAAGCGCGTGTCTTCGATCGGCGCATTCAGGCTGGCGCGCAGGCTCAGATCCAGCACGTCGCGGCTCTTGCGCGGGTCGATCACCCCGTCGTCCCACAGCCGCGCGCTGGCATAAAGCGGGTGCGACTGTTCCTCGAACATATCAATCGTCGGCTGCTTGAAGGCCTGCTCGTCCTCGGCGCTCCATGTCTCGCCGCGTGCTTCCATGCCGTCGCGTTTGACCGTGGCCAGCACCCCGGCCGCCTGTGCGCCGCCCATGACGCTGATCCGGCTGTTGGGCCAGGTCCACAGGAAACGCGGCGAATAGGCCCGCCCCGCCATGCCATAGTTACCCGCGCCGAACGATCCGCCGACCAGCATGGTGATTTTCGGCACCGACGTGGTCGCCACCGCCGTCACCATCTTGGCCCCGTGGCGCGCGATGCCTTCGTTTTCGTATTTGCGCCCCACCATGAAGCCGGTGATGTTTTGCAGGAACACCAGCGGGATTTTGCGTTGCGAGCACAGCTCGACAAAATGCGCGCCCTTTTGTGCGGCTTCGGAAAACAACACCCCGTTGTTGGCGATGATGCCCACAGGCGTACCTTTGACGTGGGCAAAGCCGCAGACCAGCGTTTCACCGAAACGGGATTTGAACTCGTCGAACACGCTGCCATCGACCAGCCGCATGATCACCTCGCGGATGTCATAGGGCGTGCGCGCATCCGCAGGCACCACCCCCAGCAGTTCCGCCGGATCATAGGCAGGCTCGTCATAGCTGACCGCACCCGCCGTCAGACGCGACGCCGCACCTTCCAGCGAGCCGACGGCGCGGCGCGCCAACGCCAGCGCGTGTGTGTCATCCTCGGCCAGATAGTCCGCCACGCCCGACAGGCGCGTGTGGACTTCGCCGCCGCCCAGATCCTCGGCGCTGACCACCTCGCCCGTGGCCGCCTTGACCAGCGGGGGCCCGGCCAGAAAGATCGTGCCCTGATCGCGTACGATGATGGTGACATCGGACATCGCAGGCACATAGGCCCCGCCCGCCGTACACGAGCCCATGACCACAGCGATTTGCGGAATGCCCTTGGCGCTCATCTGCGCCTGATTGAAAAAGATGCGGCCAAAGTGGTCGCGGTCGGGAAAGACCTCGTCCTGATTGGGCAGGTTCGCACCGCCGCTGTCGACCAGATAGATGCAGGGCAGATGGTTCGCCTCGGCAATCTCCTGCGCGCGCAGGTGTTTCTTGACCGTCATCGGGTAATAGGTGCCGCCCTTTACGGTGGCATCGTTGCACACGACCATCACGTCACGGCCCATGACGCGGCCAATGCCGGTGATCACGCCCGCGCCAGGGGCATCGCCGCCATACATGCCGTGGGCCGCAGTCGCGCCCACCTCAAGAAACGGGCTGCCCGGATCCAGCAGGTTCGCCACCCGTTCGCGCGGCAGCATCTTGCCACGGCTGACATGCCGGTCACGCGACCGTTCACCGCCGCCCATGGTAGCGGCTTGCGCCGCCTCCTGTATCTGATGCAAGGCCGCCTCATGCGCCTGCTGGTTGGCCTTGAAGTCAGCCGATGAAGTCAAAATCTGTGACGTCAGTTTCATGAGAAACCTCCATTGACGATAGCACTATTTGCTACTATATTGCATACAAGGGCAATGAAGCCCGCCTTGAACATCAAAGGAGAAAATTGATGCCAATTATGAAAAAGGTGGGTCTGAATGGTCTCTTCGAAACATGCCGCGACACTTGCTTCGGTTTTCCAGACACCAACACGCTCAAACATCCGCTGGAGCGATATTGAAAAGATGATCACGGCCTTCGGTGGCCAGGTCGAAGAACGCGCCGGTTCACGCGTATTGATCCGGTTGAACGGACGCAGAGCTGTTTTCCAACGTCCGCACCCCAAACCCGAGACAGACAAGGGCGCGCTGGTCGCTTTGCGTCTGTTTTTAAAAGAAACAGGAATGGAACCATGAAAGCCTTCAAGGGCTACACGCCAACGATCTGGTTTGAAAATGACGACCGTCTGTTTCATGGCGTTGTCGAAGGCATCCGTGACACTGTGCATTTTGCAGGCAATTCGGTGGATACGCTGGAAGAGGCGTTTCACGACAGCGTCGATGCCTATCTTGAGGCTTGCGCCGAAGATGGTGTCGTGCCGGAACGCCCCTATTCGGGCAAGCTTGCGTTCCGCACGACACCGGAACATCACCGGCTGATTTCCGAAGCGGCTTCTGCCGAGGCGCGCTCGATCAACCAGTGGATGGATGAGGTGCTTGAAGACGCGGCGCGCAGAACGATCCTTGAGGGACGTCAGAAGATCAAGTTCGGCTAAGGTCATGCTGCCTCCTCCGCCGCAGCGCGGGCCTTCAACTCACGCCGGATCACTTTGCCCGTCACCGTCATCGGAAGCGCATCCAGGAATGCGATTTCGCGCGGGTAGGAATATTGCGCCAGTCGCGCCTTGACGTAGTCTTGAAGGTCTTTCTCGCTGGCCGTGGCCCCGTCTTTCAGCACCACATAGGCCTTGACGATCTCGGTGCGCAGCGGGTCGGGTTTGCCGACCACACCCACTGTCACCACGTCCGCGTGGGTCATCAGGCAATCCTCGATCTCGGCGGGGCCGATGCGGTAGCCGGACGAGGTAATCACGTCATCCTCGCGGCCCACGAAGCGCAGATAATCACCCTCCCACAGGCCACGGTCGCCGGTCAGCATCCAGTCGCCGCGAAACTTCTCGGCGGTCGCGTCGGGCCGCTGCCAATAGCGCAGCATCATGCTGGGCGCACCGCGCCGGATGGCGATGTCGCCCTCGCCCTCCGCAGGCTGGCCTGCGTCGTCGATCACCGCGATGTCGAACCCCGCCACCGGTTTGCCGATGCAACCGGGGCGCGGCGGGAAATCGGCAGCGCAGCTGCTGGCGACCATGTTGCATTCGGTCTGCCCGTAAAATTCGTTGATCTGCACGCCAAAGGCATCGCGCCCCCAGGCCAGCATCTCAGCGCCCAGCGGCTCGCCACCACTGGCGACAGTGCGCAGGCCAGGCAGTTTGGCCCCTGCCGCCTTGAGCATCCGCAGCGCGGTGGGCGGGAAAAAGATGTTGCGCACGTCGCCGTCCGCGATGATCTGCGCACAGCGGCCCACATCGAATTTCGCCATTCGGGCGGCGACGACGGGCACGCCCAGCCGCAGGCCCGGCATCAGCACATCGAACAGCCCGCCGATCCATGCCCAGTCGGCGGGGGTCCACAGGCAATCGCCCTGCTGTCCCAGATGGTTGTGGCTGGCGCTGACGCCCGCCAGATGCCCCTCAAGCACGCCGTGCCCGTGCAACGCCCCCTTGGGCGTGCCGGTGGTGCCCGAGGTGTAGATCAGCACGCAGGGCACATCCGCCCCGCCCGGCGCATAGTCCACAGGCCCGCCCGCAACACCGCAGGTCGCGGCCATCACCGGTGTCGCCAGATCGCCCAGCAGGTCCGCCCCTTCGGCATCTGTCAGCACCAGAGTGGCACCAGCATCGCTGATACGCGACGCCAAAGCATCCCGTTGGAACAGTTTGAACAGCGGCACCGAGATTGCGCCGATCTTCCAGATTGCCAGATGCGCCGCTGCACACCACGGTGTCTGGCTGAGCAACACGCCCACGCGGTCGCCGGCCTGCACCTGTGTCCCCAGACGACGGGCAATGCCGTCGACCATTTCAGCCAATGCGCCAAAGCGCACCTCGCGGCGCGCGCCCTCCGACAGGTCGATGATCGCCACCGCATCCGCGTCATGGTCCAGACAGGTTCGGGCAATGTTGGGCAGGTCGCTCATTCACCGATCCCGCTGTTGGCCAGATACAGCGCCTGCTGCCCTGTCATACGCATCAGACAGCTATAGGTGGCCGGACCACCCCCTGTGCCGCCGCCCCAGTGGGAGCGCTCGTAATCACAGGTGGCATCCCGAAAGGTGATCCATGCCCGCTGCATATCGCGCAAGGCGGTTTCGGACGGGGTGCCGTCCACATAGCTATCGGCAGTGCGTGCCTTGGCGCGGGCCTGCGTGTAATTCGCGTTCAGCCGCGCGTCCCAATACTGCAATTCGCGGTCCAGACAGCCAGACATGGCCGCCGTCGAATAGCCGCCCGGTGTATTTTCCATACAGGCATTGGCCGAAGCCCCGATACAGGCCATCTGCCCAGCCAGATCAGGCGTGTGCAGCAGGAACGCGGCGGTGATGTCCTGATTGAACGACAGGTCCTGCGCCGCCAACGGGGCCGCAGATGCGCCCAGAATGACAGCAATCAAGGCAGGTTTGCATCGCATGGTCGTTCCCTTTCCTTTCAACACACGGCGCAATGCCGTCGTTTATGTCTCTGCCGCATCGGGCGGCGCTGGCGGCAGGGTCAAAAGCCTGCCAAACCGGCCAATCATATACACCCTCAGCGCCCCCTGCGGCGTTGTGCAGCGGATCACCAACCGCACCTGCCTGCGCGTTCCCGGCCCCCCGACGCAGTCGCTCGGCTGCGCGCCGTCTCCGGTCTCGGCCACATAGAGCCGTGCGTAGTGTTCCAGCAGTGCGCTTTCATCCAGATGGGCGGCGATCCACCCAAGCCGGAACACAAAAAGCGCGCCAATCAGAGTGACCACCGCCAGTGGCCCCCAACGCAACACCGATGCTGTCCTACACGGGGTCTTCATCCAGCTCACGGCGCAAACCGGACAGTTCGCGGTCCAGAAAATACGAGGTGATCGAGCGGATAATCACCAGCAGCAGCAGGAAAATCAGGTCGGACGCCGCAAGGCTGAGCGCGGTGTGGATCACGTCCGAGACGATGAACAACTCCAGCCCCGCAAGGATGTAATTGCCCAGTTCAAGCCGGGCGCGGTTCGAGGCGCGCAACCGCTGGCCGCTGTCGCGGCGCAGCTCGGCTGCGATGAAACCCGCCATGAAGCGGGCCGCGCCGATGACCAGCAGCAGGATGGCAAACAGGTCGATGCCCGCTGCAATCCACTCCAGCACCTCGACCAGCGCAGGCAGGCTGGCATGCAGCACCGTCTCTTTCGTACCAAGGTCCAACAGCCGGTCCATTTGCGCCCCCTCCCCGAGTGCCGCCGCCTCAGGCCATCGCGCCCATCAGTTCGCGGCCAATCAGCATCCGGCGGATTTCCGAGGTGCCCGCGCCGATTTCCATCAGCTTGGCGTCGCGGAAAATGCGGCTGACAGGGCTGTCGGACAGGAACCCCGCCCCGCCCAGCGCCTGCACCGCCTGATGCGCCTGCACCATCGCCTGTTCGGATGCATAGAGACAGCACGCCGCCGCGTCCTGCCGTGTCACGGTGCCACGGTCGCAGGCGCGCGCCACCTCGTAGACGTAAGCCCGCGCGCTGTTCATCGCGGTGTACATATCGGCGATCTTGCCCTGCATCAGCTGGAAGTTCCCGATGGGCTGGCCGAATTGCTTGCGCTCGGACACATAGGGCATGACCTCGTCCAGACAGGCGGCCATGATGCCAAGGCCGATGCCCGCCAGCACGACGCGCTCGTAATCCAGACCCGACATCAGCACGGCAACGCCCTTGCCCTCTTCACCCAGGATGTTCTCGAAGGGCACTTCGACACCGTCAAAGATCAGCTCGGCGGTGTTGCTGCCGCGCATCCCCAGTTTGTCGAAATGCGGCGAGGTGGAGAAACCGGCCATATCCTTTTCGATCAGGAAGGCGGTGATGCCACGGCTGCCGGCATCTGGGTCGGTCTTGGCATAGACCACCAGCGTGTCGGCGTCGGGGCCGTTGGTGATCCAGTATTTGTTGCCGCTGAGGCGGAAATGATCGTTCCGCTTTTCGGCGCGCAGTTTCATGCTGACAACGTCGCTGCCCGCGCCCGGTTCGGACATGGCCAGTGCGCCTACGTGTTTGCCGCTGACCAGACCGGGCAGGTATTTCGCCTTTTGCTCGGGCGTGCCGTTCAGTTTGATCTGGTTCACGCACAGGTTCGAATGCGCGCCGTAGGACAGCGAGACCGAGGCCGACGCCCGTGCGATCTCTTCCACGGCGACGGTGTGCGCGAGGTAGGACATGCCCGATCCGCCGAATTCCTCCTCGACGGTGATGCCCAGCAGGCCCAGCTCGCCCATCTCTGTCCACAAAGCGGGGGGGAATTCATTGGTCTGGTCGATCTCTTGCGCCATCGGGCGCACGCGCTCTTGCGCCCAGCGGTGCACCATCTCGCGCAGGCTGTTGGCATCCTCGCCCAGATCGAACGTCATAGAATGGGTAAACATCGGCGCATCCCTCCCGTTATTGAACGCTTGTTCATTACTTACATCCACGACCCCCGTCCGGTCAAGCATCTTCACCAACCGGCCTGTGGAACACAGCCACGGGATCGGGCGTTGGTATGGCAACTGACGATAAAAAAAGGAGTTTTGCCATGAAAGACCATGCCACCCGATCCGAACTGACCGGCACCTTCTGGGACCGTATGAGCGACATCAACGCCGGTATGCTGGCCACGCCCACCAACCGCGCCCGCCCCATGTCGCACACGCTGCATGACGACGACCGCACCGCGCTGTGGTTCATCACGGCCCATGGCACCGACATCGCCGATGCCGGCAAGTCCGGCAGCGCCGCCACCTATCTGGTCGCCTGCCAGCGCAACAAACTCTACGCCACGGTCGAGGGCACGCTGGACGTCGTGACCGACCCCAAGACGCTGGATGACCTTTGGTCACCCATTGCCGATGCCTGGTTTGAAGGGGGGCAGAAGGACCCCGATGTCTGCCTTGTCCGCATGACCTTGTCCAAGGCCGAGGTCTGGGCCACCGATGGCGGCGCGAAATTCCTGTATGAGATTGCCAAGGCCAACCTGACCGAGGCCACGCCCGACATGGGCGAGCATGCGGTGCTGACGTTTTGAGCCGTCTGGGGCATTGGGTTTTTGCTGCGGCGCTGGGAATCAGCGGCGCGGCACAGGCTGAACAGGTGGGCGAGATTGGCGTCGACTGGGCGGGCAATGACATCGTGATCGAAGCCATTCCCGACCCCGAAGTCACCGGCGTGACATGCCACATTGCCTATTTCGACCGTGGCCTGATCGACCGGATTGCCAATGGCAACTGGTTCGAGGACCCGTCGAATTCGTCCATTTCCTGCCGCCAGACCGGTCCGATCAAGATCGGAGACATCGACCGCAGCGAGGAAGGCGAGGACGTGTTTCGCACCTCGCGCTCGATTGTGTTCAAATCCCTGCGGGTGAAACGGATTTTTGACGAGGCGAACCAGACACTGATCTACGTGGCCCACGCCCGCGAGCTGACCGAAGGCAGCGCCAAGGTCAGCATGTCTACGGTGCCGCTGTACGGGGCGGATTGATGGCGGGTGTCGCATGCCGAGCATTTACGAACTAACAGCGGACGTTGGGAACGGGATACGCCAACGCCGAGAGTGCGGACGG